>JAZLBU010000120.1:0-2977 GCA_045613845.1 Prevotella sp. | reverse complement strand
ATCATCAACGGCAAGAAGGTGATGAGGTAGAATGCATAAAGTATAAAGTATAAAGTATAAAGTTTAAAGTTTAAAGCATAAAGAAAAGGAGGTCTTCCATTTTGAAAGGCCTCCTTTTTTTGTACTCTTGATTTTCTAGTAGGACTAGATTGTCTAGCTTTTACTATTACTGCTTCCAAGTATTTGGACTCTTGCGCCACTCAGCGAGGACTGCAAGGTCTTCCTCCTTAATGTAACCCGTCTTAGCAGCAATAGCAGTAGTGTGTTCATAGTCAGAGAGAGTAACGAGTCGCACGCCAGCCTCCTTGAATGCCTCTTCAGCTACAGGAAAACCGTAGGTGTAGCTTGCTACCATTCCTACAACCTCAAAACCTGCCTTGCGGAGGGCATCAACAGCCTTGAGCGATGAACCACCAGTAGAGATAAGGTCCTCAATCACCACCACCTTAGCACCCTGTGGCAATGAACCCTCTATTTGGTTGCCCATACCATGATCTTTTGGTTTTGGACGAACATAGCAGTATGGCATCTGTAATTCATCAGCAACCAACGCTCCCTGTGCTATTGCTCCTGTTGCCACACCAGCCACAGCTGTTGCTTCAGGAAACTCCGTATGAACCAGATGCACCAGTTCCTGCTTTACGAAAGAACGTAGTTCTGGGTAAGCTAATGTCTGACGGTTGTCGGTATAGATTGGTGACTTCCAGCCACTAGCCCATGTGAATGGGTCGTTAGGCTGCAATTTGATAGCCTTTACGGCAAGCAGTTTTTCTGCAAATGCTTCTTTTATTTTTTCCATTGTCTTATTGATTTTTTTTCGATATGTCGATATTACGATAGATTTTCTCTTATCAGCGTTAGAAGTTTGTCCACCGCCTCAGTTTCTGGAATAGCCTTTTCCACACATTCCTTTCCTTTGTATAGGGATATCTTGTTTGGTCCTGCTCCCACATAACCGAAGTCTGCATCAGCCATCTCGCCAGGGCCGTTCACTATGCATCCCATGATACCTATCTTCAGAGTGTTAAAGCGCTTGTCTTGCTTTGCTGCTTCGCCTATAGCCTCCTTTATCTTTGCTATGGTGCCACGCAGGTCGTAGAGTGTTCTTCCACAACCAGGACAAGAGATATACTCCGTCTTGGTAAATTTTACACGAGCTGCCTGCAGTATGCTGTCTGCCAGTTCCTTTTGTTCTACACCTTTATTATATATAGTGAGTTCTTTCGCCTTACCGTCAATGAGCAGCGCACCAGCAGCCATAGCAGCCTTCAGTTGCAAATCCTCTGTGTTCTCTTCATTGAAATCAAGGAAAAGCGTATCACCTTCTATGCGTGCATTCTCACGTTTAGCAGCACATTCATCTATAAAGTTCACCAGTTTCTTGGCAACAGGAATCTCTGCCTCAGGTTCTTCTGACAGACTCACACGAATGGTGTCGCCAATGCCTTCAGTAAGAAGGGCTCCGATACCTACGGCACTCTTTATCCTACCGTCTTCTCCCTCGCCAGCCTCAGTCACACCGAGGTGCAGTGGATAGTGCATATCCTCCTTGTCCATTGCCTTGACGAGCAGACGAACGGATGCTACCATCACCACTGTGTTACTTGCTTTGATAGATAGCACTACATCGCCGAACTGCTCCCTCTTACAGATGCGCAGAAACTCAAGACACGACTCTACTATTCCCTCTGGTGTATCACCATATCGCGACATGATGCGGTCTGACAGCGAACCGTGATTCACACCTATGCGCACAGCCGTCTTGTGTTCCTTACATATATTGAGAAATGGTACGAAGCGCTCCTCTATCTTCTTCAGTTCCTCAGCATATTCCTCATCGGTATATTCCAGTTTCTTGAAGGTACGAGCCGGATCAACATAGTTGCCTGGGTTCACACGAACCTTCTCACAATACAGCGCAGCAACGTCAGCTACATTGGCATTGAAATGCACATCGGCCACGAGTGGTGTCATGATACCCTCAGCCTTCAGTGCAGCAGAGATATTTGCCATATTCTCAGCCTCGCGCCTACCCTGCGTAGTGAGTCTAACCAACTCTCCTCCAGCAGCTATGATACGCTTTGCCTGCGCCACACTTGCCTCTGTATCGTTAGTATTGGTAGTGGTCATTGACTGCACCCTGATAGGTGACTCGCTGCCAATCGTTATGTTGCCCACATGGGTGGGAGTTGTCTCTCTTCTTTTCATTGAACTTTTGAACCTTTGAACAATTAGTTCGTCTTGTATTCGTACTTTACCTCAGCAAGGTCCTTGTTAGCCTTTTCTATCTTCTTGCCGAGTGATGCCTTGTAAGCCTTCATCTTCTCTGCTACCTGCTTGTCTGTCAGGGCAAGCATCTCCATAGCGAGTATAGCTGCATTCATTGCACCATTCACTCCCACTGTGGCAACAGGTATGCCTGGAGGCATCTGTATGATAGAGAGCATAGCGTCCAGTCCGTCGAGCATACCCTTTATAGGCACACCGATAACAGGCAGTGTAGTTGAGGCAGCTATCACGCCTGGCAGTGCTGCTGCCATACCTGCTGCTGCGATAATCACCTTTATGCCACGAGCCTCAGCACCCTGTGCAAACTGCTCCACCGCGTCTGGTGTGCGGTGTGCTGACAGTGCATTCACCTCAAAAGGTATCTGCTGGTCGTTCAGAAACTGCATTGCTTTCTCCATTACGGGCATATCGCTTGTGCTGCCCATGATAATTGATACTATTGGATTCATATATTATTGAAGTTTGAAATTTATCGAAATCGTCTCCCTACGAAAGTATCACCGCTCCGAAGCCTGCGAGTAGTCCTATGAGGAATCCTCCCGTCACTTCTCCCAGTGTGTGTAGCCTCAGCAGTGTGCGACTGGTGCCCACTATTCCTGCAAGCAACATCAGAGCGCATATCCACCATAGCGGATTAAAACCGAATATGAATGCGAATGCCATCACTGCCCCTGTGGTGCCACCTATC
>JAZLBU010000119.1:0-23251 GCA_045613845.1 Prevotella sp. | reverse complement strand
ACAACATCCATGCCATTTTTTATGTCTAAATATAGTACCTTTGTTGCGATTTTTCAAAGATATACGCAAAAAATATCATAATGAGAACAAAAAAAACGACTAAAGAGGAGCCTGTAAAGGAAGTGGCTCCTATAGAAACACAGAATGACGCTCAGACGAGCAAAAAGAAAGAAAAGCCTACAAAGGCTACGGCAACTAAAAGGACAACATTACGCAAACCACGCACGACTAAGAAGAAAACTACACAGGAAGCGACAGAAAAAGCACCTGAAGAAGTAGCTACAAGCGTGGTTACGACTGAGTTTGCGGAAGCAAAGCAACCAGAGGCGGAAGCAAAGCAACCAGAGACGGGAGCAAAGCAACCACAACTGGAAGCAAAGCAACCGCAACAAGAGACTAAGCTACCAGAAGCAACCACTCAGCAGCCTAAAAAAGAACCTAAAGGTGTATTACCTATTCCTGCCCTGCCTGATATTAAAATTAATGATATCATAGAGTTAGCACAAGCTCCCCAGCGTGCCATTGTGCTGACAGATCAGCAGATACAGCAACTCACACTCGACGAACTGGAGAAAAGATACCATTTTCTTGAGGAAACTCTTGCCAATGTGCTTGATTATGACATCGTTATCAGCGACACCAACATTTGGCTTGAGTTGCTTGTCGGACACACTTCTAGCCATTCTGACCCCCGCGTTAATGCACGTCTGCAATTTGAGCGCCAGTTGGAATTTATATCCAAACTGATGAAACATCGTGGTGGAAAATTCACGATGATGGGTGAGACCTATGAGGAAATTGACCGCTTTGCTGCCATGCAAGATCCTACCAACCACAAAGAGGCTGACTTTACTGACAACATAGTGTGTCTGAATGCTGCTGCACGTCTTGCCAAACGACTCATTCTTGCACAACAACGTGAAAATCGTCTGCGAATTGAAGGCATCAGCGCTGAAAGCCATCATGCATCGTTTGCTGATCCAGCTATAGTTCATCGTGTAGTAGAACTCTTTGCTGAAGGTAAGAAAGTGCTTCTTATTACGAATGATGCAAGTGTAGCAATACGTTCTGTGGGATTATGTGACGACCTGCAGCGCATCAACAATATCAGCGATACCGATTGGAACAGCAAGTATGCCACCCTGCGTCCTATGGTATTCACCTTCGACGACCTCCGTGTGCTTGACTATTACACACGTCAGTTGTACTATATACAGATGGCATGTAAAAAGTCATGGATGGAGGGGGTCGGCCAGCTGCCTAAGCGTGATGAAGTTGAGAAGCTGACCCTGTGTCAGGAGGCTTTCCGTCCTGGCGACAAACGCCGTGCAGACAATCTCTTCATCGGAGCAGAGCCTGAGAATGTTACCACTCAGAAACAGCCATCACAAC
The DNA here is from genome assembly GCA_045613845.1 of Prevotella sp. Taxonomy (GTDB): domain Bacteria; phylum Bacteroidota; class Bacteroidia; order Bacteroidales; family Bacteroidaceae; genus Prevotella. The sequence continues at coordinate 21,859 of JAZLBU010000119.1, read as the reverse complement.
AAAAGCAACAAAAACAGCAGAAGCAAGAAAAGCAACAAAAGCAGCAGCCACAACAAAAGCAGCTGAAACAAGAAAAGCAGGAAAAACAGGAAACACCCGACACAGTTCCCGCTACAGAAGACGCTACTGTTGCTCAACCAGAGGCAAAAAGCAAAAAGCCTCGACGTCGTCCTGCACGTACTAAGAAAACAGAATAGAACAAAATGAAGCTCTGCTCAAAAAAAACACTGCAATTATTTGGTAGATTAAAGAAAAAATAGTACCTTTGCACTCGCATTTGAGCAATCAGTGCCTCTCAAGCAGAGTTTGGTGCGTTAGTTCAGTTGGTTAGAATGCCAGCCTGTCACGCTGGAGGTCACGGGTCCGAGTCCCGTACGCACCGCAACCAACCACTGCCCTATCTCTTAGGGCTACCCATAAAAATCTTAACGTTTGGTGCGTTAGTTCAGTTGGTTAGAATGCCAGCCTGTCACGCTGGAGGTCACGGGTCCGAGTCCCGTACGCACCGCATAAAAGGAAGACTATTCTTAGTCTTCCTTTTTTTAATTTGCAGCTCAAAGACCCTTAATATCTTTTAGGACTTTAAGGACGCTATGCACTTTAATGTCGAGTCTAGTTGACTTAGTTTTTGCACAAACAAAAATCCCGACGACCTAACCACAGGCCATCGGGATTTCAAATATTGATTAGTTAGTATATTACTTCTTATCGAGGAAGAGTATTGCGCAACGGTTGAACTCGTAAGTCTCGAAGAGCTGGTCTGTCTCGCCACAGCCTTCAGCCTCAATACGATCAGCTGCAATACCATATTTCTTAGTGAGCATATCCTTCACAGCATCAGCACGACGTATACCGAGAGAGGTATTGTTGTCATGTGGGCCTTCTGGTGAAGCGTAACCCTTAATCTTCAGACTGTATGTTGGGTGATTCTTCAGCACGTCAGCTGCAATCTGTACATTCTGCTGCTGAGCAGGAGTGATAACAGCCTTGTTTACCTGATAGAACACTGCTGGGAGGTTTGGTTCAATTACAGAAGCAACCGCTGGCTTAGCGTTACACTCGTTGAGGGCATCCTGCAGATCCTTGACTTCCTTCTCAAGGTTTGCTATAGTCTCAACATTTGCGCTATCCTTAGCACGGAGGTCGTTTACGGCATTGTTAAGTGCATCGAGCTCCATTGGGTCACAAGCCTCAACAAGCATGAAGTTGTGTGCACCGTTTGAAGTCTTGAACTTATAAACCAAACCAAGGTTCAGCTGAATGAATGAGTTATTGATATTGTACTTTACTATCTTGTTTGTGTGGGTCTCGTTCTCGTGATCAACACCTGCGATGCAGTAGTTGAGAGATGGCTCAAGATACAACTGCCACTCCTGGAACTTACCGAAGTTATAAGCAAAGTCAAATGCTATCTTGCTGTTAAGGGTGTTCATCTTAGTACCTTCTGGTGTAGGGCTGTTACCAAAGTTATGTCCCCAAGAGAAACCTGGTACAAAGAATATCTCAAACTTACGTGGCTCACCCAGATAGTTGCCTATTGCATTCATCAAGTTGATCATACCAAAGAAACCAACATTTGAATAGCGCACTGTTGTGCCACCTGAAAGGTCATGACTGCCATCAGTAGGGTTAGAGTAACCACCATGATGGTTGGTAAAATAGAGGTTACCCTCAATACCAAAACCGAAGATTGGTGAGAAGAACTTACCAAGACGCAGACCTGCGTTCCAGTTAAGATTTCTAAAGATAGGGTTGTGCGTAGTACCAGCAGCAACACCACCGTTTACACCAATGAAACAGTTGTCGAAGAACTTGTTTCCGTAAAATCCGCCCTCATCCTGAGCGTTTGCTGTCAGAGCTGAAACAGCTACTGCAAGCGTAAGTAAAAACTTTTTCATTCGTTGTAGTTATGTTATAATTCTATTATCCCAAAGCTAAAAAGCAAATTCAGGTGCAAAGGTACAACTTTTCCGTCTAATATGCAAATTTTTCCTAATAAAATTTCAATATATCTTTACCTTATTTATAAAAAACTCACATTATTCTCCTTACACCCATTAATTAACACCGTAAAAAGACAAAAAAATGCAACCACTCGTAATAAGTAGTTGCATCATCTTTGTGACTCCTGCAGGATTCAAACCTGCAACCTTTTGATCCGTAGTCAAATGCTCTATTCAGTTGAGCTAAGGAGCCATCCTTTTCACCTGATTTCTCAAATGCGAGTGCAAAGGTACTGCTTTTTTTTGTAACCTCCAAACATTTTTCGAACTTTTTTACCCTCTAGCTCATTTTAATTCCAAAAATATAGTATAAAAAGAGGGAGGGTAGCTTTACTGCAACCCTCCCTATAGTGTTTGGAATAAGTTTTTTGTTTATATAAGTTTATAGTCATTGAGGTGTTTGAAGCCTCATGGACTTTGTAGGTTATCCTTCGTACTATTAAGCCCCAGCCTCAGGTATAACAGAAACTACACTCTTGTCGTACTTTCCCTTATGGAAGTTTACAGTACCATCAACGAGAGCATAGAGGGTGTCATCCTTACCCTGTGCAACGCCTGCACCAGGGAAGTGCTTGTTGCCACGCTGGCGAACGATGATGTTGCCTGCTACAACCTTCTGACCACCGAAAATCTTAATACCAAGTCGCTGTGAAGCTGATTCACGTCCGTTCTTAGAACTACCTACACCTTTCTTATGTGCCATTCTTTAGTCCTCCTTTGGTTTAAGCTACTACTGATTTGATTACTAATTCAGTGAACTGAGCACGGAAACCGTTGCGCTTACGCTCGTCCTTACGACGCTTCATCTTGAATACGATGACCTTGTCGCCCTTTACGAGTGGGTTCACTACTTCACAAACTACTTTTGCACCACTAACGGTTGGTGCGCCTACTGTAACTGCTCCTGCATTGTCTACGAGCAGCACTTTGTCAAACTCAACAGCCTGGCCTTCCTCTACACCATTCATGTGGTGAACAAAGAGCTTCTTGCCCTCCTCAGCCTTGAACTGCTGACCCTGAATTTCTACAATTGCGTACATGCTTTTTTATTGTAAAATTGGGTTATCTCCGCTGGGCGTCTGACCTCCTGTCAGCACTTACTCGAGCCCACGACGGACTAAATCGGGCGCAAAGTTACAAAAAAAAAATCATTGTGCATAGTTCATGGTTCATAGTTAACGTTTTGGAAGCGATGTTTTATGTTTTTTTAACCTTTAAACCATCCCTTCTTTAAGAATTCCCACTTCTCCCCTAACACATACCAAATAAACTCCACATTACCTATTATGTAGCGTCTCCACATCCTGCGAGGTTCCTTTATCAGCCTATATAGCCACTCTATGCCATGTTGCTGCCACCATATTGGCGCACGCTTGGCTGAGCCTGCATAAAAGTCAAAAACGGCACCCACCGTACCCACATGACAGTGTATCTTCATATCCTGCCAGTGCTGGTAAGTCCACTTCTCTTGCTTAGGAGCAGTCATGCCCACCCACATCAAGTCGGGGTCAGCATCATTGATAAAATCCACCATCACCTTGCTCTCCTCTGCTGAAAACTCTTCCTTGTAAGGAGGACTATATGTCACCACCTCAATGTTAGGGAAATCCTTGCGCGCACGATCCTTTATATTATTAAGCACCTTCTCACTCGAACCAAGGAACAATACCTTTCTGCGTTTGTGATGCAACGATGTTTCCAAAGGCTCCAGCCTGTTCAATTTCGTCATCTCATACATAAAAAGATCCCAGCCTGCAACTCTCTCTTCTGGTGCATTAGGATTTCCCAACCATTGACTCGCCTTTACCACACTCATGCCGTCAGGTATTAACACATCGCCATTCACCAGAGACGTAGCAAACGTTTCGTCCTTCTTGGCATTATTATATGAATAAGCATTTATCGTGTTAATCAGCAGTTTACCCTTAGGCAGAGCACCCAACTCTCCCTTACATCTCAACAGCCTTTGTGACTTCAAACGCACTATGTCATTCTTCCCATTTGGCATAATCGATTACAGTATTGATTTATTCCTCATACTCAGTAGTATCGACGATACCAGCTTCGTGGAGAGCTTCTCTGCGTTCGGTGCAAGTTCCACATTTACCGCAGTGCCTATCGCCACCTTTATAACATGACCACGTTTCGCTATAGTCGATTCCAAGCGCCTCGCCACGCTTTACTATATCAGTCTTAGTAAGATTGGTATAGGGCGCAAAGAGAGTAATACCTTCGTAGGTACCAGCCGTAATGGCTGAACTCATAGCGTCAACAAACTGTGGACGGCAGTCAGGATATATGGCATGATCGCCTGAGTGGTTAGCCATCATAACGTGTCTGAGCCCGTTGCTCTCTGCCAATCCTGCTGCTATAGCGAGCATGATACCATTTCGAAAGGGCACCACGGTGGACTTCATATTCTCGTCATCGTAGCGTCCTTCTGGTATCTCTTCCCCACCCTTCAATAGTGATGACTTGAAATACTGAGTCATGAAACCAAGCGAAATAACTATGTGCTGGATGCCTACTCGCTGGCAATGCATCTTGGCGAAGGCTATCTCCTTCTCATTATGCTTGCTGCCATAATCGAAGGTGAGGGCCATAGCTATACGTTCTTTGTAATCGTAGAGCATGGTTATGGAGTCGATGCCTCCGCTTACTATTATAACACTATCTTTCATTAACTATAAAGTGCTAACTGTGATTAATTATTGAAGTCCCATGAGAGTCCGAAGCGAAGTATGCTCTCATTGAGGGGGTGATGGGGTGTATAAAAATAGTTTTTATTGCCAGAACCAGCATTTATATGGCTCATCATCACGAAGAAGCGGCATTGCTTCAGTTTTAGGTTGGCGTAAACATTGATAATAGGGTAATTGCCAACCTTTGTGCGTAGAGAGGTATTTTGTTGCACTCCGAACATACCAATCTGCGGACAGTACTCTGGCGCATAATAGCTTGTAAAATAACGCATATCGGCTCCAAGATGAACACGAAGTACCCTAGCTATGGCAAAGTTAATATAGAGGTTTGTGTAATAGTTGAAATCAGGCACGGCGAGCAACTCGTCTTGACTACTCTTCTGATAGGTCAGACGATTCTCCCAGTTCAGTATGCCAATACGGAAATTCTGCTCAAGTGCAAGGGTTATGAGACTTATGTTTGCAGAGGACTGCATCATGTCTGCCGTATATTTCGACACGGTAGTGACTTCATCAACGGTAGTACTATTATAATTGATACCCAAACAGGTGTAGTTCTGTATGTTATCATAGCAGGCTCGGAGAGTAGTACCCGTCTTTCTCAGAAAAAACTCTGCCTCGAGGTGTGTTTGCATCTGCTTATTGAAGTCATCATGTTCCCACGAGAAGAACTTGCCGTGATAACGACGCTGAAGGAAGTTAGGATTGACAAGATGATAGAATGCTTTCAGGCGAACCGCCGCCGTATCACCCAATAGGCGCATATTGAGGTCGCCTGAACCATCGAGCTTTATATCACCCACATCTTTGCCTACAAGCCAAAATTCTGCGAGTGCCTTGTAGTGAAGATGTTTGCCAAGTGTCTTTATAAGCTGTCCGCCTATAGATATATTAGTCTCATTGTATGAGGTATAACCCTTATCAGTGTTAGGCAGTGTATAGTTTCTCAATTCGTGAGTAAGAAACACCTTTGCTCCCATAGGCACGTATTTATTAAAACCTTCAAGCATGCCAACGGCAAGGGTATTCTTCAATATAACATATTTAGCCTTATCAAATATGGAGTCACCAGGATTGTCCTCATAAGGCACATTATAGCGATTGAGATAGAAATTTTCCTGAGGTGAATTGCCTATGTAACGACGGTTGTTGGTGTTGAGGTTAAGATTATGTATAAAACTGGTTACAGGGACATACTCTTCCTTGGTCCACGATGTATCTGGAGCTACACGCTGAACTGCCAATATGCTGTCACGCACAGACTTCATCAGTGAATCGTTGATGGCTGCCTGTCTTTTCTTAGCATCTGTAGGCAAATCACCCATCACTATTGCATCATCAGGACGGCCAGTAAACTTGACTACTGGAGCAGAGGTCTGGGAATGTTCGGATACACGCTGTCCACCAGCAGTCTTCTTAAGTTCTATTTCTTCCTTTTCCAGCTTGGCACGCATAGCAAAGCGTTTAGCTTCTTTCTCCATATCGGTCATCTCAACCTTGCGATAGAAACCCACGTTATAACGATGGGAGAAATTAAGTGTAAACGCATCTTGTTTGTTCCAGTTATCTTTCAGTACTACCGGAATCTCCTGTCCTGTATAAGAAGCCTGATATGCCTCTGGGTGGGTAATGTAGTTATCGTTGGTTATGCCTCCATTCTCTGATACCTTCATATGATCGAAACTCATATTGAAATGAACCTTATAGCGCTCACCCGTATATGCAAGCCAGAAGGTATAGTCAAAGAGAGATGTGCTCTGATCATCATAATATCCCCTGCCATAGGCGTAATTAAACTTAAAACCTATGCCAAAACGCTTATTTACATTGCTAGCAAAGAATACCTTCAGGTGATCTTCGCCATTGGTCTTATTGCCACAGGTGGAATAAAACAGGTTGGTAAGCGGAGAAAGCGTGTTGGTATACAACAGTTCGGAGGGTTTAGTGAGAAAGAATCCGTAAGGCTCAAGGTAAGGATTACGAGGAGAGAAGTCACGATCGGTAGCTATACGTGCTATTCGTGGAGCGCCAAGGTTGCCCGTAGTGTTATACTCACCATACTTGCCTGTGGTAAATATGGTGTTCATGAACAGATGCTGAGCTGTATCACGCACCGCAGGCACTATATCACCAAACTTCTCATCAACCGTCCACACATACATACCCTTGGGGATTTTTTTGTGCGAAGGCTTTAGGGAGTCAAGAGCAGCATTAGGGTTAAACGTGTTGGTGATAGCATCAAAACCATCAAGGCTGCTATTCTGTGCCACAACAAGGTGTGACAGCATAAAACATGCTATCAAAAAAAATACCCTAAGATATGTCAGCCTACTCTTCCTCTTCATTATTCTTCTTCAAAAGGCGTATCATACACTCTGCCATTTTGATGAGCACGGCAATAATTACCACTATGGCGCCCTTCATCTCATTTTCCTCGCCACCTATGTAGCCCATATACATAAGGCAACCCACTATGGCGATAACCATAAAGAGCACGTTAAGCACTTGACGAATCTTAAAATTTATGTCATGAATTTTCTCAGGACGACGATGTGAACGATGTTCCATTGAAATTTTAAATATTTATCTATTAACTTTATAATTATTGAATTACTTAAGGCACTCTGCTATCTGTGCCATCAGCGCATCCTTAGCATCTATGGTCTTGGTACGGAACTTCCTAAAACCACCCTTGCGGAAGTCTGTCTGAGTTTTATTTAATGCATTCCTGTCAAGAAGCATCTCTTCAGCAGGGAATTTCCTTTTGTCATAATCAAAAGACATATTCTGCATTATCACCTCGCATTTGCCGTCAAAACAGTTGACACGAAGGTTATAGTTAAAGACGGCGCGGTCAAGCAATATTGCCTTATCCTTGAATGTAACAAACTCTGATATGCGAGCACCTATCTCATGGTCATTCTTATTGACTATAGCTATCTGACTTACTGGGTCTTTGCCATCCTGTTTGCAGTAGTCCACAAGGAATGCTATCATCTTATCATAAATCTGCTGAGCCGACTGGCCTTCACACAAAAAGTTCTTGCTCCACTCTATCTTACCATTAATCTCAGGACACGAACCTGCCGCATACTTAGCCTTAATCTTCATCACAGGCTTAGAGGGTTCTGCTTTCTTTGGCTTAACTTTTACTTCCTGTTTTGTATCTTTTGACTGCACCTGCTTCGTGGCAGACATTACTGCATCAGGATTATATTGAGTGTATTGTGCACTAACTGACAATGACACAAAGAACGCAATTATGACAAATAAGTATTTCATCATTATCATTTATTGGTATTTGTGGTTATTGCATTGTTAAATAAAGGTATGCGAGGATGGCACAAAGTATCAACGTGATGATGATACGAAAGACGCATCCAACAAATTTCTTTATCAATATGAAAGCTATGATGATAGCTATTATGGCTATGATGTAATTAGTCATTTCTCTTTATTTATTACTTCACTAAACTTCGATGGTATAGGGGTAGAAAACTCCATCGGACGACGAGTTACCGGATGATAGAAACAGAGTACGTAGGCGTGAAGACAGAGACGATGAAGCGGACTGTCACCATTGCCGTATTTCACATCGCCACACACTGGATGCCCCATGTCAGCAGCATGCACACGAATCTGATTTTTTCTGCCTGTTTCCAACTTAAACTCCACTAGAGAATGATATAGTGAAGCGTCGAGAACACAATAATGTGTTACTGCATATTTTCCACCATTATCCACTGGGGATGAATAAGTTATGTACGCTTTGTTATCTTTTAGCCAATTGGCTATAGTACCTGTTTGTTGCTCAAATTCTCCTGAACAGAGAGCAACATAACGACGGTCAAAAACGATATCATGCCACTCATGCTCAAGAATCTGTTCAGTCTCCATATCCTTGGCATATATCATCAACCCAGAGGTGTCACGGTCAAGACGGTGAACCACATGAGCGCGACAACCTTGACGGGTTTTTTGAAAGTAGTTGTCAAGCACGGTCTTCACGTTAAGGGTGGAGTGACCTGCAGCCATACTCAGAATGCCAGGTTTCTTCTCTATAACTATGATATACTTGTCTTCATAGACTATGTTGACATACTTGCTGTGAAAGGTATCGTTCTTCTTAGAGTTAGATACGCTAACCTTCACACCTGGCACCAAAGGATAGTTGTACTGCGTAACAACCTTGCCATTGACCTTTATGCCACGTCCTTGTAAGATGTCTTTGATTTTGTTCTTACTACCTGGAAGCGTAGCAAGGAGATACTCCAAGAGGGGCATCTCCTTATCTACAGTATAGTGCTTATATTCTCTAAGTCGTGGATTATACATTGAAGCTAAAGTTTAAAAATGCCCAATAGGGTATCACTCATCGTTCCTTTCACAATTAGCGAACACTTCGCTTACCGTGTTAACCTCCAACATGGATACGCCTGCCGACTTGTCGGCTATACCGATATTCATGTGACCCGAGAGATAAGTAACTTTATCTGACAGAGATACCATCTTATTGTCAAACATTTTCTTTACTGCATAGTAGAACATCTTTTCCAACTCATCCTGCTTAGGATATATTGCAAGTACACCATAAGAGAGGGCGAGCCAACGCTGAAGTTTATCATATTTGCATATGGCAACAACAGGGCTGGGACCACGATATGCAGCAAGAGTGCGCGCATCGTCTCCTGTACCCGAGTCGGTAAGGATACACTTTACTCCAAGTTTCGATGTAGTCTCGATAGCTGCCTTGCAAAGGAAATCACGAAGATTGGTATCTGCTCCATCAACATCAAGTTCCTGAGTAGAATGCAACCTGCGATCAGCCTCTGCCTGCTCGGCTATCTTTACCATCGTCTTTACAGCCTCTATAGGATAACTGCCACTTGCCGTCTCACCTGAAAGCATAAGAGCATCGGTATTTTGGAATACTGCATTGGCTATGTCGCTGACCTCAGCACGCGTGGGACGAGGATTCTTTATCATGGTGTGTAGCATCTGTGTAGCCACTATCACAGGTTTCTTGCGGAACACACACTTCTTGATTATCATGCGCTGAATACCCGGTATCTTCTCAGCCGGTATCTCAATGCCGAGGTCACCACGAGCCACCATAATACCATAGCAATTCTCAAGAATTTCGTCGATATTATCAACACCCTCCTGATTCTCTATCTTTGAGATAATCTTTATATCTGAATTGTGCTCATCGAGAATCTTCTGCACCTCATGCAAATCATCCTTGGAACGTACAAAAGAATGGGCTATAAAGTCGATATCCTCTTCTATGGCAAGCAAAATATTACGACGATCCTTCTCTGTAAGGGCTGGAAGGTCTATATGCACTCCAGGCACATTGACCGACTTATGAGAACCCAGTTTACCGTCATTCATCACTATTACGGTGAGTTTCTCTCCGTTATTCTCTACTACCTGCATACACAGTTCGCCATCGTCAAACAATATCTGATCGCCCACCTTCACGTCATTACATATATCACTATAGGATAATGCGATAACATCATGAACGGTATCAATTGACGGATCGCCCACGATATAAACCTTCTCACCTGACTTGTAGTCTATAGATGCATTTGTGCCCGTAGTACGTATCTCCGGCCCTTTGGTGTCGATGAGTATGCCCAAGTGCTGAGACACCTCCCTGACATTCCTGATTATCTGCCTTAATCCATCAGGTGTGGCATGGGCAGTATTCATACGGATTACATTCGCGCCAGCCTTATACAGCTGACGGATAAACTCTACGTCGCAACGCAAGTCGCTTACTGACGCTACTATTTTCGTTTGTTTCATATAGATTTTTGGCGTAAATGTTTTAGACGCAAAGTTAGCATTTTTTCCTTAATATGCCAAACAAAACATAAAAATAAGGTGATATTTTAATAAAACATGCACATTTTTTGTGAAATATTTTGTTTTTTCAAAATAAACTCGTACTTTTGCATCTGCAGAGTGGACAATCACGATTGCCTCTCGGCATGGATACTATGAGTAATCAAATATCCCACAAGGGCATCATAGATAGCATTTCGAGAGGGGTGGTGCATGTTCGCATCGTCCAGAGCAGTGCCTGCAGCAGTTGCAAGGTCGCTTCGTACTGCAATTCGGCTGAGAGTAAGGAGAAAATCATAGACGTAAAATGCTCCGACACTCAGCGATATGTTGTGGGACAGGACGTCACAGTAATGGCTGCGCCCTCTGTAGGGGCAAAGGCTGTGATATTGGCGTTCATTATACCGACCATAATACTGCTGACGACGATTGCTATTTGCGTAAACTCTGGTGTATCGGATGGTATATCCGCATTGGCGGGAGTACTCTCTCTCGTACCATATTATATAGGTTTATACATGTACAGAAAAAAACTGGAACAAATACTTACATTCTATCTAGTCTAATAACAACAAAAAAAATAAACAAACTAAATTCAATTAACAACTTAATAAACACATTATGAGCTTAATCTTATCATCAGTGCTAACACTGGGTATCATTGCACTCATCGCTGCAATGATTCTGTTCATTTGTGCTAAGAAGTTTGCTGTGGACGAAGACCCACGTTTGGGACAAGTTTCCGCCATACTGCCTCAGGCTAACTGTGGCGGTTGCGGCTTCCCTGGCTGTTCAGGATTCGCAGCAGCATGCTTTAAGGCTGCAACTGAGAAGGGTTCTATTGACGGACTCCTTTGTCCTGTTGGTGGCGCAGAGGTTATGGATCAGGTTTCAGCTATCCTCTTCTCTGAGGGTGCAAGCGCACCTGCTTCAAGTGCTCCTGCAGCATCTTCTGACGGTCCAAAGAAGGAAGCTGGTCCACTGAAACCGATGTCAACTGACCCTAAACCATTCGTCGTTCCAGAAGGATTGGATTTCTCTGGTCCGAAGGCAAATCCCGTACCATGTATTCCTACTGGTCCGAAACCTGCCATCTTGCCAAAGAATTGGCCAACATCTGTAGAAAATATTAATAAGTAACCTGTTATAAAGCAATGAAAGCAAGAACTTTTAGAATTGGTGGCGTTCATCCTGCAGAGAACAAACTGAGTAATGACGCCGTTACGCAGCCTGCACCATTGCCAAAGCAGGCAGTATTCTCACTCAGCCAGCACATAGGCGCGCCAGCAAAACCTATCGTCAAGGAAGGCGATAAGGTTAAGGTTGGTACCATGATTGCCGAGGCTGGCGGCTTTGTTTCAGCTAATATCTTCTCTTCTGTTTCTGGTACCGTAGTTAAGGTTGGCGACAGTCTTGACGTTGCTGGTGTACCTAAGCCAGCCATCACTATTAAAGTGGAGGGCGACGAATGGGAAGAGAGCATAGACCGCTCTGACAAGCTCGAGAAACTATCCGACCACCCAGAACTTACACCAGAGGAAATTGTAAACCGAGTAAAGTATGCTGGTGTCGTTGGTATGGGCGGTGCATGTTTCCCTACTCATGTAAAGCTTATGCCTCCTCCTGGAGCAAAGGCTGAATGCGTCATTATCAATGGCGTGGAGTGTGAGCCATACATCACTTCTGACTATCGTCTGATGCTTGAGAAAGCTGACCAACTTGTTGAGGGTCTGCGTATTCTTATGGCAGCAGTAAAAGTACAGAAAGGCTACATCGGTATCGAGGACAACAAGCCACAGGCTATCAAGCTCCTCGCCGAGAAAGTGGCTAACGATCCAAATATCGAGGTTATTCCTCTTGAGAAGAAATATCCACAGGGTGGTGAGAAGCAGCTCATTGACGCCGTTATTCGTCGTCAGGTACCTGCACCTCCAGCAATTCCTATCAGCGTGGGTGCTGTAGTACAGAATGCTGGTACAGCAGTTGCCGTGTATGAGGCTGTAATGAAGAAGAAACCTCTCTTTGAGCGCTACACCACCGTAACAGGTCTGCAGCTTGCTAAGCCAAGCAACTTCCTCGTTCGTATGGGTACATCGTTCGAGGACCTTATCAACCTCTGTGGCGGTATGCCTGAGGGTGAGAACAAGGTGCTCGCTGGTGGTCCGATGATGGGACGCGCAGTACCTTCTATCGAGGTTCCTGTAGGCAAGGGCCAGAACTCTATCACTATTCTGACTGGCAAAGATGCCGTTATGCCAGATGAGCAACCATGTATCCGCTGTGCGAAATGTGTGAGTGCATGTCCTATGGGACTGGAACCATTCCTGCTCGCAAAGGCTGCCAAGATGGAGAAGTGGGATTTGCTCGAAGCTGAAGATATCACCTCTTGTATTGAGTGTGGCTCATGCCAGTTTACCTGTCCTGCATATCGTCGTCTGCTCGATGATATCCGCAAGGGTAAGGGCACGGTAATGGGTATTATTCGCAGTCGCACGGCTCCTGCTCCTGCACCAGCCGCTAAATCTGCCGCTGCTCCTACAGCAAAGACAAAGGATGGCAAAGAGTTCGTTATGAACACCGCCGAGAAGCCATTTGTAACTCCTACAAATCTGGACTTCTCTGGCAAGAAGGCTAATCCTGTGCCAACAATGCCAGTAGGTCCTAAGCCTGCAGCTCTGCCAAAGAACTGGCCTGCATAATAAAAGTATAAAATAAAAAAGAATAAAGAATAATAATATGGGTAACTTAATTGTTTCTCTCTCACCTCATGCACACGCCAACGACTCGGTGAAGAAGAATATGTATGGTGTGGTGATAGCCCTGCTTCCTGCACTTCTTGCATCATTCTACTTCTTTGGTCTTGGCTCATTCATCGTGTGTCTCATGAGCGTGGCAGCCTGCCTGTTCTTTGAGTGGGCTATTTGCAAGCTTTTTCTTAAGAAAGAGCCATCACTGCTTGATGGATCAGCCCTTGTAACAGGTCTCCTGTTGGGTATGAACCTTCCATCAAATTTCCCTCTATGGATGATTATCGTTGGTGCACTCGTTGCTATCGGCGTAGGTAAGATGACATTCGGCGGTTTAGGACAGAATCCATTCAACCCTGCACTCGTAGGCCGTTGTTTCCTTCTCGTTTCTTTCCCTACAGCAATGACCACATGGCCTAAGGCTGGTCAGTTGATGGAATATGCTGATGCCGAGACTGGAGCTACACCTCTTTATTTGATGCAGGAAGCTATCAAGGGTAATGCTGATGCCTTGAGCAAACTGCCTACAGCGTGGGATATGTTCCTCGGTAATACTCCTGAAGGTGCTGGCGCAATAGGTGAGATATGTGCTCTTGCCCTGCTCCTCGGACTGTGCTTCATGCTTTGGAAGAAGATTATCACATGGCACATACCAGTGTCAATCATTGGCACCGTATTCGTAATCGCTGGTTTGCTTCATCTTGCAAACTGCAACACCTATGCTGACCCATTCCAGGTTATCTTCTCTGGTGGTTTGATGCTCGGTGCTATTTTCATGGCAACAGACTATGTCACATCGCCTATGACCCACAAGGGACAGATCATCTATGGTGTTGCCATTGGTGCTCTCACCATCATCATCCGTAACTGGGGTGCTTACCCAGAGGGAATGTCATTCGCTATTCTTATCATGAATGCGTTTACACCTCTTATTAATACGTATATCAAGCCTGCTCGCTTCGGTGAGGTTCCGGCTGCTAAATAACAAGGAGGAGAAAACATGGAAAAATTAAAATCAAATCTCACTAACATGGTATGCGTGCTGACTTGCATATCTGTTATATGTGGTGGTCTCCTTGCATACATCTACGGTCTTACCGAGGCTCCTATTCAGGCTGCAAACGACAAGGCTCTAGCAGATGGTATCACAGCAGTAATGGGTAGTGATAATGTTAAAGTGGAAGACCCTAACGGCACAGAGATAGTACGCTCAGTTGACGGCAAAGACCTCACCTTCACTGTTTACAAGACAGACAAGGGAACAGCAGTAAAGTCAACTGACCCTAACGCTTTCGGTGGCAACCTCACTATTCTTGTTGGTTTTGATGAGAATTGCAACATCTTAGGCTATACCGTACTTGAAAACAACGAGACTCCTGGTCTTGGTGCTAAGTGTCCTGATTGGTTCCAGGAGGGCAATCCTGGTAACATCATCGGCAAGAACCCAGGTAAGAACAATATGACCGTTTCAAAGGATGGTGGTGAGGTGGATGCTATCACAGCTTCTACTATTACATCTCGTGCTTTCCTTCGTGCCGTTCAGCAGGCTTACTTCACTCTGTCTGAGGCTCAGGACGGAACAACAGGTGCAACAAAACAAGAAAATAAATAAAGGAGGTCCTTACTATGAGTAAATTCGGAATTATATTGAATGGCATCATCAAGGAGAACCCTACCTTTGTATTGATGCTCGGTATGTGTCCTACATTGGCTACTACCACAAGTGCAACAAATGGTTTGATGATGGGCTTGGCAACAATGGCTGTGCTTATCTTCTCAAACATTATCATTTCTTGCATCAAGAATCTTACACCTGATATGGTACACATCCCTGTCTATATCGTGGTGATTGCGACCCTTGTAACTATCGTTCAGCTCGTAATCAAGGCTTATGCCCCTGAGGTTGACAAGTCACTCGGATTGTTCATCCCACTTATCGTGGTAAACTGTATCATCCTCGGACGTGCAGAGTCTTTCGCTGGTAAGAATACACCTTTTGACTCAGCATTGGATGGTATTGGTATCGGACTCGGTTTTACCATTGGTCTTACTATTCTCGGCATCTTCCGTGAACTTCTCGGCAACGGCACCATTTTTGACTGCCGTCTTGTACCTGAAGAATTCGGTATGCTGATCTTCATTCTCCCTCCAGGAGCATTCCTCACTCTGGGATATATCATTGCAGTAATCAATCGTTTTAAGAAGGCATAATAGAATATGGAATACCTATTGATTTTCATCGCTGCGATATTTGTAAATAATATCGTACTCAGCCAGTTCCTCGGTATCTGCCCTTTCCTCGGCGTCAGCCAGAAAGTAAGCACCTCACTCGGTATGTCGGCTGCTGTAGCCTTCGTAATGCTGTTGGCTACACTCGTAACATGGCTTCTGCAAATATACATCCTTAACCCATTAGGACTGGAATTCTTGCAGACCCTGTCATTCATCCTTGTCATAGCCTCTCTGGTACAGATGGTTGAGATCATCCTTAAGAAGGTATCTCCCCCACTCTATCAGGCACTCGGCGTATTCCTTCCACTTATCACCACCAACTGTGCAGTACTCGGTGTAGCTATCCTGTGCGTACAAAAGGATTATAACCTCCTTATGTCACTCGATTATGCCATCGCATCTGCCCTTGGTTTCGGTTTGGCTCTCGTCCTCTTCGCAGGTCTTCGTGAGCAGTTGGAGTATGCTTCAGTACCAAAGGGTATGAAAGGCGTATCTATCACGCTCGTTACAGCCTCTCTCCTTGCTCTTGCCTTCATGGGCTTCAGCGGAGTTGACGGCGGACTCAAGCAGCTCTTCGGAGTTGAGTAATTATGAGTCGTGAATGATTTATTTGTAGAGACATCTTTCCCGTGTCTCTAAGGAGCATGGGATTATTTGTGTTTGTGTTGTTATCTCCTCTCGCCGTGAGGCGGGGGGAGATTATACTATAATAAGGTGTGTGACTAATCGCGAAGGCGGTTCTGCAAAGACAGCACCTCGTCACGATATTGTGCAGCAAGGAGGAAGTCAAGATTTTTGGCTGCCTCCTTCATTTTTTCTGTGGCATAGTCTATCGCCTTGCGTATCTGCTCGTCTGTCATAGCATTCACTATCGGATCGGCAGCCATAGCATAGTCGTTATTGTCAGGTTCCATATATGGCATAGGCTCGTTCTTTCTCATTTGGCCTATTGATGCCGTCACCACAGCCTGAGCCTTCTTGCTATTGGTTTTCTCGCCCTTCACTATTGTTTCCCTGTGCAGATCCTTCTTTATCTGCATCGGCGTTATGCCATGCTCTTCATTATATGCTATCTGTTTAGCCCTTCTGCGGTTTGTCTCGTCTATGGTCTGCTGCATCGACTCCGTTATATTGTCAGCATACATTATCACCATACCTTCCACATTACGTGCTGCTCTGCCCGCCGTCTGTGTCAGCGAGGTACGGTTGCGCAGAAATCCCTCTTTGTCTGCATCCAGTATGGCTACTAGTGACACCTCTGGCAGATCCAGTCCTTCTCTCAACAGATTGATACCCACCAGCACATCATACTCCCCCGCCCTCAGGTCGTTCAGTATCTGCACCCTGTCGAGTGTCGTCACGTCTGAGTGTATGTAGTTCGTCTTCACTCCTTGGTTGAGCAGATACTCCGTCAACTCTTCTGCCATACGTTTAGTCAGAGTTGTCACAAGCACCCTCTCATGCCTCTCGCTACGCACCCTTATCTCTTCCAGCAGGTCGTCTATTTGGTTCTCCGTAGGTCTGACCTCTATCTTGGGGTCGAGCAGTCCTGTAGGACGTATCACCTGTTCCACCACCACGCCCTCAGCAGCATTCAGCTCATATTCTGCAGGTGTTGCCGATACATAAATCACCTGGTTAAGTAGTTGTTCAAACTCCTCAAAACGCAGCGGACGGTTATCAAATGCGGCAGGCAATCTGAAACCATATTCCACCAAGTTCTGCTTACGACTGCGGTCGCCGCCATACATAGCCCTAATCTGCGGCACCGACACATGGCTCTCATCCACCATCATAAGGAAATCCTTAGGAAAGAAGTCAAATAGGCAGTAAGGTCTCTCGCCTGGCTCTCTTCCGTCAAAATATCTTGAGTAGTTCTCTATGCCCGAACAGTGTCCCAGTTCCTTAATCATCTCCAGGTCATACTCCACGCGTTCCTTTATGCGCTGAGCCTTCAGGTCGTCACCCACCTCCTTAAAATATTCTATCTGTGCCTGCAGGTCGTCCTGTATCATCCTTACCGCACGCGCCTGCTGGTCCTTAGTGGTAACAAACAGATTAGCAGGATATATCTTGTATTCGTCAAACGAGCCCTTATGCCTGTATGTCGTAGCCTCCACTTCCTCTATGGCGTCTATCTCGTCATCCCAGAAGGTAACGCGCAGCACCTCCTGACTATACGCCATCGCTATATCCACAGTGTCGCCCTTCACTCTGAACTCTCCTCTGTTCAGTTCCACGTCGTTGTGCACATACTGTATCTCTACCAGGTGGCGCAGAAACTCGTCACGGTCTATCCTCTGTCCTTTCTTTATCGATATCACGCTGCCCTGCATAGTGGCTGGTCCGCCCATACCGTATATGCATGACACCGAACTAATCACCACCACGTCCCTCCTGCCCGAGAGTAGCGCCGTCACGGCCGACAGCCTCAGTCGGTCTATATCCTCATTTATCGCAAGGTCCTTTTCTATATACGTGTCCGTGGTTGGCAGATACGATTCCGGCTGGTAGTAATCATAATATGACACATAATACTCCACAGCATTATCAGGAAAGAACGACCTCATCTCCTCATACAGCTGTGCCGCCAGCGTCTTGTTGTGTGAGAGTATCAGCGTCGGGCGTCCCACCTGCTGTATCACGTTAGCCATAGTGAATGTCTTACCTGATCCCGTCACGCCCAGCAACACCTGTGCAGGCACGCCGTTATTCACCCCCTCCACCAGTTGCTCTATAGCCTCTGGTTGGTCACCCGTCGGACGATATTTCGATGTCAGATTAAAAGTATTCACTGCCGTCTATGATTAAAACACCATGCAAAGGTAATATTTTTTTCTTAATAATTCTAAAAAACCACCATAACTTTCAACATTCAACTTTCAACTTTCAACTTTTCTTAGTACCTTTGCACCTGATTTTCGAAAATTAATGAGTAAGTACAACTTTTTTGCTATCATTTCAGCAGTCATTCTCCTTTGCGGTTGTGCCAAGGAGTTTAATGCAGTATATAAGTCTGATGACTATATATACCGCTATGAGTATGCCAAGCAGCTTTATGCCGAGGGTCATTACTCCAAGGCATCCATCTTCTTTGGCGATATGGTGACGCTGTTCAAGGGCACCGATAATGCTGAGGAGTGTCTGTTCCTCTATGGCATGTCATGCTATAACAGCGGCGACTACGAGTCTTCTGCCGAGATATTCAAGAAGTACTACTCTTCTTATTCCAAGGGCAGGTATGCTGAGATAGCAAACTATTTTATTGGTCAGAGCATTTACCAGACGGTGCCTGAGCCACGCCTCGACCAAACGTCCACCATTCAGGCTATGAAGGCCTATCAGGACTTTATCGACATTTTCCCTTACAGCCAGTATAAGAATGATGCCCAGGGCAAGCTTTATCAGCTTCAGGACAGACTGGTTGAGAAGGAGTTTCTCAATGCCAAGCTCTATTACAACCTTGGCACCTATTTCGGCAACTGCACCAGTGGTGGCAACAACTACGAGGCATGCATCGTAACCTCGCAGAATGCGCTCAAGGAATATCCTTACACCACCCTGCGCGAGGAATTTGCCGCTCTCATCATGAAGAGCAAGTACGCTCTGGCTGTACACAGCGTCAAGGCCAAGCAGGCTGACCGTTTTCAGGATGCCGAAGACGAGTGCTACGGTTTCATCAACGAGTATCCCGACTCCAAAGAGCGTGCCACAGCCGAGAAATACATAACCAAGTGTAAGCGTTACACCGCAACAGGCGAAGTAGATAACAATTAAAACTCATATATAAAAAAGACAATGGACTACAAGAAGACAAAAGCTCCAACAAACACCGTTACACGTAACATCATGGACTTCTGTGAAGGCACAGATAACATCTATGAGAGCGTGGTAATCCTGGGCAAGCGTGCTAACCAGATCTCTCAGGACATCAAGCAGGAGCTCAACAAGAAACTTGCTGAGTTTGCCAATTACAACGACAGTCTTGAAGAAGTATTTGAGAACCGCGAGCAAATCGAGATAAGCCGTTATTACGAGAAACTCCCTAAGCCAACACTCATTGCTGAGGAAGAGTTCCTTAACAACGATATCTATTGGCATGATCCTTCCAAGGATGTCAATACCGACGACGACGACGAATATTAAACAGCAGCACTTATGTGGCAGCGTAAACAAACCATATACCTTGTCCTCATAGTCATCCTCATGGTGGTGGCAAGCATTTTTGCAGTGATGGTCATACTGCAGGTGCTCGGAGGACTGATAGCCGGACTGGGATGCGCCAACATCTTTCAGTATAATAACCGCAAGAGACAGATGGCATTCTGCTCCCTCGGCATTCTTATGCTACTTGCGTGGGTAGGCGTTTTCTGTTATGACCATTACTACCTGCATGGCGGTGCCACTATGTACCCACTCTATGCCCTGCTGCCCGTCGTCAGCATCATCCTCTTCTGGATGGCTAAGAAAGGCATCAAGCACGACGACGACCTCGTCCGTTCAGCTGACAGACTACGATAATACACCCTATACGATGTAAGGCTTCCCCGTGTGGAAGCCTTACTATCTTTTTCTACATCTTCATTATGCACTAAACTATACACTAAACTATACACTAACCCACTATAATTACAACAAAAACAATGAAAACTTCATTACTCACTTTCATCCTTGCATCAGCAAGCATGAGCACACTCTCCGCAGCCACTCTTGAGGCAAGTTCCTCACAGGCATTGTATCCTGGCACATCAGCCGCTCTGCTGAATATCGTCAGCGGTAGTGGCAAGACATCCTATGTCAGTGGAGTAATTGACGACCCTACCGACCCCGCTGCCACTGTCGGCATCCGTTTTAATGCCCCCACAGGCAGCACTCTGACTTTTAAGTCCAGCAACACTAGCGTGGTGAAGGTATCTGACATCACGGCCGAGGAGGTAGCATCAGGCGTCTTTGCCGTGCGTATAAAACCCTCAGGCGTGGGTTTCGCCAATATTACCGTAAGCCTCTCAGGAGCCTCCGATTACACCATACAGTATGCAGCCAGCAAGGCAAGCACCACCCCAAATAACACCGTGTGGCTGCATGGCAGTTGCGATGCCTCAGCCATGGCCGAAGTGGGCGACGGCTATTTCTATGTTGCCGACGATGAGAATAACATCCTACGCCTCTATAGCAGTCAGCAGTCTGGCATGCCCCTGCGCACCGTTGACACCAACGGTTTCGCCAATGGTTCCAGCAGCGACGAGTATGACATCGAGGGAGCCACCGTCAGCAACGATGGCAAGACCATCTACTGGCTCACCTCTCTCTCCAATAGCAAGAAGGGTAAGGAAAAGCCCTATCGCAACCGCGCCTTCTCCACTAAAATCAACAGCAGCGGTGCCACAGCCACACTCACCAGCGGAGCCTATAGCGAACAGTTCCGCGATGCCATGATACAGTTTGGTGATAATAACGGATGGAACTTCACCGCCTCAGCATCCTTTGCTGAAAAGATGATACCAAAACGTATCGACGGTTTCAATATTGAGGGCCTCACCCTCAAGACTGGCAGTAACGGCGCAGCCTACGTGGGTTTCCGTGCCCCTTGCGTACCTAAGAAGGGCGTCACTCCTACCTCGTCTAACCGCAAGTATGCCGTGCTGGCAACAGTCACCAATTTCGAGTCCATCTTCTCAGGCAGCGGCAAGAGCAGCACCAAGCCACAGGTGGGCGACCCCGTTCTCTTTGATTTCAACGGACTGGGCATACGTTCCATCGAGCGCGTGGGCAGTTATTACGTCATCATAGCCGGACTCTTCGAGGGTGGCGGCACACCCAAAGCCTATCTGTGGGACGGCACCACCAACGCCAATGCCGACCCTATCACCGTGAGTGACGGACACCTTACCGAGATGGCGCTTTCACTTGAAAACGTACTCGTGGGCGGCGACGGTCACCCTGAGGCTCTCACAGCTCGCCAGGAGGGCAACCAACTCTTTATCAACCTCGTAAGCGATTGTGGTTCAGCCGATATGTATAATGACGGTAGTGAGAACAAAACCTTCAGCGCCGACAGCAAGAAGAACCCTTGGGCTAAGTTCCGTCTCGACACTTTTGTCTATTCCCTACCCCAGGAGAGTGCAGTCAACAATATACAGCAGTTGCAGCCTCTGTTCACTTATAGCGTCAACGGAGGCGTTCTGTCACTTGGCAGACTCTCAGCAGGCACGTTAATCACCCTTGCTACTGCCGATGGTAAAATAATTGCTAACGTGAAGGCTACCGACTCTACTCTCTCCCTGCCCCTTCCATCATCAGGCACTTACATCCTGAAGGTAGG
>JAZLBU010000118.1:0-14400 GCA_045613845.1 Prevotella sp. | reverse complement strand
AGGGAGTGCAGAAGGGTTACTCCAAACTCTACATCAACCTTGGCAGAAACGACCGTTTCTTCCCTGGCGAGGTGATGCAGTTTATCAACCGCAACGTGCCTGGCAGACAGGAGGTAGGACATATCGATATCATGCCAAACTTCTGCCTTATCGAGGTGCCCAGCAAGGATGCCAAGAAGGTTATCAAGGCTCTCAGCCATGCTTTCTATCACAATAAGAAAGTGACATGTAGAGAGGATAAAGGCGAAGGGAACGATAATGCCTACTCTACCAAGAAGGGCAGAAAGAATGCAGAACGCCAGCGTGCCTTCGACGAGCGCAAAGCTCTCTTTGAGATGTTAGGACAACAAGAAGAGGGATGGGCTCGTCGCAAACCAAAGAAAAAGAAATAATCCCCCATTAAACGTACAGAACTTTATCGTCTTACATACAACATACTTCGGCAGTGTGGATTGGTACAGGCAATTGCTTAGTACCGATGAAATCGTGTATATTGATGCCAGCGAGAACTACATCAAGCAAACTTCTCGTAACCGCTGCGAGATAGCAACGGCGAATGGCAAGCAGATACTGACGGTGCCAGTGACGACGAAGGTTCAAGACGCTTCGCTGGTTCAAGGAAGTTCAAACGCACTTCGTGCTGGTTCAAACGCTTCGCTGGTTCAAGAAGTTCCCGTTAACGTTCCCGTTCCCGTTAACAAAGTCCTCATCAGCGAGCATGGCAACTGGCGCCACCAGCATTGGGAGGCACTGAAGAGTGCCTACGGCATGTCACCTTTCTTCGACTATTATCAGGATGATATCCGTCCTTTCTTTGATGAGGAAGTCTTCAGGGCAAACAACTGGCAGAGGCTCTTTGATTACAACCTCGCCATAATGAGGAAAATGCTGGAGTTGCTTGGAATTGAGAAGGAGGTAAGAGTGACGGAGCAAAAGGTTATGGTTAACGTTAGCGTTCCCGTTATTCGCCAAGAGCTCATCTCTTCGAGTCCCGTTTTTTACTACCAAACCTTCCAACGTCGTCATGGATTTATCCCGGGTCTCTCCATCCTCGACCTGTTGTTTAACGAGGGTCCAGAAGCAATCCTCTACCTGATGCAAAGGCAGAGGATCTAATCTTTTCTCCTGTGCACAACGAAAAAAAACAACAAGTCTTAACGTAAAAGCACATCAAGAAAACATGCAGAATAAGCCTCTGCAAATGGTAGCCAAGCTTCTGCTATAAATTAACAAGTGAATTTTGTAAATTTACTTGTTAATTTTAAAAATTTACTTGTTAATTTTTGGTTATTTCTTAGCATCCGCTTCTTGAGGCTTATTAAGCAGATGCTGAGGCTTGTTAAGATGGATGTAACGAATCATTATCAAATAGAAGATAATACCCTTTTCGCACGTACAATTATTTCTTTATATACATAGTTCTGCGTCCCCAATCAAATGCGTACTGTCCTCGGAAGGCTCTTAATCCGATAAGTCCTGACCATTTGGCATTAGGCGAAATATACTTTGGCTTTATGGAAACCCTTACATCACGGAAAGTATCACCAAGAATTTTCAGTCTCTCGCTCTTCAATACAAATCCTCTTACCCTACCCTTGTCGTCATGTGACTTCTTTATCGCATCTTCTTCTGCCTCCATCATAGCAGCCACCTGTTCGTTGTTCTCCGATAGAGTAAGATGGTTAGGGTTACCCATATCAACGATGAATTCGCCTTGAATAACGTACTCCTGATGGTTCAACTCAACTCTTGCCGTAGTGGTAAGCATCGGCTTAATGCTTTTCTTCTCATGATGTAGTGGGAAAGCCTGCCATTTATTCTCTGCCAGTTCGTATCTGAATGGTTTTTCCTTGAACGTGACATTCTGCTTCACCTGATTTACTATCATTATTGATGAGGTGTCAGATGGATGACACAGACACTGTACTGGCAGGAACTGGTATGTCATTGGTTTGTCTGTAACGATTACAGGTCCGCGATAAAGCACCTCGCCAACTGAGAAGGAGCCTCTACCTTTATATAATACATCATACCCCCTTTTGGAGCCTAATTCAGATATTACGCCCTTCTTCACTGGTTTCACTTCCAAATTAAGTTCTTCCTTATGGGCTTCGTAAAAATCTTCTGTCATATTGAATGCAGAAGCACCTGTTTCCAGCATCGCCTGCATCTTAGTTCCAGCAACAGTGATATCAACAAAGTAGTGTCCATCCTTTTCTACAAATGACATCACTTTATCTTCTGCTGACACCCCATTCGTCATAAAGAGCATAATCAGTATCAACATTCCTCCCTTGTGTACTATACTATCCTTCTTCAACACACGGTTGAGTTGGTAAAGTGAAGGCAGAGCAACCATTAGTGAGCAGACAACAGCCTGACAGACTGCTGCATTACTGCCGAAGTAATCGACTAATGGAGCATCAACGGGCAGAGAGGGGAAAAGTTTCGCAAAGACATAAGCGAAAGAATTGTTTATCCAGTGAACAAGGAAACAGAGCGTAATGCTTCCTGTTCGAACAAAAAGCCAACCAAGGAGCAATCCCATAATAAAGGCATGGGGTATCTGGGCAAGATTGAAATGGATGGCTGAGAAGAAACAAGCAGAAATAATTATTGGCACCCAGGTCTTGGAAAGAGTTGAATACTCTTTATCGCGAATCCATCGTCTAAGAGCGGTAATTATGGCGCCACGGAAAACTATCTCCTCAGCAAGAGGTGCGAGCATACACACAGCGAAATAGCCTCCTGTAGTTTGGAGCATCTGCATCAATACTTCACCAACGCTATCCTTACGCCATGCTTCAGGTATCATTTCCTCGATGAATGCGAGTGGAATGATTATTCCTACAGCAAGGAGAACGGTCCAGAATATCTCCAACCAGGGACGGGTGCGAATATAGTCACGACTCACTCTGTACCACTTCAGTCCGAGGAACAGAATTATCAAAATAACATTTACTGCAATGGAGGATATAATTACTGCCTGTGCTGACTCACTGCCTATTGCAGGGAAGAAATATTTTAGCACAATACCTACTCCAATTGTTATAGACACCTGGAGTGCTATAAATATAATAATGTATAGGAATGCTCTTTTCATAGATTACGAATAGTTTCTTTGTCCTTTTCTATTTGTTCCTTCAGGGCTTCAGGGGAGTCAAACTGTTGCTCGTCGCGCACCTTGTGAAGGAACTCTACGGTAATTTCCTTGCCATAAATATCCTCGTTGAAATCGAAGATATTTGTTTCTATCGTAACACCTGTAACGGGTTCTTCGTCATGATATGTTGGACGAATGCCAATGTTTGTCATGCCCTTATACATAACGGCATCTATCACCACATTGACGGCATACACCCCATTAGGAGGCAGGAGTTTATGTTCGGGAGGCAGGATATTAGCTGTTGGAAAACCTATTCTGCGTCCTTCCTTATGACCACTGACCACAACACCTGAAACAGAATAAGGTCTGCCAAGCGACATGGTAACTTCCTCAATATGTCCGTCGGCCACTGCATGGCGCACCTGTGAAGAAGAAACTCTCACACCACCCACATCAACAGGATTTGCAAGAATCACCCTAACACCCAGTTCCTTGCCGTATTCACGATAGTTCTCGAAATTTTCTCTGTCATTACGCTTACCAAAACGGTTGTCGTAACCCAACAAGAGGAGTCGGACACCATATTCATCACGCAGATACTGATGCATAAAATCACGCGCTGTAACCTGAGCCAACTCATTATTGAAGTTTAGTACTGCTACATTCTCCACCTCTTCCTCTAACAAAGCTTTCTTTTCCTCCAGAGTAGTGAGAAGTTGGGGTTTGAACGTAGGGTCGAACAACTCGCGAGGGTGCTTATCGAATGTTATAACAAGGGGTGACATATTATATTTCGATGCCACCTCCTTCAAGCGGTCTATAACATAGCGATGACCACAATGCACTCCGTCGAAGTTGCCTATGACAGCAGCAACACTATTCTTTGAAGCTATCTCATTACGCAGTATCTGCACCCATGCATTACCCAATGGGTCATGTATAGCATTGATGCCCACACGTCGCGCTCCCTCACAATTTCTTGCGGAATCATCGAAGAAAATGATATCCTCAGCCTTAACGCCAGTCTTGTCTATTACATGCTGATAAATCCTTTCATCGGGCTTCACTATGCGAAGGTCGCATGAAAGAAATACATGGTCGAAATAATCCTTTACCCTATAGCCGTCAACTCCAAAGAATTTCTCCACTGATATATTCCAGTGCATCCAGTTAGTGTTGGAGAGTATCGCCGTCTTGTAGCCCAAGTCGTCATGAAGGTGCTTGATGAAACGTAGTTTCTCCCTGCTGATGCCAGTGAGCAATTCGTTCCATGCCCATATAATATCCTCATTGGTAGCTGTGCAGGGATGAACCACTCCATTCTCATCAGTAACAGCCGACTGACGACGAGCCTCATCACAAAAATCCTCGGTTTTACCGCCCAATTCTATCTCATGAAACAAATCTTCGGAGCGATGCTCATCCACATAGCCAGCAATAGCTCCGCACCCTATCTTATAAAGTGCGTTAACACAGCGTTGCTTGTCGAGATCAACAATTACGCATCCAAAATCAAATAGGAGAAGTTTATTTGAGGAGAGATTCAATTTCATTTTCTATATCGCTAACCTGCTCACCACGCTTGTAAAGGGTGTTAGAACGGTCTATAAGGAAATAAGTAGGCAGTTGCTGAATGAAATATTTATCAAGGTAAGAAGACTTCAAACCATCATTATCACGCACACTTATCCAAGGCAATGCAGCCGTTTGAGTCTTCCAGAAATGTTCGTTGGGATCGAGAGAAACCTGATAAATCTGAAATCCCTGAGCATGATACTTGTTATATAGTTCACGCAGCATCATTATGCGCTCCGTACTATAGTCAGAGGCAAAGATGTGGAAGTCGAGAAGCACCACCTGACCTTTCAACTCGGTGAGCGAACGAGTGCGACCCTTATTGTCAACCAGAGGAATGTCAATCAGCGATACCTCAGAAACCTTTGAGGCATCAAACTTGTAAGGCTGTTCCTTAGCCTTGAGTATGCGTATCTGCTTCATACCCTCGATGGCGATATTATGGAGGTTCTTGCCACGCAACGCCTCTGGATAATAGGTGTCCCACGAGGTGGCAACAGCAGCAAAGGTCTTAACATCCATTTCAGACTCTCGCGGATTAAATATCAACTGGTCGCCGAGAGACTGGAAGAGAGCAAAATAAGCATAGGCCTTCTGAGGTTCCTTGAAGATATAGTTCGCACGTACATTCTCTTTATACACGTCCACCATCTTCCTTATGCTATCAACAGTTTGTTCTGCTCCCATAGTAGGATTGGAGCTAACCATCAGAGCCTTGGCGAGCAACTGTTGCTGCATGATGGAGAGTTCCTTTATCTTCGCACAGTTTTCGCTACCACTAACCTCATAGTTGGTTGACATAGTGGGATAGGATGCCTTTACCTTAATAGTCTCGATGGAATCGACACTTATGTTGATAATTCCGTTGGAGATACGCAGACGATAGAAATCTGGAGCCTCAGGTCTCTCGCCTGTAAAGACAAATGCTCCATCGGTACCTAACTTAACAGAGTCAACAACCACTGGACCATCAAGGCTCATGTTTTCAAAATACAAAACGGAATCCTTAGCCTCAGTAATGTTACCTTCAATACGGAAGCCTTCTTTATTACATGACACAAGCGCTGATGCAGCGATAACGGCTACAAGCACCATCTTCATTGTACCCAAAACAAAGTTTTTCATTATAGCAAATGTTTTATTTTGAGTGCAAAGGTAATAAAATTTTATAAAATTACTGCGCTTTACGTGAAACTTTCAACTTTTATTTGTAACATTGAATAAGGTAACAATGCACTCAGTAATGCAAAAATAAATTAATTTATTTTGCTGTTACACTCGTTTTTTGTACCTTTGCCGTGTGAACCTATTCTCATCACATAGCCTGCAAATCATTGTCACGGTGGCATGCACGTTACTTATGGCAACCACGCTCAATGCTCAAAAGCACAAGAACCCCGAGGACCGCATAGTGGATATGGACAGTCCTACCTTCGTGCCGATGGTGAAAGTGGGCAAGGTGCTTGAGGGGGGCGATAGCATTAAATACGTGGAGATGAACAACGTCTATGTGTATGGTCCGCTGGAGTTTAAGGACGAGAAACAGCGCAAGGCATACAACAGACTGGTTATTAACGTAAAAAAGGTGTTGCCGATTGCCAAGGAGGTGAACAGGGCTATAATAGAGACCTACGAATATCTGGAAACCCTGCCCAACGACGATGCTCGTCGCAGCCACATGAAAGTGGTGGAGAGAAGCATCAAGGCTGAATATACGCCAAGGATGAAGAAACTGAGTTTGAGTCAGGGCAAACTGCTTATAAAACTCATCTATCGTGAAACCAACTCCAGTTCATACGACCTCGTGAAAGCCTTTCTCGGCAGTACAAGGGCTGTGTTCTACCAGTCGTTCGCATGGATGTTTGGTGCTTCGCTCAAGAAACAATATGACCCTCAGGGCAAAGACCGCTTAGTAGAACGAGTGGTAAGACTGGTAGAGGCAGGACAGCTGTAGAATGAAGAATGAAGAATTTATAAACGAACGTGATTAGCGTAGCAACATAATATAGAATCTAAACAATAAAACCAAACAATATGAAAAGAAATCTATTATCTCTTCTTGTGCTCATGATTATGGGCATTATGAACATTCAAGCTGACACCCAGCAAATTGCTTTTCCTGGAGCCGATGGCTATGGCAAGTACGCCACTGGTGGACGAGGTGGTGAAGTGTACTATGTAACAAGTCTTGACGACTGTACTGATGGAAATCTCGTACCAGGAACCCTTCGCTGGGCTATACGTCATGACAATGGAGGCAAACCACGTACTATACTTTTTAAAGTTGGTGGTACCATACGCCTTACCTCTAAACTAAAATTCCAATATGATGATGTATCCATCCTTGGACAAACAGCTCCTGGTGGAGGTATATGCATTGCGGGATACGACATCTATTTGTGTAAAAGCAATATAATTCTACGTTACATTCGCTTCCGTGCTGGCGAGATGGCAGCATCAAGTATCACCTCACTGGACATGGAGAACGCCAAGAACGTAATTATCGACCACTGCTCGCTCACATGGTCTATGGAGGAGTGTCTTACCGCCTATGACACAGATTACACTACTGTACAGTGGTGTATTATCGGCGAAGGACTCTACAACAGCCTAAACCCTAAGGGAGTACGATCATACGCAACACAGTGGGGAGGCGAACATTCTACTATGCACCATTGCCTTATCACCAACTGCAACAATCGTACCGTACGCTTCAACGGCGTGCGTAACGAGGCAAACCTCAAGGATGGCAAGCATGACCACGATGCTCAGGTTATCTCAGAATATGCCAACAACGTCATCTTCAACTGGGGTAAACAAAACTCTGCGTATGGTGGTGAAGACAAGAAGAGCATCAATAATGATGCAGACGGCAATCACCTGGGATATGACCGTGTATATCTGATAAACAACTACTACCGTCCAGGACCTACAACACAGAAAAATGTCAGCAGCACACGTTACTTTGTACAAGGCGACTACGATGGAACTGACGGCTACGGGCAGTGGTATCTCAGTGGCAATAAATTTGAGCTTGATAGCAAATGGAAAGGCAGTGGCACGCAGTGGAGCAATGACAATCTCACACTTGTAAACAATGACAACCTTTATGGTTTTATTGCTGCCAACGGTCAACGTGCGTTCAACATGAATGGTTTGAGTTCTACCAAAGGTCAGGATTTCTATGATAAATATGTTATGACATCATTGCCTGATGAAGGTCTCTCTGGACTTACATACGAAAGTGCTGACGAGGCATTTGAGTCTGTCTGCAAAGGTGCAGGTGCCTCTCTTCCTAAGTACGATGCTGTTGACACTCGTCTGCTAAAGGAAGCTCATGGTGACATCGACCCTATATACATTGGTGCAGCAAAGGCAAGACAAAAAGATGGAGGTATTGAACAGCCTCGTGGTACAGGTATCATCAATAGTCCAAACGACATCTCTGTTGACGAGTATGACGGCAAGTATATAACATTCGAATTTTCATATAAACCTTATGGCGCTACTGACCCCGTGGCTGCTACAAATATCTACCCTGACCTCAGTGGTACAAGCGCCGTTGAAGACACCGATGGCGATGGTATGCCTAACGTTTACGAGGACAACAACGGCTTTGACAAGAACAATGCTGAAGACGGAGCTCTTGTTGCAAGCAATGGTTACTCTAACCTTGAGAATTTCCTCAATGCTGTAGTTGATGGTACAGTGAATGCTGACGGCACACCAACTGCTATTGAGGCTGTTCAGGGTTCAGAGTCAATCGCAAACAATTCTGTAGAAAAGGTAATTGATGGTAATCGCCTCGTTATCAAGAAAGGTAACAAAACTTACAATGCCATTGGTCAGATGGCCAAGTAAAAAATTACCTCAAAAACCACATTTTTTAACAACAAAGGAAAAAATGGCACTATTTTTGGTACCATTTTTTCTTTTTTTATGCCAAAAACTGCAATTTTCTCCTTAAAAATTTGTGCACGTACACAAAATATGCTAACTTTGCACGGAACAATAACTAGACTGCTAACTAAATTACAATCAATCAATGAACAATTCTACCCACCTGATTACATTGCGTAATCTCATTTTTACATTCGTACTCTTTACTTTTTCGACAACACAGTCGTCTGCTGCCGTAAGCATTACCGAGGCAGAGGGATGGCTCGAAACCGCATGGGTTGAATGGGCTCACCTCAGTGGAGCACAGGCATATAACGTCTATGTGAGTCCTGCTGGACAAAATTCATGGACAAAACTCGACTATGAACTGGTGCGCAACTATGGTACATACGGACGTGCAGATGCCGTTGGACTGAAGGCTGGCATCTATCAACTGAAGGTTGTGCCAGTAAATGGCAAGGGAGAAATGACCAGTGAAGCCTCAACCACAGACAATCTAGAGGTTCGCGCCCACAATCGTCAGGGCTTTGCACACATGAACCGTCCCACCAGTGGTTGGACTGAAGGTGTGGGGGCATACAAGAATGACGGCACGCTGAAGGATGATGCTGTCGTTCTGTATGTAACATCAAAGAATGCAAAAAACATCACCGTCAATTGGACACGTTATGAGGGCAAAGCTCCAGTGACATGGACAGGTTTGAATAATGTCATTGATGGCTACCGCAAATGTATCGATGGAGGGGGAATGAAGAAGCCGCTCTGCATTCGTATCATTGGAACTGTCAAATACAGCGATTGTGATAAGATGGCATCAGGTCAGGGACTGCACATAAAAACTCAGGCGCAAAATGATTCAAATGTTGATATGCCGCTGACGTTAGAAGGTGTAGGCAAGGATGCAACTATCTATGGTTTCGGAATGCAGATTAGCAACGCTATCGGTGTAGAAGTCCGTAACCTCGGTATCATGCTGTGTCTTGACGATGGTATTGAAATATCGCGTTATAATACCAATATCTGGATTCATAATATGGATTTGTTCTATGGACAGACTGGCGGTGAGAGTGACAAGGTAAAGGGCGATGGCGCTGTAGATACCAAGGACTCACGCTATTGTACCATATCCTCAAATCACTACTTCGACTGTGGCAAGTGTTGCCTTGTTGATGCCAGTGATAATAGAGGAACGTTTTATGCTAGCAGTCTGACTTATTGTGGCAACTGGTTTGACCATGCCGACCAGCGTTTGCCTCGCCTCCGTCATGGAGAAGCTTTCCACATATACAACAATTACTACGATGGCAACGGACTCTATGGCGTAGGTCTTGCTTCTGCCTCAAGTGCTTTTGTTGAGAACAACTGGTTCCGCAACTGTCGCTACCCTATCGTATCTTCTGCGCAAGGCTCCGACCTGTGGCATGTTGCTGAGCTGAAGAAGGCTGGTACGAAGTCAAAGGGTGTCATGTCAGGCGAAGAAGGCGGTGTGTGCAAGGCTTATAATAACCACATCGAAGGAGCCACATCGTATTTCAATCAGAATACAGCCACCACATATGGTCTTGACTTCTACGAGGTGACCTCACGTGACGAGCAAGTTCCTTCTTCCGTTACAGCGACTAAGGGAGGTTCTGCCTACAGCAACTTCGACACCACTGAAGGTCAGTTCTATCAGTGCACACCAATAGCGACCGAGGATGTCGTAGCTCATGTTACAGGGCAATATGGTGCAGGGCGTTGCCAGAAGGGCGACTTCTCATGGGAGTTTGACAATGCAACGGAAGATTCAAATATGGAACTGATACCAGAACTAAAAGCTGCACTGTCTAACTACAAGAGCACTTTCGTAGATTTCTATCCTCAACCTACTGCTATCAACAACATTGATGCTGACAAAGCCTACAAGAATACAGATATCTTCGTAACTCCTGCAGGACAACGAGTTGACAGTTCATACAAGGGTATGGTAATATCTGGCAACAAGAAGGTAATCAGATAAGACAAATTAAAACTACTAACCAATAAATAAAAGGTACACGCATGAAGAAAACTATATTTACAATCGTAGCGGCACTCTCTTGCTTCTGCCAGAGTTATGCCCAACTGTCACCATTTGACGAGAACGCTCCAGTGGGATGGGCTTCAATAGGAACAGAATGCACAGGTAGTAACAACCAGAATCCCGTGACTGTATCCACGGAAGAGGAACTACGTGCCGCCTTACAAGCATGTAAGGGAGGTAAGGCTTCCAAAACTATTTATATAAGTGGACAAATCTTTCTTGGAGAGAAACTTCGCTATGATGGTGTGAAGAACTGTACTATCTATGGTTTACCTGGTTCATTGCTTTACAACTATAATCATTCTGATGTTGCAGATGCTAATCCCGGTTTCTATTGTCAGAAGTGGGAGAACTGCATAATACGTAACGTTACAATCAAGGGCCCTGGTGCTTATGACATCAGTGGTTGTGACAACATCTCACTTGTAACAAGCACTAATATCTGGATTGATCATTGCGACCTGCAGGACGGTATGGATGGCAATCTCGACGCAAAGGATGGAGCTGACAATATCACTGTGAGTTGGTGTAAATTCTCTTACCTCATTGCTCCATGGCCTAATTCAGAGAGTCCTGACCATCGTTGTTCCTCAATGTGGGGGTCAAGCAATAGCCGTGATGAAGAAGGCGACCTTAATTCCACATTTGTAAATTGCTGGTGGTATCATGGTTGCGGACAGCGTTGTCCACGCATACGTTATGGTAATGTGCACATTGCTAACTGTCTATGGGAAAACGGCACAGAGGAAGATCCCGCACAGTACTGTGTCGGCATAGGTCATGGTGCAGATCTGTACATAGAGAATAGTGATTTCTCTCATACTGTTTTAAAGACTGGTCAGTCTGATATGAGAGGTCATAACAAATACTATCTCACAGAAAAGAAAGTGTATGAACTGACCATTAAGGGTTGTATAGGTGAAGCTGACGCACAGGAGCAAGGTGCCGGCAACACACATGGTTTCTACAATCCATACGATGATTCTAACTACAAGTGCAAGGTTTATCCTGCTTCTCTCGTGAAAGAGATACTTACTGACCCAGAGACAGGTGCAGGTGCTACACTTGACGAAGACCTGCTCACTACTCGTGGCAACTCTAACTACGGCAACTACACACCGACAGCAATCAAGGGCGTTGCAAGCAACGACGATGCTCAGGTGGTAGGCATAGCATATTATAATATAAATGGTACGCGCGTAGCAACACCTCAGCAGGGTGTCAACATCATGGAGTTCCAGATGAGCGACGGCACAAAGCGTGTAAGCAAGATACGTAAGTAAAAACATTGCCAGTCATGAAGAAGTCTATTGTTACAATCATAACGCTCCTGGTAGCTGTTTGCAATGGTTTTGCACAGCTCTCACCCTACGATGCCAACGAACCTATCGGTTGGTGTACGTTGGGCAATGGCATTACGGGTGATGAGACAAATACCGTATATCACGTCACTACATTCGACGAGATGAAGGCAGCTTTTCAGAAGGCAAAGGGTATGGATCATGTAGAAAACCGCACCATATACTTCGATGACGACATCTACGTGCCTGAGAAATTCTACGTAGGGGGAGCAAAGAACCTCACTCTCTACGGCAAACCTGGCACACGTCTCTATAATAAAGTACATACTGCAGACCAAGACTCTTCTGGCATCTTTTATTTCAAGGAGTGTGAGAACATCATCATTCGTAACATCGTGATGGATTGTGCTGGAGCCTTCGACAATAGCTCTGCCGACAACATGCAGTTGGTAACATGTAAGAACGTTTGGGTGGACCACTGTGACTTCATCGATGGTGTTGATGGATGTCTCGACATCAAGACTGGCACTGACAACGTGAGCATCACATGGTGCCGCTTCCGTTATCTTCTTCCCTTCTGGCCTGACGGCAAGGGCGGAGCAAACGACCACCGTTTCCCATTGCTCATTGGATCAGGTGACAAGAATACTGAAGATATAGGTCACCTCAATACTACAATAGCATACTGCTGGTTTGACGAGGGCTGCATGGAACGCACGCCACGTGTCAGAAAGGGTAAGATACACGTAGTAAACTGCGACTATACCAATGTGGGTGCGCACTATCTTGTAGGTCCAGGCTACCTTGCCAATATCTACGAAGAGAAGTGTGACATGACAGCGATAGATCTGAATCTGCCTAATAACAGCGAGTTTACCAAGAATACTCAGGATGGTTCAAAGACCCTTCAGTGGAAGAACTACGCTACAGAGAAGACCTACAAGGACTTCAACCTTACCATAACAGATGTACTTGGTGGACAGGATGTAAAGCAAAGCTCTGGCAACAATCCTTACTACAATCCCTACGAAGACGGCAGCGACGCTGGTGTAAAGGCATACGACAAGACCATCGTAAAGGCATTTGTAGAAGACGAAGAGACAGGTGCTGGCGCTACACTCGATTATGACCTGCTTGCCACTCGTGGCAATGCAGCACAGCTTGACCCTACAGCGATAAAGAACGTTAACGCTAACGTTAACGCTAACTCTCAATTCAGAACAAACATCGCAGGTCAGCAAGTATCTGCTAACTATAAGGGTATCATAATTTCTGCAGGAAAGAAAATTATCAAATAAATAAAATATACTAACTAAAAAACAATTTACTATTATGAAAGTAAACCTACAATCATTTAGAAGAATGGCTGTTGCCTCATGTGCAGCAGTGTTCGCCTTTGCAACAGCATCGGCTACCGACATTCACGTTGCTACCACTGGTAATGACGCCAATGCAGGAACAGAGGCTTCGCCTCTTGCTACCATCCACAAGGCGATGGAGCTGGTAAAGGCTGGTGACCGCATCCTCGTTCATGAGGGTACATACACCATCTCTGAGCGTATCAAGATTCCAGAGTTGCCTACAAATGCTGACAAGCGTTGCGAACTGCGTGCTTGGCCAGAGAGTGCAGTAGGCAAGGTAATCATCGACGGTTCTGCCATGAACCACACTACCCAGAATGAGTTTAAGATGGGACGTTGTATCTACGTCAACCACCTTGCTAACTACTGGACCTTCTACGGACTGGTGCTCCAGAATGCAGAAGATAACGGTATGAAGGTGGAGGGTTCTTACAACATCATCGAACGCTGTACCTTCCGTTGGAACAACGATACAGGTCTGCAGATTGGTATGTTCAAGGACTTCACTATTGAGGAAACAAAATCATTCCCTATTAGCGGTCAGCCACAGTTTAACCCTGGCTATACATATTGTCGCTACAACAAGGTTATCAACTGTGACTCATACGAGAATGCTGATGCAAGAACCTATAATGGTAGCGATGACTACGGCGATGCTGACGGTTTCGCATGTAAGCTCTTCCCTGGACCTGGCACAGAGTTCCACGGATGTCGTGCATGGACAAACTCAGATGACAACTGGGACCTCTACATGGTTTATCACCCAGTAGTAATCGACTCTTGCTGGGCATACAACGCAGGTCGTACTAAGGATGGTAGAGACGTAGGTAACGGTAACGGCTTCAAGCTCGGCGGCGGTGGTACCTCAGGTGGTGCAGCATTCGCTCAGTCAACAGGTGCTCACGTTGTTACCAACTGTGTTGCTTTCGGCAACCTCAAGAAAGGCTTCGACCAGAACAATGCATACGAGGGAATGTATATCCTTAACTGTGTAGGATGGGGCAATGACTTCAACTATCGTTTCTCTACAGAGTTCAAGTATGGACTTATGGATATCCACAACTGTATAGGTTGGGGTGCTAAGAGCAACAACCA
>JAZLBU010000117.1:0-2092 GCA_045613845.1 Prevotella sp. | reverse complement strand
TTTTCCTGTCATTTTTGTTATACTGTTTCTGTTTTACTTACCATGTAGGATGTGAGGGAGAACCCTTTTTCACAATATCCCTGCAAAGTTACAAAAAAAATCCTACACTTCCGTAAGACATAAAAAAAAATACCACGTTTTAACCTTCATTCACACGTCTGGACATACGAAAGTAACCATCGCCCCATTCAGGAAAGAATACAAGATACAAAGTAAGAAACTACAAAGTTTACGCAATCACAATGTATAATCTTGTATTTATAATGGACTATCCACTGAAAACTGTATGCGTTTACATCTAAACCACCTTATAACTTGCAAATTATTTATAATTTTGCAATGATTTTGCCGATAATGCAGACAAGAGATATAAACATCAATCATAGAAAATAATAAATGTCTAATAATATGAGAAGACTATTTTTGGGAATACTTAGTGCTGTTGTATCAGCGAGTGTGAGTGCAGGACCTCTGACGGTATGCGATTTTGAGAGTTATGAAGTGGGAACCACATGGACTATGTGGAACAGATATGGCGGCGGTGAGGCATCGACGGCTACTGTCGTGACTGACCCTGCAAATGCTAACAACAAGGTGCTGCATGTGGTGGTGAAGAATTGGAACTGCCACGCAGAGTTTGCCGTACCTGGCGAACTCACTGGCAAGGCGTTGACTGACCGCTACCCCACCCTGCGTTGCCAGCTGTATCGCAGCAATGGCGATAATGCTGACTATAAGCAGTTTGCGGTGTTCCTGGGCACAGAGGAACAGTATAGAGATGACGGTTACCCCTATCAGGGCAACAAAGGTGTTTGGCAGACGAAAGGCTATGCCCTGAAAGGTGCATCAGCAGACAATAATTCTGCTGTGCTGCGTATAGGATTTAACCACGATGACTCCGACTATTATCTTGACAACATACAGTTGGTGGGAGAATTTGACGACTATACAGAGGCAACTGATGGTCAGGTATTTGACTATTGTGTGAACAACACTTCGAGCAACTATAAGAACTTTGACCTGCCGCTATATATCCCCAAAGGCGTGACAGCCAGCGTGCGTACATCCCGCTATTCGGAGTGGACGAACGCTCTGGCAGGCGAAGGTACGCTGAATATCTATGCCGGCGGTGAGCGATGCTACATAGGCACGCAGGCAAGCAAGGGAAGCACCTATCCTGGCTGGACAAAGATGACTGGCACCATACACCTCTACCCCTACAAAGAGGTAGTAGGCTCTTGCGGCTTCTATGGTCTGTTGCTGCAGAGCGGCACGTTCTCACCTGACAACGAGGAACAGTCAAGACCCAACATCCTCTTTGCCAACAAGACGCTGGTGATGCACGATGGCACCACACTGGCAGCCGAATCGGGAACGCGAGGATTTAAGATCGGAGCGCTGCAGATGGAGAAGACGGCTGAGATGATAGGCTACTACAAGAGCAGCAGCGCCAACTCTTATTACGTAATAGGCGGCCTAAACAGCGACGGACTGCTTGCAGGAAAGATATATGCCAAGTACAGCGGCAACAAGGTAGGTATCATAAAAGAGGGCAAAGGCACCTATACCATTACGGGCAACGAGAACGACATCAACAGCGGTGTGACGGTAAATGCCGGTACTTTGCTGATATGCAATGATGCCCAGGCAGCAGAGTCAGGAAAGAAAAGCGGAGCAACGGGAGCTACCGGTCCTTTGACCGTAATGACAGGAGCCCGCTTAGGAGGCAACGGCAGCATAGCAGCCAATACGGATATGTATGGAATACTGCAGCCTTCAACAGAGAGTTTTGAAACTCTGACATTTGCCAACTATGCTGCAGGGAAGGACGTAGCGCTCACGCTGCATCCCAAATCAGTAATACGCATCAATGCCCGCTCAGCTCAGGAGCACAGCATGCTGAAAGTGCAGGGCACGATAGTCAAGAGCAACATCACCCAGGACTTCCAAACCTCAGAAGCCAATCCGCGACTGGCGCTGACGCTGACAGACGATGCCACGCTGAACATCAACGACGAAATCGTGTTGCTCACCTGCTCAAAGAAACCCGCAGAAGGACTGGCATTCGACATGCGCTATCCTAAGAGATACA
>JAZLBU010000116.1:0-31086 GCA_045613845.1 Prevotella sp. | reverse complement strand
CATACCACCTGTCTGACCTGAGAAAGTGCCCTTGTTGGGGTCGCTGGCATAGGTGTAGTCTGTGCCCTGTCCTGCTATCATCATAGGACGCTGCAGATTGCGGAAGTAGTTGCACTCTATGAATGCGTTTGACACCTCTGTGCAGCCTATTCCGTATGTAGCATTGCCATCGTAGTAGTTGTTGTATATGTGGGCAGTGGTGTGGTTCAGTCGTGGGCAACGTGAGTCGCAGTGGTCAAACCAGTTGTGGTGGAAGGTGATGAGCAGGTTGGTTTCCTCCTTCGTAGCACCACCGCATCCCATTACCTTGCCTGAGTCAAAGAAGTGGTTATATGAGATCGTTGTGAGAGTAGAGCGGTACTTCATGTCGATGGAGCCGTCACCCTTCACCTGATCGGCATCAGCCCCAGGCTTGCCATAGAAGAAGTCGCAGTTGTGAATCCAGTTATGGTAGTTGTCCGTGTCCATTGACACAGCATCGTCACCAAAGAGCATTATGGCAAGGTTGCGCACCTCCAAACCCCTTGTGCGCTTGAAACATACACCATAGCCGTAGAGAGCGGCATCGTCGCCTATTCCTTCGAGTGTAACAGCCTCCAGTGAACAGTCCGTAGCATTCTTACCTTCAAAGTTGAGGTAGTTGCCATCTTTCAGTCCGTCCACGTCGCTGTCCTTCACTGTTCCCACTACGCGTATTATAAGAGGTGTGTGGGTCTTATCCTTGCCACAGGCACTGAGAATATTTGCCAATCCTGTGTAGGTGCTCTCTTTCTTGCCGTCGCTGATGTCACAGGTTACGGTGTTTGCCGTATTTGCCGTCACATATATTATCTTGGCATTAGCCTTTGGTGTACCATCCATGTTATATCCACCTGGCACTATGTTCTCTGTAAAGGCGTAGCCCTCACGGTTCTGTGCCTTGACGGTCACCTTCTGCTCTGCTGAGGTAGCTATCTCCTTATCGTTGCTGTCAAGTGCCTTAACGGTGAGGGTGTATGAACCAGCCTTCAAACCTGGTATGTCA
Source organism: Prevotella sp. (assembly GCA_045613845.1). Classification (GTDB taxonomy): domain Bacteria; phylum Bacteroidota; class Bacteroidia; order Bacteroidales; family Bacteroidaceae; genus Prevotella. Next base: position 30,062 of record JAZLBU010000116.1, on the reverse strand, counting down.
CAACGCACATAACCAGTGTAACTGCGAATGAGCATATCTCCTGCCACACCGCTTAAGCCCTCGCCATTGTAGCTCACGCTATACTTAGCGGCTCCTTCCACAGGTGTCCATTGCAGCATCGCTGTTTCTAACCACCCCTCCGAGCGGGTTACCTTTACCTCTGTTGCATACGTGCTTGCCATCATTGCAAGCGTCAGCATAATCAAGTAGAATCTTTTCATCATTGTTTTGGTTATAGTTTTCGTTATCGCTTGCAAAATTACTTTCTTCCCCCCTATATAAGGTGGACTAATAAACAAAAAGGGTGGATTTATCGCTAAACGCCGATGAAACCGCTGATTTTTTTGCAGAAAATTTTTACACCAACAGGTCTGGGTGAATATTCTTCATCGAATGCCATAGGCTGTAGCGGGCTTCAGGGTTCATCGCTTCTATCTGGTGCAACAGGTCGTTTACCTCTTTGCGCTTTGTCACTCTGTCATACGGACAGGGAGTTTTTTGTTTCTCAAAACCTAATCTCTGTGCCTCCTCCTGTATTCGTTTCTCTGGTGTTAGGCATAGCGGACGAATTATCTCTATTGGGTAATGCTTCATCTTCAGTTTTGGTGGCATAGTCTGTATCGAACCCTCATACATCATGTTCATCAGCAGTGTGGTGAGTATGTCATCCTGATGATGCCCCAGCGCCACCTTATTAAATCCCCTCTCCTTAGCATAAGTGAAAATGGCCTTCCTCCTATTCCATGAGCAGAGAAAGCAGGGCGTCTTTTGCTTGGTTTTCGTAGCAATCTCTGATTGCGTTTCTGTTTCGCGTTTCGTAGGTACTTCCGCACCGTTTCGTGCGAAGCTGCTATGCAGTATCGTCAGTTTCACCCCCGCTTCTTTACAGAATTCCTCCAGATACGTTCTATCCGTCTCGTAGGGTATATTGTCCATTATCACATGCACTGCCTCCACCTCTATCTTCGGCTTATATATACGTTGTTGCTGACCCATCAACTTCACCAGCATCAGCGAGTCCTTGCCTCCTGACAGTGCCACCAACACCTTGTCGCCGTCCTCTAACAGCGAATACTCAGCACATGCCTTGTGGAATTTCTTAGTTAAAATGTTCAAGGGTTCAAAAGTTCAATAGTTCTTGCGTATCGTAGGTGCAAAGCACCGTATCGTAGTCGCTTTAGCGACGTATCGTAGCAATCTCTGATTGCGTATCGTTAACGTTCCCGTTCCCGTTAACTATATCGCCACTCCAAAATCGTTCTTCACTTCCTCCATCACGAAGGTGGACTCCAGCGAACCCAACATAGGTATCTGTCCCAGCACATTGAGAATAAACTCCTGGTAGTACTTCATATTGGGCGCGTGTACCTTTAATAGATAGTCATACTTACCTGATATGTTGTAACACTCCGTCACCTCAGGAATCTCCCTGATGGTGCTGCAAAACTCCTCAGCAAACTTCTTGTTGATGGTGGATAGTTTCACTGAACAGAACACCACGAAACCCTTGTGTAGCTTCTCGGCATCCAGCACTGTCACGTACCTTTTTATATACCCCTCCCTCTCCATTCTCTTTATGCGCTCAAACACAGGAGTGCTGCTCAGCATCACCTCCGTAGCTATCTCCTTGATGGTCAGTCGCGCATTCTGTTGCAGACATCTCAGTATCTTTATGTCCGTCTCGTCTAATGTCTCAATAATTGCTTTCGCCATAATTGCATGTTTTGTAGTAAATTATTCTAAGTTTGGCACAAAGTTAAGAAAAAGTCGTGATTTTTCACCTCTCATTTAAACTTTTTTGACAAAAAATTTGGAGAAATGAAAAAAAGTCTTTAAATTTGCAACCAAAGATAAGACGTAGTCCTAACAGAACTGACACCCACGCCTTTCTTGCTATAAGCAACAATCTAACCAAAACCTGATTTCTGACTTAGGGGTGTCCAGTCAGGCAAACTAAAAATTTCAATATTATGAAAAAGTTATTTTTAGCAGCTGCAGCAATGTTAATGTCTGTCAGCATGAACGCACAGAATGAGGTAGGCCAGATTTCTATTGCTCCTACCGCTGGTATCAACATCTCAACCCTTACCGACACTGATGGCAACAAGTCTAAGGCTGGCTTCGTAGCAGGTGTAGTTGGTGAGTATGGTGTTGCTGAGAAAGTAGGTATTTCTGCTGGTGTAATGTTCTCTATGCAGGGATGCGGATGGAAGGATAGTGACACTAAGACAAAGCTCAACTACCTGAACATTCCTATCCTCGCAAACTACTATGTTTACAAAGGCTTGGCTATTAAGGCAGGTGTTCAGCCTGGTTTCTTGGTATCAGCTAAGACTGGTGATAATGACATAAAGGATGCTTGCAAGAAGTTTGACTTCGCAATTCCTGTTGGCGCTTCTTACGAATACCAGAACTTCGTACTCGATGCTCGTTACAACATCGGCCTGACAAAGGGCAACAAGGAGGGTTCAAGAAGCCAGAAGAACAGCGTATTCCAGATCACTCTGGGCTATAAGTTCAAGCTCCAGTAAGAGAGACTCATTACAAAATCTTTCTGATAACTAATTAATTAGTCCTATAAAGGTTCAAGACCGCACGGTCTTGGACCTTTCTTTTTTCTATGTACATCATCGTTTCTCTCATTCTCCATTTATATTTCAGCTGTATAGTTAAGAAAAACGTGTTTTTTTGCCCCCATTTTTAACTTTTTTGACAAATTATTTGGAGAAATGAGAAAAAGTCTTTAAATTTGCAACATCGCAAGTTAGCCCTCTTTGGAGGGCAGCGGGCGGTCTTATTGATAAGAAGAGACGTTTTCGAACGTTTATCGTTGTGCATCTTGAACTTCGCAACTTCACTGAGCCACAGCAGATAAATGACAACCGAGACGTCTGCGTGGTACGTTTCCGTATATACATCTTTATATATAGTTCGTACTGGCGTGGGCTAACTGCGTTGTCTATCCTGTGTGGCGAGGCAATGCGAAGGCCCAAGATGCCAGGATGGGCAGAAGAACAGACACCTACGCCTTTTTTTGTTTGTAAGTATTAATCTAACCAAAACCTAAACGTCTGATTTAGGGGTGTCAACAGACAAACAAAAAACAATCATAACTATGAAAAAATTTTTCCTAGCAGCTGCAGCAATGTTAATGTCTGTCAGCATGAACGCACAGAATGAGGTAGGCCAGATTTCTATCGCTCCTACCGTAGGTCTTAACATCTCAAGCGTTACCGATTGGAACGATACCAAGGCAAAGGCTGGTCTCGCAGTAGGCGCTGTAGCCGAGTACGGTGTTGCAGAGAAAGTAGGTATTTCTGCTGGTGTGATGTTCTCTATGCAGGGATGCGGTTTCAAGGATGAAGACGACAAGGTAAAGCTTAACTACCTGAACATTCCTATTCTTGCAAACTACTATGTTTACAAAGGCCTGGCTATTAAAGCAGGTGTTCAGCCTGGCATCCTCCTTTCAGCAAAAGATGGAGATCATGACATTAAGGACAATATGAAGGGCTTTGACTTCGCAATTCCTGTTGGTGCTTCTTACGAATATCAGAACTTCGTGCTCGATGCTCGTTACAACATCGGCCTTACAAAGGGCAACAAGGAAGGTTCAAGGAGTAATAAGAATAGCGTATTCCAGATTACTCTTGGCTACAAGTTCAAACTCTAATAGCTAACCCCATTACAAAATTTTTCTGATAACTAACCCGTTTGTGCTATCAGTCCCAACGATTCCTACTCGAGAGGAAATGCGTGTCAATCCTTAATGATGGAGCGAAGGGATTGATAGCACTCACACCTAAACAGAAACAACTATGAAAAAATATTTATTCAGCCTAATGGCTCTCTTGGCAATGACATTTACAGCTGTAACACTCACCTCATGTGGTGATGATGACGGCAACGGAGGTGGAAGCAGCAATAGTGTGAATGGCGTTTCTATTGTTGGCACATGGAGATATTATTTCGACAGTAACGACCCAAGCAGGGGAAGAGTGTATGATATAATGACTTTCAATAGCAATCATACAGGCAGCCTGATAGAGGAGGTTGGCTATGGTAGTGATACTCCAGAGTCTTTCACTTGGGCTATTAGTGGTAACACAATCACCATCAGATGGGATGAGGAGCCTGACAAATACGAAACAGCAACTATTACTCAGGTCATAGACAATAACACTGTAACCCTTTATAATGGCAGAAAGACTGTGACCCTTTATAGGCAATAAGCTTTTTTATAAAACACCAATTCTGATATGATTATAGTAAAGAAATGGGTTGGCGCACTGGCTATAGTAGCTATGTGCGCCACCACTTCCCTCCTCTTCACCGCCTGTGGCGGAGGAGATGGTGGCAGTGATAGCAATGGCTATTATGGTTATGACGATGATGACAGTGATAGCGATGGCGGAGGTGATAGCTCTGATGCTTACTCCTTGTATGGCACATGGGCTGGTGTGAGCGGAAGTAGCATCATTACCAAACTTGTCTTTGCACCCAGCGGCAAGGGCTACATCAAGATGAACAGCACCACGGCAGTGTATGCTCATAATGGGCAGTTCACCTACGCTTTTGATTCATCAAAGGGCTATATAAATATCGTATTCAATGATACACACACCAGCGCTACGTACAAAATTAACTCTCTGTCGAGCGAAGCCATGAAGCTTATCAACGACTATGATATGACGTACAACATGGTACTCAGCAGTTATAGCACTGAGATACCCACTGAGTATGAAGATAATGTAGTTACTAACATAGAGAAAGCCAATGGTGTCTACATCACCATGCCCAAGACAAGCCAATTTACAACCAAAACGCTATTCCACTACTATAAGAAGACAACAGACAGTGGACAGATACAACTTTACAAGGATGCTGCCTGCCAGAACCTATTAGGAACAGCCTCTACTAACACGTACAGCACTTGGGGTGGATATTCCGTAAGTAGCTACGATTATATCGTCAAGACGAGCACAAGCAACACTTGGGTTTACTACTTCTTCGATTAAAACCCTATAAGGCAACGCATCAAGAGAAAGGTTCAAGACCGCACGGTCTTGGACCTTTTTGTTTTAGGTTTGTTTTTCACAAAATTGCATTTTCTTTACTAATAATTTGGTGCTTTCAAAGTTTTTGTATAATTTTGCATTACGCAAAATGCGTAACGCAAAATGCGTAATAAACATAAATAACTAATATATAGTATGATAGACAATCCTTTTTTAATATACGGCTATGAAGGAACAGAGTATTTCTGCGACCGTAAAGAGGAAACCGCCGAAATTATTGAAGCACTGAAAAACGGCTGTAACCTGACTTTAATGTCGCCCAGACGTTATGGCAAAACGGGGTTAATACATAATGTGTTTCAACATTTTAAGGAACAAGGAGATGACGTGACTTGTTTCTACGTTGATATATATGCCACCCATTCACTGAGCGATTTTGTTCAGGCACTGGGAAAAGCTGTGGTTGGAAAACTAGATACACCCCTACAAAGGGTAGAGGGATTTGTAAGTAAGGTATTCAGATACAGTCAGGTCACTATGGAGCCAAATCTTGCTACAGGCATGCCCCAGTTCGCCCTGAGTTTTCATCCGCAATATGCAGAGAACACATTAGAGGATATCTTCAACTACATAGAGCAGTCAGAACGCAGATGCTACATAGCCCTTGACGAATTTCAGCAATTACTGGAGTATCAAGAAAAAAATGTGGAGGCTCTCCTGCGTACTTACGCTCAGCGCACGCACAATGTTCATTTTATTTTTGCTGGCAGTAAACAGCATCTAATGGCTGAGATGTTCAACTCTCCTAAGCACCCTTTTTATCGAAGCACAGAGAAACTAAACCTCAGCACATTGAAAGAGAGCGTTTACTATGAATTTGCCACAGAGAAACTCAGTAAAAAAGGTATAACGATAACACCTAAAGAGTTTCACGCAATTTATGAGCTGGTTGATGGGGTAACATGGTACTTACAGGCCATAATGAACAGGTTGTATCGACTGGAGATTCAGGAGATAACTGAAGAAACATGGAGAAAGGTTGTAAACCAAATTATTGCAAGTGAGGAAGAGGACTACAAACGAATGTTCCACCTGCTTACTGCTAACCAGGCATCGCTACTACTCGCAGTAGCACGAGAGGGTATAGTAGAAGCCCCCATGTCAGGAACATTCCTTAGGCACAACAACCTAAAATCGCCAAGCAGCATACAGCGCGCTTTGAAGTTTCTTATAGATGAAGAATTCCTTTATCATACAGACAAGGGTTATATAGTGTATGATAGGTTCTTTGTTATTTGGTTAAAATCACTCTAACCAAATTATATCCATCAAGGATTTTAGCTTCTTTTTAGACATTTCTTCCAAGAAACGGTGAATGTTAGAAAGTTTTTCTAATTTACACAAGTTTTCTTGGAAGATATTGCTATATGGTAGTAATTTTGCATCCAGAAAAAGCCCCTCACCCCTGCCCTCCCCCAAATGGGAGGGAGGAAATATCCAAAGACTATAAAGGGCTTAAGACTATAAGAAATAGGAATATAATAGAATTATTAACAACGCCCCTGTATTCTACTCCCTCCCATTTGGGGGGGGGACGGGGAGAGGGGCCTAAAGAAAGGAATTAAACAATGAGTACACAGACAAAGAATCTTCACGTTGAAACCCTCGCCCTCCATGTAGGACAGGAAGTAGCAGACCCAGCATCAGACGCTCGTGCAGTGCCTATTTATCAAACCACCTCGTATGTGTTCCGTAACTCCGAGCATGCAGCCGACCGTTTCGGACTGCGTGATGCAGGCAACATCTACGGTCGCCTCACCAACTCCACTCAGGGAGTGTTCGAAGACCGCATAGCAGCCCTTGAGGGTGGTGTGGCTGGTCTGGCTGTAGCAAGTGGTGCAGCAGCTATCACATACGCTCTGCAGAACATAGCGCTCGCTGGCGACCACATCGTAGCAGCAAATAATCTATATGGTGGTTCATATAACCTCATCGTCCACACGCTGGCTAACCAGGGAGTAGAGAACACCATCGTTGATCCTCGCGATTTCGATGCCATCGAGAAGGCTATTCGTCCTAACACTAAGGTGTTCTATTTCGAGACGCTGGGCAACCCAAACTCTGATGTTATCGACCTCGACCGTATTGCGGAGATAGCACACAAACACAACATTCCTGTTATCGTTGACAACACCTTCGCACCTATCATCTACCGCCCATTGGAGCATGGTGCCGACATCGTGGTTCATTCAGCCACTAAGTTCATAGGTGGTCATGGCTCATCACTCGGCGGTGTGATAGTAGATGGTGGTAAGTTTGACTGGAAGGCAAATGCCGACAAGTTCCCTACCCTCGCTAAGCCAGAACCATCATATCATGGTGCAGTGTTTGCCGATGTAGCAGGAGCAGCAGCCTTCGTCACTCGCATACGTGCCGTACTGCTCAGAGATACTGGTTCCACCATCTCTCCATTCAATGCATGGATACTGCTTCAGGGCACTGAGTCGCTGCCTCTGCGCATAGAGCGTCATGTGGAGAATGCCCTCAAGGTGGTCGACTTCCTCAGCAAGCATCCTAAGGTGGCAAAGGTCAACCACCCTGCCCTCGCTTCACACCCTGACCACGAACTCTATAAGAAGCTCTTCCCTAATGGTGCAGCATCCATCTTCACCTTCGAGATTAAGGGCGGACAGGAAGAGGCATGGCGCTTCATCGACTCGCTGAAGATATTCTCTCTTCTCGCCAATGTTGCCGATGTGAAGTCGCTGGTGATACATCCTTACACCACCACCCACTCACAGCTGTCGCCTGAGGAACTTGCCGACCAGCATATCACCCCATCCACTGTGCGCCTCTCCATCGGTGTGGAGCATATCGATGATATCATAGCAGATCTTGAGCAAGCATTAAAATAACATAAGTTTGTTATTGCAAGGGTGCGAGAAAGTTCGTACCTTTGCACTCAGAAAAAAGATAAAATAAATAATCATCATCCCCTCATTGCATCTTTCCTCCCTCCCATTTGGGGGAGGGACGGGGAGAGGGGCTTCAAAAGGAATTAACAATATGGCAATCGCAAAAACACTTACCGAGCTCGTGGGCAACACCCCACTGCTCGAACTCAACAAGTTCTCTAAGGCACACGGCCTTGAGACACCCGTTATCGCTAAGGTAGAGTTTTTCAACCCTGGTGGTTCAGTAAAGGATCGTATCGCCCTCGCAATGGTTGAGGACGCAGAGGCTAAGGGCATCCTCAAGCCTGGTGCCACCATCATCGAGCCTACATCAGGCAACACTGGCGTAGGACTGGCACTGGTCAGCGCCGTTAAGGGCTACCACCTCATCCTCACCATGCCTGAAACCATGTCAGTGGAGCGTCGTAACCTCGTCAAGGCATACGGTGCCGAGGTACGCCTCACATCAGGCAAAGACGGTATGGCTGGAGCCATCAAGGCAGCCAACGAACTGCGTGACTCCATCCCTGGCTCAGTAATACTCCAGCAGTTTGAGAACCCCGCCAACCCAGCCAAGCACTATGCCACCACTGGTCCTGAGATATGGCAGCAGACAGACGGCAAGGTAGACATCTTCGTAGCTGGTGTGGGCACAGGTGGCACCATCTCTGGTGTGGCAAAATACCTCAAAGAGCAGAATCCTGACGTCAAGGTATATGCCGTAGAACCATCTACCTCAGCAGTGCTCAATGGCAAACCAAGCGGTCCTCATAAGATTCAGGGCATCGGCGCAGGTTTCGTGCCTAAGACATACGGCGCCGAGTACATCGACGAAGTGCTCGACATCGACAATGACGACGCTATCCGCACTGGTCGCCAGTTGGCTCAGCAGGAAGGTCTGCTCGTAGGCATCTCATCAGGTGCAGCAGCCTTCGCAGCAGTTCAGATAGCCAAGCGTCCTGAGAACAAAGGCAAAAAAATAGTAGCACTCCTCCCAGATACAGGCGAGCGCTACCTCTCAACAGTGCTTTACGCATTCGATGAGTATCCACTATAAGCATGTGGCTTACCTTCTGTGATGCCTCGCAGCATCCCTCCATGTAGCAGCCTCGGCATGCTTATGAGCATGGTGCTTAGCATGATGCTTCATGTGATGCTTAGCATGGCAATTGTGCTTAACATGATGCTTGTGATGATGCTTCACATGCGCAGGCTCAGACTTCACCTTCACCACCTGTACCGCCCTTGGTGCAGGTGTTGTTGTGTTATTACTACATACTACTGTAAAACTTAATGCATTAGCTGAAACAACCATAATGGTCATTACCACGAGTGTCATAATCTTTTTCATATCCATCAATTTTTAGAAGTTAATAAATACATTTGCTCTATTAATCTATTGTCTTTTCTCTGGTGCAAAGTTCATCATTTTCCTCCTCCCACCAAAGTGAAAACTCCTAAACCCTCTGAATAAATTCCCTAAAGTTCCATAGGGATTCCCCACACATGTTACTCAAAAATATATGCAAAAAATTTGGTGTTTGCCGAATTTTTGTTTACCTTTGCTCCCGAAAAAGCATATAAAATCGGAACCATACTCCCGAATTTTATGCAAAATTTAGGAGTACACTCCCTAAAATTTAAGTTGTATGTACAATTGGCCAACTTCCTGATGGGACGTCATACCCTGAAACGTGGAACCGACGATTACGGACATGCCTTCGAGCACTTTGTGATGCAGGAAATCATCGCCTACAAAGGGTACAACGACAAAAGGGACATTATCTCCTATTGGCACACCTATGATAAAAAAGAAGTGGATGTCGTTATAGGTGATGCAAAAGTGGCTATCGAGATCAAATCGACAGAACATGTAGAGACCAAGCATAAAAAGGGCTTAAAGGCATTCGGTGAGGAACATCCTGACTGTCGCTTAATTCTTGTTTCCCTCGATCCGATTACCCGCAAATCAGGAAACACAGAGCTCATCTACGTTCTAGACTTCCTAAAAATGCTCTGGAGTGGTGAATTATTTTAAATTACGTGGTGAATTACTAAGTTTTTTAATACAGAAAGCCCACTAACCACAAAGGTAGTTTCTTGCCGATTGGGAATTCCATTGAGTCTGCTAAGACGTACGAATTGGGAATATTTGTTGCACTCAAAGTGTATTTTCTGGAGAACACATTTGAAAAAAAGGCCTCTTCGGGGGTGTTTTGCACTACAGTAGTGCATTTTCTTTGTGTTTTCTGCACTCATTTAGTGCATTTTTATTAACTTTGCACCTGAACAATGTAATAAAAGACTATTTTATGGATATTTCTCTTACTGAATTCATGGAGGGACAGTTGAGGCAAACTACCTCTACGTTTAAGCGATATATGTATGACAAGGTCAGTTGGCAGTCGCGAATGTTTGGGCTTGTAGGACCACGTGGCGTTGGCAAATCAACGATGATATTGCAATATATAAGAGAGAACAGAGAGTCACGACATATGTTTTATGTTGTGGCAGATCACTTATATTTTTCGTCACACAGCCTTGTTGAGACGGTGGATGAGTTTGCCAAGGAGGGTGGCGAACAGATATTTATTGACGAGATACATAAATATGACAATTGGTCACGAGAACTAAAGCAGATATATGATTCACACCCAGACATGATGATTGGGTTTACGGGATCATCTGTACTGGACATTTACAAGGGCGTAGCAGACTTAAGCCGACGTGCTCCCATATTCATGATGCAGGGTTTGTCATTTAGGGAATATCTGCAATTGTTTCACAATATACATACTCCCGTCTTCTCGCTTAATGACGTGATAGGACTGAAGGCAGAGATAGCTGGTGAGAAACATCCGCTACCGCTATTTCGTGACTATCTGCAAAGAGGCTACTACCCTTTTGCTGGTGAAACAGACTTTGAGTTGAGGATGAGACAGGTTATAAACCAGACAATGGAGGTTGATATCCCACAGTATGCTAACATGACTGCCTCTACAGGGCGAAAACTAAAGAAACTGCTTGCTGTAATAGCGCAAAGTGTACCTTTCAAACCTGTTATGGAATCGCTGGCTAACGTAATTGGAGTGAGCAGAAACGTGCTGCCTGACTATTTCTTGTATATGGAACAGGCGGGCATGATAGGACAACTCAGGGATAACACTGGTGGAATAAGGGGTATAGGCAAGGTAGAAAAGGTTTATCTTGATAATACTACTCTTGCATACATTTTGGGACATGAGGCAACAGACATAGGAAATATACGCGAAACATTCTTTTATAACCAAATGAGGGTAACTACTGACGTGATATCCTCAAGCATAAGCGACTTTGAGATTGATGGTAAAACTTTTGAAGTCGGTGGCAAGAAAAAGGGAAAGAAACAAATAGAAGATGCAAAGGAGGGCTATATCGTCAAGGACAACGTGGAATATGGTATGGGAAACATTATTCCGCTGTGGTCATTCGGTCTGACATACTAATTTTACACTATGCAACAGGACTATGAAGTTAGAAGAACTGCGCCAGGAGATGCGCGCCGAGAAGATTGATGCGGTGATAGTGCCGACGAGTGATCCACATGGGAGTGAGTATGTGGCTCACCATTGGAGGGTGCGCGAGTGGATAACGGGATTCACAGGCAGTGCGGGCACGGCAGTGGTGACGCTGGATGAGGCGGCACTGTGGACGGACTCGCGATATTTTTTGCAGGCGGAGAGAGAGCTTCGCTACGAAAACGAAAACGAAACGCTTCGCTACGAAAACGAAAACAGGGCATTCTCTTTGATGAAGGAGGGTATCGAGGGCACTCCGAGTATTACGGAGTGGTTGCTGAGGAAACTGTCGGCGAGTAATGGCAGGGTGGTGGCTATTGACGGACTGTTGGTGAGTTATAGCGAGATGACATCCTTGCAGGAGGCGCTGAGAAAGATTGGGGTGACGGTGCGCACTGATTATGATGTGGCGAAGAGGTTGTGGAAGGGGAGGCCTGAGAGGCCTAATGGAGAAGTGTTCTCCATTGGGAACGAAACGCTTCGCTACGAAACGTCGCAGGAGCGACTACGAAACGCAATCGGAGATTGCTACGAAAACCCTACGCTGAGTAAGCTCAGTAGGATCAGGGAGGTGATGAGGGAGAAGCACTGCGATGCGCATGTGGTGACGGACCTGATGTCGATAGCATGGACGCTGAACCTGAGGGGTAATGATGTGCCGATGACACCTGTGTTTATAGCGTACCTTATCATAACGCTGGAGGATGCTACGGTGTATGTGAACGGAAACCTGACTAATGAGGCACAGAAGCAGATGCAGGAGGCTGGAGTGAGGGTGAAGGCATACGGCGACTTCACTGGCGATGTGCAGAAACTGGACGGCAGGGTGATGATAGACCCTCAGACCACCAGCTATACGGTGTATAACAAGGTGAAAGAGCATGCTGTGGATGCCGAGAGTCCCATAACGATGATGAAGGCTGTGAAGAGTGCCGATGAAATAGCTGGTTTTCGTCAGGCAATGATATATGACGGTGTGGCGATGGTGCGCTTTCTGCGCTGGCTGAAACCAGCTGTGAAGGCTGGAGGACAGACGGAGATAAGCGTTTCAGACAAACTGGAGCAGTTGCGCAGGGAATGTGCGCACTGTCTGGACCTATCATTCAGCACCATCTGCGGATATCAGGAGCATGGTGCGATAGTGCATTACACGGCGACCCCTGAGAGCAATAAAGCGCTGAAGGCAGAGGGTCTGCTATTGATAGACTCAGGTGGGCAGTATGACTGTGGCACAACGGACATAACGCGCACCATAGCACTGGGCAAGGTGACTGACGAGATGAAGCATGCCTACACCTGTGTGCTGAAGGCGAATATAGCCCTTGCTACCACACCATTCCCTAAGGGCACCTGTGGTAGTCAGATAGACGCCATAGCGCGTGCTGAGGTATGGAAAGGCGGCTATAACTACATGCATGGCACAGGACACGGAGTGGGCTGGCGACTGTGTGTGCATGAGGGTCCGCACCGCATACACCAACAATGGTATCCTGCCCCACTGCTGCCTGGCATGACGGTAACTGACGAGCCTGGCATATACCAGGAAGGAAAATTTGGTATTAGGACGGAGAATGTGATGGTGGTGGCCCCTTGGGGGGACGAAACGTCACTTCGTGACTACGAAACGCTTCGCTACGAAACGTCGCAGGAGCGACTACGAAACGCAATCGGAGATTGCTACGAAAACTTTTTAATTCTTGTGCCGCTGACGCTGTGTCCGATAGATACGGAGGCGATAGAGTTATCCATGCTCAGTGACAGGGAGGTGGAGTGGTTAAACTGGTATCATAAGAAAGTGTGTGATGAACTGTTGCCCCACCTTACTGACCCTGCAGACCAGCAATGGCTGCGTGAGGCAACGAAGGAAATACAACGTTAAAGAGAGGTGAGTGTTTTCCAGGCGCGGTGGTATTTCTTTAGTCGGGCAACGTCAGACTCGCCAATAACAGCGAGTCGGCGAATGTCCATATTATCCTCCAGATCAGCAATCTTCACCTCACGACAAAGGGGGTGAGGAGCCACTCGGCTGATGTACTGTTCATAATCCTCACCATGCTTTCGGGTGAGGGTAACCACACCATCGACTATGCTGGAAGGAATGCCCTCGGCTATTAGTTGGTCAGGGGTGATCGACGTATCTTCTACCACATCATGAAGCAAGGCAATGACCTTGCTTTCTGGTGTATGACAATGAGCAGACACCCTCATGACATGACCTATGTAGGGTTTGCCTGACTTATCCGTCTGACCCTGATGAGCCCTAATAGCTATCTCTGCTGCCTTGTCAAACAGGGGCAGCATATTCGCGGCAATGTCTTTTCTTATATCATCGAGTAGCATAGGATTCTCTTTTTAGAAAAAGGAATATCAGATACACTCGCCAAAGAGCGTAGCACTGGTGGAGCCCGTGATGCGCACCCTTACCAGGTCGCCAATGTGATGGTTGCCTTTATCGAACACCACCATCTTATTCTGACTCGTTCTACCGCAGAGCTGTTCACGACTGCGCTTGCTATACCCCTCAACCAGCACCTCAAACTCCTTGCCCTCATCGGCCTTGTAGCTGATGGCTGACAGCTCGTTTTGCAGGGCTATCATCTCATTCAGTCGACGAATCTTCACATCCTCAGGCACATCGTCAGGCAGGTGTTTGGAGGCATAGGTGCCAGGGCGTTCGCTGTATTTGAACATAAAGGCAGAAGCATAGCCCACCTCCCTCATCAGCGACAGTGACATCTGGTGGTCCTCCTCCGTCTCGCTGTGGTATCCCACGAATATATCCGTCGTTATGGCACACTCAGGCACTATGCGCTTAATCGCCTCCACCCTGCCCATATACCACTCACGGGTGTATTTGCGGTTCATAAGTTTCAGAATGCGGTCTGAGCCGCTCTGCACAGGCAGGTGTATGTGCTTACACACATTAGGATAGCGCGCAATCACCTCCAGCGTCTCGTCGCTCATATCCTTAGGGTGCGAAGTGGTGAAACGCACCCTCATGCCAGGCACAGCCTCAGCCACCAAAGCCAATAGGTCAGAAAAATCCCCTCTCCCTGACCCTCCCCCAAATGGGAGGGGACTTCTGTAGCTGTTCACATTCTGACCAAGCAGGGTTACCTCTTTGAATCCACGAGCCTCAAGGTCTTTCACCTCACGCATGATGCTCTCCACGTCTCTGGAGCGTTCACGACCACGGGTGTAAGGCACTATGCAGTAGTGACAGAAGTTGTTGCAACCACGCATAATGCTCACAAAACCAGACAGATGAGAACCATGCGCCCTTTGTGGTAAGACATCCTTATATGTCTCAGTAACAGAGAGTTCGGTGTCAATGGCGTTATGTCCCAGTTCGCACTGGGCTATGAGGTCAGGCAATTGCATGTATGAGTCAGGACCAGCCACCAAGTTAGCATGGTGATTATTGATAAGGTCGTCCTTCACTCGCTCAGCCATACAACCCAACACACCGATTATGAGGTTTGAGGTTTTACGTAATTTATTCAGAGCCTCAAGACGGTGGTAAATCTTGTTCTCAGCATTCTCACGCACAGAACAGGTGTTGAGGAACACTGCATCAGCCTCATCAACCGAGTCACACAATTCGTAGCCCGCCATCTGCATTACCGATGCCACCACTTCAGAGTCTGCCACATTCATCTGGCAGCCATAAGTTTCTATGTAAAGTTTCTTCATTTCGGTTGCAAAGGTACTAAAAATAGTTCATAATTCATAGTTCATGGTTCATAATTTCGCAGTTTTGTTTGTTCATGTCATGAAAAATAAGTATCTTTGCACATTCAACAAAAATGAAAACGGGAACGAAACGCCCTATGGGCTACGAAACGTCACTTTGTGACTACGAAACGCTTCGCTACGAAAACCCTTGAATTATTAGTAAACGATGGACATGGAACAGACAAAGGCACTGCAGGCGGAGATACGCCAGATGTGTAAAGAGAAGAATGCTGTGGTGTTGGCTCATTACTACACCACTGGTGACATACAGGACTGTGCCGATTTTGTGGGCGATTCACTCGCTTTGGCACGCAAGGCAGCACAGACGGATGCCGACATCATAGTGATGTGTGGAGTGCACTTCATGGCTGAGACATGCAAACTGCTCTCGCCTGAGAAGAAGGTGCTGGCACCTGACCTTGCCGCTGGCTGTTCGCTTGCCGACAGTTGTGACGCTGAGGACCTGTGGCGCTGGAAGCAGCAGCATCCTGACTATATGGTGGTGCAATATGTGAACACCACGGCTGCTACGAAGGCGCTGACCGATGTGGTGGTTACCTCGGGCAATGCGAAGAAGGTGATAGACCAGTTGCCTAAGGATGCGAAGATTCTCTTTGGTCCTGACTATAACCTGGGTTCATACATCAACAGTGTGACAGGCAGGAATATGGAACTATGGAACGGAGGCTGTCATGTGCACGAGCGTTTCTCAGTAGAGGCGATAGCAAAGCTCAAGGCAGAAAACCCCGATGCTACAGTGATGGCACACCTGGAGTGTAAGGCACCCGTGCTGGCAATGGCTGAGGTGAAGGGCTCTACTGCCGACATGCTGAAATATGCACAGAATCACCCTGCACAGAAATACATAGTGGCTACGGAGGCAGGCATACTGCACGAATTGCAGCGCACCTGTGCTGACTGCACCTTTATACCTGTGCCACCTGAGGTCAGCGAGGCTGACAACGATACGCTTCGCTACGATAACGATAATGACCTTGCAAAGGGTTCTTGCTCGTGCAACGAGTGTCAGTATATGAAACTGAATACGCTGGAGAAACTGCGTAACTGTCTGCGCGACGAGAGCCCTGTGGTGGACGTTGACCCATCCATAGCACAGGATGCAGTGAAACCAATAGAGCGTATGCTGGAGCTCAGCTAAGCTTCGCTACGATACGCAACCAAAGGTTGCTACGATACGAGCTCCGCTCGCCTAAGCACCTACTGGAGCGCAAGAACGGGAACTAATGGTAATGTCTTTAACTCCTTTAACTCCTCTAACTCCTTTAACTCCTTAGAATTCTTTAACTCCTCTAACTCCTTTAACTCCTCTAACTCCTTTAACTCCTTAGAATTATGACACTACTTATATACAACACACTGACAAGAAAGAAAGAGGCTTTCAAATCTATTAACCCCGGACATGTGGGAATGTACGTTTGCGGACCAACAGTATATGGTGATGCACACTTGGGACATGCCCGTCCGGCTATAACATTCGACATACTCTTTCGCTACCTGAAGCACCTGGGCTACAAGGTGCGCTATGTGAGAAACATTACCGATGTGGGTCACTTGGAGCACGATGCCGACGAGGGCGAGGACAAGATAGCCAAAAAGGCACGTCTGGAACAGGTGGAGCCAATGGAGATAGCACAGTACTACACCCGTCGCTTTAACTCGGCGATGGAGAAACTCAATGTGCTTCCACCCTCTATAGAACCTCATGCTACAGGTCATATCATAGAGCAGCAGCAACTGGTGCAGCAGATACTGGACAGGGGCTATGCCTACGTGAGCAACGGTTCGGTGTATTTCGACATAGAGAAATACAACAAGGACTATAAGTACGGCATTCTCTCAGGCAGAACGCTTGAGAACATCAAGGACGCAAGTCGTGACACCCTCGCTGGTGTGGGCGAGAAGAAGAACCAAGCCGACTTTGCCCTGTGGAAAAAGGCACAACCAGAGCACATCATGAGATGGCCGTGGGTAGCCTCTCCCCAACCCTCTCCTGAAGGAAAGGGCGCTATAGCAGAGGGATTTCCTGGTTGGCACTGTGAATGTACGGCGATGGGCAGGAAATACCTGGGCGAGGAGTTTGACATACATGGAGGAGGTATGGACCTGGTGTTCCCTCACCACGAGTGTGAGATAGCACAGGCACAGGCATCAATGGGTCACCCTGCCGTGCGCTACTGGATGCACAACAATATGATAACCATCAACGGACAGAAGATGGGTAAGTCATATAATAACTTCATCACGCTCGACCAGTTCTTTAAGGGTGAACACGAACTGCTCACCAAGCCGTTTGCCCCTATGACCATACGTTTCTTCATACTCTCGGCTCACTATCGTGGTACGGTGGATTTCTCAAGCGAGGCACTGGAAGCAGCAGAGAAGGGTTTTGCACGACTGATGCAGGGACTGAAAGACCTTAAGCGCATACAGCCAGCCAAGGGTTCAAACCCAGAGATAGCGAAATATGTGAAGGAACTGCCACAGAAACTGCATGATGCCATGAACGACGACCTGCAGACACCAATCGTCATCTCAGAACTCTTTGAGGCTTGTCACCAGGTGAACCTCTTAGTAGATCGCAAGGCAAAGATAAGTGCTGACGACCTGAAGGCACTTTCTGACACCATGCACCTGTTCATAGAAGACATCCTCGGACTCACCAACGCTAACGGGAACGGAAACGGTAACTCGGAGAAAGACAAGGCTCTCGACAAGGTGATGGGAATGGTGCTCAACATGCGCCAGAAAGCCAAGGAAGAGAAGAACTGGGCAGTGTAAGACCAAATACGTGATGAACTATCCGAGGCAGGCATAATAGTTAAGGACACACCAGACGGCGCTGTATGGGAAGTGTAGAACAATATGAAATAATGGCTCCCGTAGGGAGCAGGGAGAGCTTGGCAGCAGCCATCAATGCTGGGGCAGATTCTATCTACTTCGGCATTGAGAAGCTGAACATGCGTGCCCACTCGGCAAGCACCTTCACCATAGACGACCTGAAGGAGATAGCACGGTTGACAGCAGAGCATGGCATCAAGTCGTACCTGACGGTCAACACAATAATATATGGTGAAGACCTGGAGCAGATGCGCGAGATAATAGATGCTGCCAAGGAGGCAAACATCTCAGCAGTGATAGCCAGCGACGTAGCCGTGATGATGTATTGCAAGCAGGTGGGACAGGAAGTGCACCTCTCCACCCAACTCAATATCAGCAACATTGAGGCACTGAGATTCTACGCACAGTTTGCCGATGTGGTGGTACTGGCTCGCGAGCTGCGCATGGAACAGGTGAAGGCAATACACGAGCAAGCCGTAAGAGAGAATATATGCGGTCCGTCAGGCAAACCCATCCGCATAGAGATGTTCTGTCATGGAGCACTGTGTATGGCGATATCAGGCAAGTGTTACCTGTCGCTGCATAATGCCAACCGTTCAGCCAACCGTGGTGAGTGTGTGCAGATATGTCGCAGGGGGTATAGAGTGGAGGACGTAGAGACAGGCAACGAACTGCTTGTTGACAATAAATACATCATGTCGCCCAAGGACCTGAAGACCATCCGTTTCATTGATAAGATGATGGACGCAGGCGTGAGGGTGTTCAAGATAGAAGGCAGGGCACGAGGTGCTGAATATGTGGACACCGTAGTGCGTTGCTACAAAGAGGCCATAAAGGCTGTGGAGGAAGGCACCTTTACGGAGGAAGCCAAGGATGCTTGGGATGAAAGACTCGCCACAGTATTCAATCGTGGATTCTGGGACGGATACTATCAGGGTCAGACATTGGGCGAATGGAATGACAGTTATGGTTCGAAGGCTACAGAGAAGAAGGTGTATGCTGCCAAGACCATAAAATACTTCTCAAAGATAGGTGTGGCAGAATTCCAGGTGGAGGCTCACGAGATAAAGGTGGGCGATAAACTGCTTATCACGGGTCCTACCACAGGAGCTATGTATATAGACGAAGTGAAGGAGATACGCTATGACCTGAAACCCGTCAATGTAGCCAAGAAAGGACAACGCATCAGCATAGCAGTGCCTGACAAGGTGAGACCAAGCGACAAACTGTTTGTGATGGAGAAGGTGTAAGGTATAAGGTGTAAAGTATAAGGTATAAAGTATAATGACGATAAACGAAATACAAGACGAAGTAATAGAGGAATTCAGCGCCTTTGACGACTGGATGGACAAGTACCAGATGCTTATAGACCTAGGCAATGAGCAGGAACCTCTGAACGAGAAATACAAGACGGAGCAAAACCTTATAGACGGTTGTCAGAGTAGGGTGTGGGTGCAATGTGACAAGGAGCAGGACGGTACGCTGACATTCCTTGCCGATAGCGATGCTCTGATAGTAAAGGGTATCATAGCCCTGCTCATCAAGGTGATAAACCATCAGCCTGCAAAGGACATACTCGATGCCGACCTTTACTTCATAGAACAGATAGGACTGAAAGACCACCTCTCACCAACACGTAGCAACGGACTGCTCGCTATGGTGAAGCGTATCAAGGCATACGCACTGGCTTATTCCATTGACAATTGATATCGACCCTGACACATACTGAGCAATGCCTGCTGTGCATATATTCACTCTTTAACATCGACGCAACACAGACAGGGAGAGTGAGAAGCATAGTGGAGTCGCTGACGGGCAAACCGCTCATCGACTTCAAGGCTACGCTTGCAGGCATAAAGTCGAAGGGATATTTCGAGGAACTGGGCTACAACTGGCGCAACGACACCTACGACTATCGCGTTACGGCAGAATACCTGGTGCCCCTAATGCTGTATTTCTATGAACAACAGCCACAGCTAACCATCAGTGTGCTTGATGAGGCACGAGGCATGAAACCCTCAGCGGTGCAGAAGATGCTGTGGCAGTATATCAGTTCGGGATTTCAGAATATCAGCATAGAAGAGATTAACGACTACGAGATAGGCGAGGCACTCAGCTGCTTCATTCCAACCACGCTCGACAGTCGTTTTCTGCCATTGCTCATGGTGTTCAGTTCTACTAATTTCCACGAACTGCTTGAGAAAACACTGGCTAAGGCTCTGAAGAACGAAGAGGTGATAGACACCGCTTATCTGCGTTCGGTAATAAGGGGTTATAGGTTTGATACCATTGAGACCGACATCTCTCTGCAACACATACTGTGCCTGTGTGACCTGCTTGACTACCTGGTGCAAGGCAGAGTGCCAACCAACATCCATTCCACCGACCTTTATCACCTTATCATAGCAGGTATATACGAGGCTTATAACGGCAATACGAACAGGGCATTCCTGCATTTCAAGAATGCCGTAACGCTGGGCAACAAAAATGGGAGCTACTACACCTCAACCAAGAACTACCTGCCCTTCACCATTGCCAATTTCTACTATATCATTACAGCCTACAAGGTAGGAACTGACGAAGGACGCAAACGTGCGCTCGCCCTAGCAAAATCGACAGAGGCAAACGTTACGGCAGCTGCAAAACTGCTCCATAGCATACTCTACGGCACAGCCACAGAGAAGCAGGTGCGCGAGCAACTCAACAAACTTTATTCCAATGAAGGAGTGGACCGCATGCTTGCCACCCTGATGTGTCGCTATGTGGGTAAGGAATTCTCTTCGTATGACAAACCACGATGGGACATTCTGCGCCACGAGTTGTCGTCATACCTTGACGGAGTGGAGAAACCAGTATATAGCAACCACCCCTACGGCGATGCTCCGCTGATGACGGGCATATACCACAGAAAGACATGGGATAATGTGCTTGAGGAGGTGTCAGGCACCAAACAAAGTATTGATGCTCCAGAACAAGTCAAGAAAGATGTGCGCATAGGCTACTTTATGCGTAACATAAAGTTTAATACCGTGATGCCACGTCAACAGGCAACACTGAAGAAAGGAGGATGGGGAGCAGGCCGACAGGTCAGTGTGCCCACATTCATGGCTGGATATGTGGAGGGAATGGCCGATGGCGACCGTCGTATCATAGAAACCGAACTGAAAGACGGCAACAATGCCTATCATGCGCATGATATCAGCCTCTATAGCGTGTTGCCCGAAATGACTAACGAGAGCAGATTATATGTAGGACGATATTCGCCATTCACACTGGTGGAGGTGACTGAGGAGATGCCATACATAAGCCTGCGCCACGAGGACGATGGTTTTGTGATAAGCAGCAACGTAACAGCCAGCGAGGTGGATTCTGACATTATCATTACCTATAGAGGTGCGACAAGCATCAACTTCATCAAACTCACCCCACAACAACGTCCTTACTATCGCCGACTACTGTCAATAAAGCGATTCCCTAACGAGGCAGAGCCACAACTGCGCAGATTCCTCAACCGCATAGGTGGAGACATAGAGATACACAGCGACCTGATAGAGGGTGGTAGCACACTGCCTATATGCGATGGCACATCAAAGATAGTGATGCAGATGCGACCCAGCGACTCCATGTATTGTGTGTCGTTCTTTGTGCGTCCGCTTCAAGGTGGCAGAATACGTTGTGTGCCTGGCGAGGGCAACGAGGTGATAATAGACAACGGCAAGACTGAGGATGGCTACATACGCACCAGGGTGAAACGCAACCTGAAACAGGAGAAAGAGAACCTTGACCACCTCATCAGCACCCTGAGCGAGGAGGTGCCTGAACTGCCTTACATCATAGACAATCAGGAAGACTCCATACAGTCATTTGAATTGCTCCCGCTTATAGAATATGCACAGGCTAATCCAGAGAGGATAACGTGTGAGTGGCCTGAAGGAGCTAAGATGAGCATCAAGCGCCACAACTCATCATCCATCTGGAATGGTGTGATAAAGAAGAACGACAATGGATGGTTTGAGATAGAGGGCAGTGTGGAACTCGATCAAAATAAGGTGATAAGTATGGCACAGCTCTTGGAACTTGCCAACCAGTCGCAAGGACGCTATATCACCCTGGGCAATGGCGACTTCCTAGCCATCAGCGAACAACTGCGCCGTCAGCTCGATATGCTCAGCACACTAGCCTCACGTCATCATGGCAAACTGCAGATGTCGCCCTTCTCGGCTGCTCTGTTAAGTCCCGATATGATGCAGGGCGAACTGCAACTGACAGAAGACGAAGAACTGACCAAGATACGTCAGCGCATAATGGAGTCAAGCAAATACACCCCTGACGTGCCCCCTACCCTTCATGCCACACTGCGTGAATACCAAAAGGAGGGCTACCAGTGGATGTCGCGACTCAACTACTGGGGAGCAGGAGCACTGCTTGCCGATGATATGGGTTTGGGAAAAACCATCCAGACCATCGCCTTCCTTCTTTCTAAGGCGCATGAGGGTCCGGCATTGGTGATAGCACCAGCCTCCGTAGCACCAAACTGGAAGGTGGAGTTTGAGAAATTTGCCCCTTCGCTCAACGTCACCATGCTTAATTTTGAATCTGACCGTCATGATGCCATCATGCGTGCCAAAGCAGGCGACGTGGTGGTGTGTACCTATATGCTGTTGCTCAGTGTGAAGGATGAGATTACCACCAAGGAGTGGAACACCATCTGTCTTGACGAGGCGCATATCATTAAGAATCGTGGTGCCAAGACCTCAGCGGTGGCTATGAAACTGAAGTCTAAAAACCGCATTATGCTTACAGGTACGCCTGTGCAGAACCACCTTGGCGAATTGTGGAACCTGTTCCAGTTTGTCAATCCCGGACTGCTGGGATCGTTTGAGGATTTCAACCGTCGTTTCATTGTGCCCATAGAACAAAATTCCAACCGCATAGCCCAACAGCAGTTGGACCGTCTGGTGAAACCCTTCATGCTTCGACGTACCAAAGATAAAGTGGCACGTGAACTGCCTGAGAAGGAAGAGATTTACCAGCATGTAACCATGAGTGAGGAAGAACAGCTCACCTATGAGGCAATGCGACAAAAAGCCGAGGCAACACTCATTGCCAATGGTTTGGGCAGGGTTTCAATGAACACTCTTGCCGAGATAACCCGACTGCGCCTCACAGCCTGTTGTCAGTCTAAGATTACGGCTCTGCTCGAACTGTTGCAAACCGTTACCGATGGATACGAACAACAGGAACTCGAGAATAGAGGAGGGGCACTGGTGTTCTCGCAGTTCACTACCTATCTCGCCGACATACGTCGTACTCTCGACGATGCCCATATACCTTATTTATATATAGACGGTACGGTGCCTATCATTGAGCGCCAGAAACTGGTAAACAAGTTCCAGGCAGGCGAATGTCCCGTGTTCCTCATATCGCTCAAGGCAGGAGGACTGGGCCTCAACCTCACTCGCGCCAATTACGTGATACACATGGACCCATGGTGGAACCCAGCCATAGAGTCGCAGGCTACCGACCGCAGTCATCGCATAGGACAGAAGAAAGCGGTGACCGTATATCACCTCATATCACAAGGCACCATAGAGGAAAAGATACAACGTCTGCACGAACGCAAACAGAATCTTGTCAGCAACATACTCGCTGCCACCGATATGAGCCACAAACTTACTGGCGAGGAACTACTCGAAATGGTGAGAGGATAAAGGTCGAAAGGTTCAAGAGTTCAAAGGTTAAAGAGTTATGGTTAAGGTTAAGGTTGTCGTTATATTGTTTGTTCTCATCCTGGCTGTTTCTTGTCAGGACAAGAGGGCACGTGATGACCAAGGTCACACCTCAGCTTGTTGGATATACGCCATGCTGGAGTGTGTGGAGCATGAGGCATGCCTTAGGGGTGACAGCGTACAGTTGTCGCGCCAATGGCTTATGGCTAAGGAATTGGAGGAACAGACGATATGGCACTATCTCTCTGGCGACAAGGCCGCCGACATATCACTTCGTGGTGTAGGACCAGAGGCATTAAGGCTTATCAATACCTACGGACTGGTGCCTTATCAGCATGAGAAAACACAGATTACCAACAGCAGCGTAACGGAACGCAAACTGCAACTGCTTGCTCGTCAAACCCACTCGCTTAATGAGTTGCGTGACAGAATGAAAGAGATGCTGCCACAATTCACTACCACCAGACCCTCAGCAGGTAAACAGCCAGCCTTTTACTACCTCTCTATGCGTTATAATCCCCTGCAGTTTGCTGAGAGTGTGATGTACTACCAACACTGGCATTTCTATACCTCTGTGCCTCATCAGCCATATAATACTGACATCACGCTTGAGGTAGCTGACAACCGCAATCATCATTCATTTACCAACCTGCCTATTGACAGCCTCATAGCCAAGGTGCTGGCGAGTCTCAAGGCTGGTCATGCTGTATATTGGGAATATGGCAATCCCACCCCCGATGGCATTGTGAGCAGCAACCACGCTATGGCTATTGAGGGTATCACCACATCACGCAAGCATCCTGGCAAGATTCTCCTGCGATGCAAGAACTCATACGGCTCTAAATGGGGACACAATGGCTACTGCAATGTAAGCCTCCCCTACTTCAAGGTTCACACCTGCAACGTGGGACTGGTGGAGTAAAAAAAAGAAGAAAAGTCCCTATAGTTCATATAGACCCTATTATAAATAAACAATATTAACCCCAAAAAACAACAAAAAAAATGAAGAAAATTCTTTTAGCAGTGATGGCTGTAGCTGCCATCGGTTTCACATCATGTGGTAACAAAACTCAGCAAGGCGAGGCTGTTGACTCTGTTGCTGTAGCTGATTCTATCGCTGAGGCAGAGGCTCAGGGTGTCATCGATGCTCTTAAGGCTGCCATAGCAAACAAGGACGCTGCTGCCCTCAACGATGTATTGGAGCAGTGCAAGGCAAAGGTTGCTGAACTGGTAAAGCAGAACCCAGAGTTAGCTAAGGAGTATGCTGCCAAGGTACAAAATTTCATCAAGGAGAATAAGGAGAGCATCCAGCAGGCTTTTGCTGGCAATGCCGCTGCTACTGCTGCTGTCAATGCGCTGACATCAGACGAGGCTGCTGACGGTCTGTCTGGCGCTATCGACAAACTCATCGGCGATGCTGCTAATGTGAAGAATGCTGCTGAGGACGCTGCTAAGTCTCAGGTTGATGCTGCCAACAATGCTGTCAACAAAGCCGTTGACGACACTAAGGCAGCTGCAAAGAAGCAGGTAGAGGACACCAAGGCTGCTGCTAAGGATCAGGCTACTAAGGCTATTGACAATGCTGCTAAGAATGCAGCCAACGATGCCAAGAAGTCACTCGGTCTTTAATCTTCCGAGCACATTATTATAATAAAAGAACTGGCGCAATCACTATGGTTACGCCAGCTTTTTTATGCTATTACTAATTCTTTCTTACTATTTATAGGTCACGCACTCTTTCTTACCAGTTATAGGTTACTCCGAGAGATACTGAACGATGACCGAAACGCTGGTGACCAAGGTTGTTGCCCAGCAAGTCGAAGTCCCAGTTCTTTACCTTCTTGGTTACTCGGAGCGATGCAGCAAACTGAGCAGGCTGTCCCATACCATAAAGACGTGCAAAACTTGTGTAGCTCAGAAGAGGCACTATCTGCCAACCCTGTTGCAGTGCTATTGATGGCTGCAGACGCACCTGTACCACATTGCTGTATTCTGGCTCGCCTAATTCACGGTTCATGACATTGTAATAGTTGAGCGCTGCTGACAGTCTCAGTATACCCTTATGCCAATAGGTTGATGCTCCCACCTGGAAAATGTTGATGTGGTCAGTAGGGTAACCAGTAAAGTCGAAATTAACATGTGAGTTATTTACGAAAGTGGTGAAGATAAAGTCTGGCTTCTGGTATTCATACTTCACCTCTGAAATATAAGCATCCATCTTTCTCACACTTGAACGATAGTTCCAATAGTCCTGAGACGGGTCATCCTGATACAGGAAATGCATAAAACTTGGAGTTACAGGAGCCTTGGCAAACGAGCCCTTCAGCACTGAGTGTTTGGTTATGTTGCCATACACAGCAAAATTGAAGAAGTGATTGCGATGACGATGGTCTGCCGAACGTCTTACGTTTGGATCATCACCACTATAATCCTCGTTCTCATTCTGATAGTATTTAACGGTTCTCACACGGTCGCCAATGCTTACGTTCACTCCGTGAATGTTCCAGTCTATCTGTCCGTAAACGTCATAGTACAACTGACGGTTGTTGTAGTACATCGTCAGGTCATCGTTAAACGCCTTTGACAGTCCGCCTTCTACACCAGCCATCAGCAGTGCCTTGTCTTTATACAGAGGAATGCCAAACTCTATCACTCCTATCGGAGATGTCGTTCTTGAATGGAAAAGCTCTCTGCCATTCCAGCTGGCAGAGTTTGAACCTTCGTTTATAAACACCGTCTGAATCTCCATATAGCCCCTCTTGTCGAAGAGGTCAAGATCATACACCAGGTTGACATCTATATCACGTGAATATGTTCTCATATCTACGGTATTGTCGTGCTCTCTGCTGAATGACTGGCACACCTGCGCCATAAACTTGTTATTATCATCGATATGCCAATCTATTCCTGCCACCGCTGCCTGGTTGCCAATGTGTGACACATAGTCATTGACCTTCTTGTGCTTCAGTCCACCCATGAGTTGTCCCCATACGGTGAGGTTGTCGCGTTCCACCTTGACAGTGTTGAATGAGGTAAGGCTGCCGTATGAATCAGCTGTCACGCTCACTCTGCCTGATGTGCCGTTCTTACCCTTCTTGTAATACACGTCTATCACCTTGCCTACTCCCTCAGTACCCTTCATAGTGCCAGCATTGGTGCACACCTGAATACGGTCTATCTCCTTAGCCTTTGTCTTGGCAAGAAACTGCTCGTAGTCAGCCGTGTAACCCATATTGTGAGCTGACAGTCCATATTCGTTAGTCCTGACAACCAGGTTTGCTCCCAAGTTGTCGAAATCCACCACGTTAGGGAACATAGCAAGCACCTCGGCAAGGGTTTCTTCGCCTGTTAGGTTCAGTTCGTCCACGTGGATGATGTAGCGGTCGCCTATCTGCTCTATGGCAGCAGCGCTCGCAGGGGCGGCACTGAGCATCGTCATCATCAGTGCCACGATGATGTAAGTAAATCTTCTTTTCATTTAATTCCTGTTTCTCAATTTTACGGCTGCAAAGGTAACACTTTTTAATTAAATAAACACCTTTTAAAGGTTAATTCTTAGCATTATTGAGTTTTGTAGGGAATTTTTGGAAAGAATTACGTACCTTTGCACACAAATACTTTTTTTATATGGCACACCAAGGACACCCCAAAGGCTTATATCTACTGTTTGTTACTGAGATGGCTGAACGCTTTTCTTATTATGGAATGCGTGCGCTGTTCGTTTTATATCTTGTTGCAGCCTTCTTCACCAATGATGAGGCGAGTCAGATATATGGTTCATACACTGGATTGGTTTACCTTACCCCATTGTTGGGTGGGTACATCTCTGACCGCTATTGGGGCAACCGACGTTCCATCATAGCAGGCGGACTGACTATGGCAGTGGGACAGTTCCTAATGTTTGCATCAGCCTGTTTTGTCAGCCAGAGCATCATGGGTGAGGGCTACGGCATCGACCCTACGGTTAACAACCAACTGTCTCTGTGGCTGATGTTTGTCGGACTGGCTGCTCTCATCATTGGCAATGGATTCTTTAAGCCTAATATCTCCACCATGGTGGGCGACCTCTATTCGCCTTATGACCAACGCAAGGATTCAGCTTTCACCATATTCTATATGGGTATCAATGTGGGTGCCTTCATAGCTCCACTTGTCTGCGGACCGTTAGGCAATGGCAACTGGGCCGACCCTTCTGGTTTCAAGTGGGGCTTCTTTGCAGCTGGTTGTGCCATGCTGTTCTCCGTAGCCGTGTTTGTGGCACTGAAAGACAAATATCTCGTAACACCTGAGGGCAAGGCGATAGGAGGAAGGCCTACCCAACCCCAACCATTACTGAGGGAGGTTAAGCCTGATAACTCCAACACTGCTCTTGAGAGACATATCGTTCTCTCTGTTATCAAATATGTAAGAGTGGCTTTCTGCATACTTCTCGCTATAGCCATCTTCGGCTTTTTGGCTGCAAGGACTGAGAATTTCAATGACTACATCTCTGCTGCTATCTACGGCATCTCTGTGGCTTTGCCCATATACATCATAACTGATAATAGACTGAAGAAGATTGACAAGATGCACATTGGTGTCATCTACATCATCGCTGTTTTCGTGATATTCTTCTGGAGTGCCTTTGAACAGGCTGGCTCTTCGCTCACCATCATTGCCGACCAACAGTGCGATCGTCACATAGGCAGTTGGGAGATGCCCACCACATGGTTTCAGAGTGTCAACCCCATAGTGGTGGTTCTCTTTGCTCCTGTTATGGCTATGATGTGGGAATGGTTGCTCAGACGTGGCATCAACGTTCCCTCAACGGTTAAGCAGGCATTGGGTCTGGGACTGCTCTCCATCGGCTATCTTGTGATAGCCTACGGCACATGGGGCATCGACACCACTGCCAAGATTTCTATGTGGTGGCTCATAGTGCTTTATTTCCTGCACACTATGGGCGAACTGTCGCTGTCGCCTATCGGACTGTCGCTGGTCAACAAACTCTCTCCTGCCCACCTTGCCTCTTTGCTTATGGGTGTGTGGTTTATGAGCAATGCCACTGCCAACATACTGGCTGGCGAGTTTGCTACCCTGTTGCCTGCACCAGGCAAGGAACCTGCAAGCATTCTTGGTTTGAAGATTGTCACCCTATCCGACTTTTTCCTTTTCTTTGCAATAACGGCTGGTGTTACGGCAATAATATTGCTGTGCCTGTGCCCTTTACTTAACAGAATGATGAAACCCGTAATTGTATTTGCCACAAACAACGAAAACAAGCTCAGGGAGGTAAGAGAAATCCTTGGCAAGAGATTTGAAATCCTTTCGCTGAAAGAGGTGGACTGTTTCGACGAACTGCCCGAAACACATCTCACTTTAGAAGAAAACTCGCTTGAGAAGGCACGCTACATCAGCGAGCACTTTGGCTACGACTGCTTTGCCGATGACACTGGTTTGGAGGTAGAGGCTCTGAATGGTGCACCTGGTGTTTATTCGGCTCGCTATGCCAACTGCGATGAGGGCGACACCGTTGCTGGCACCAACCGTTGGGGTTTGCAGGGTAAGGATCACGACAGCGAGGCTAACATGCGCAAACTGCTTGCCAAGTTGGAAGAGCGCGAGGCCGAGAAAGGTGCTACCGTCAATCGCAAGGCACGCTTTCGCACGGTGGTGTCGCTGATTTATCATGGCGAGGTTCATCAGTTTGAGGGCATAGTGAATGGCGAGATAGCACGTGAGAAGCATGGCACTGACGGCTTCGGCTACGACCCCATCTTCATGCCTGAAGACAAGGGCTTAACCCTTACCTTTGCCGAAATGACCAGCGAGGATAAGAATGCCATCTCACATCGTGGCCGAGCAATAGAAAAACTAGCCAAGTTCTTCCTCAGCTAGCTTCTTTAACTTCTCTAACTCCTTTAACTCCTTTACTTCTCTAACTTTTTAAGAATCTCCTTCGGCACAGCATGCTTGTTGACCATGATGTCCATAGCCTTGGCTATGATGAAATTCTTTGACATATACCAGATGCCGTCATAGTCGCCGTGCTTGCCCCATGAGTTCTTCACCTTATAATACTGCCTGCCGTTCTGGTCGGTAGCCTTGCCGTATATGTGCATTCCGTGGTCGTCAGTGAGTTGCCAGTTGTCATACTCCTCCTGACGCTTCTCCTGCGATGGTGTGAGTTCAGGCACGTTGACACCCAGTTTCTGCAATTTCTCTTTCTTC
>JAZLBU010000115.1:0-12628 GCA_045613845.1 Prevotella sp. | reverse complement strand
CTCTATCTCTGGCATCCGTTTGATGTGAGCGTTGTTTCCTCGCTCTTGAAGCACCTGATTTCCGAATGCAAGTTCATTCATGCGTTCACAGTTACCACCAATAACGAGAGAGACAGAGAGATGTTGAGTGCTTCTGACTATAGGCACTTTGCCTGTTGCTGCAAGCCTTTCTGCTTTCCATTCTGCGATACGTGCATCTACTTTTTCCTTGATGCAGACCGATTGATCTACTAGTGCGATAACACCTCCCTTGCGTACCTCGAAGTTGAGATGCGTACGACTCTTGTCGTAATTACGTTCTGGATCATCAAGTTTACATTCCCATCGGGACTCATCCCATTTGCGCTGATGTTCTGCGCTGAGTGCTGGAGTCATCTTCATTTTGCTGACTTCGAGCATTGCTTTTTTACCTTTACCCATATAGTTATCCTGTATAATGGTTTGACATAAAAGTGATTATTCTGCCAGAGCTTGCTCTTTCAAAAGGCAGACAAAACCCCTCGGAGAGCCTAACAGCCAAGTGTGCTTGGTGTATTAGGCTACACCAAAGGGTTATAATGTCTGCAAGCAGACCCGTTACGGCTTACTTCTCCCAAGGTTCAGCCCCAAGGTATCTGTTCAGATACATCTGGTCAATTGCATTTGGCGTTTGACTGATGTAGGTTTGAACGAAATCGATAGCCTTGCGTTTTTTCTCTTCGCTGAATGATTCCCAAATAGAGAGCGATTCGTTGCGATAAGTACCGAGTTTCGGATATACCGCTTCGATTGCATCAAGTGGGAGCGATTCCTCAACAGCTTCTGATGCTTCGGTAGCATCGTCTGCAATTTGCTGCGATTCGCTATCAGTTGCAGTTGCTTTCTTGGCAGCCTTCTTCTTTGCAGCCGACTTCTTGCTCATGGCATTAGTCGTATTGATTTCGCTGCGTTTTGCAGAAGACTCACGCTGCGCATCGATGATTGAGCGAAACAGAGAGAAGATTGCTTTGAGCGCACTATTGCTGGATGAAGGAACAATACCCTTGTTGGCATATTGGGCAATGGCTTTTGCCATCAGTCCCGCGTCCTTATCATCAAGTTCTGCCAACATCACAAGATGATCAATAGGAATACTAAGATTTTTCATACATTACATTTTTGTGGGCTTTCGCCCGGTTTAGTAATAGTTTAAATTTTCACATAATTGCCTTTGCTCGTTCGCTTGAGTCGTCCGTCCTGAATGAACTTGTCAATCCACTTGGCGGCAGTGTTGGGATTCTCGTTCATTTCAGAAACGATTCGGTCGTAAACGGATTTGTCGAACTCATCCGGAAGTTTGTGATACAACGCATAGCGACGGGCATTGACACCAGTCTCGATGTCGGGGAGGACATTGCGATTGTTCGTCAGACGCAACTTCAAATAGATGTGTATAGAGTGATAGAGCAAGATCTCACAAATACACAACACAGTATTGAAATCCTCTTCGGAACACTCCAGAATAATCCTTCCGTCTGGAGTTCTGGCTTGCGGTTGGGAGCTATCTAATGCGCGAATAGCTGTAAACAGCATCATTATGCGAAAGGCAATAAGTCCCAAACGTCGGACGATTCCCTGCATACCATTGTCAACTTCATCGCAACACTCATCATTGAGCCTGGCCAGCCACTCAACAAAGCGATGTTGAAGATGAGTTGGCAATGCGAATACAAAAGAACCTTGATTCATAAATATATCGAGCAAGTGTAGTAATTCATCACCCATAATCTTGAATACAGCATGTTTCGAGCGAGTCACATTATCGGTGGCGAAGACATCGCGTATTCCTCGACGAAAGGGAATAAAATAGAAGATGAATCGGCTGAGCAGTCCGTTTTCTGCATCGGGTATGAGGTGGCGTATCTGTTCTGGCGTACCAGCCAAGACAACGGAGACTCTCGGATTGTCGATTTCCAAGTATTCTCTATCTTTGCGACGGCTCATACTGATTGTTTCATGATGGAACGCCTTGCGGAGCAAGTCGGAGTAATTGCCATGCTCGGATTTGAGCGTCTGGCTAAGCGTGTCACCTTCCGTCTCAAAGAGCAGACCGATTCCATCATTGTCATACAGAATGCTAATCAGGGAACTTGCACTGCTATTGGCAGGAATAATGAGAGTCTTCTGTTGTGGAGCTACTGGCTCTATAGCCTCTAGGCTTTTTCCCTTGCACTTTTGATACTCGGACAGTTCACGCTTATATTCAATCATCCTCTGAGCAGTCTGTTCGTGTAGACGTTGATTGATTGGTGCCACAAGTTCACGGCAGAGCGTCAAAGTTCCTTTGCCCATACCGGCTTCGGCCACAACAAACAGATAAAGGTTAGAGTAAACCACACGTTCATCATAGACACCACACACATTGTAGAAGCAGACAGATAGGCAGCCAATAGTTCCAAGCAGTATCACGTCGCGGTCTTCAATGGAGATGGCATTGCCGACCACTTTCTGCAAGAAGGGAGGCAAAGCCTCGAAAATCTCCTCGGGAAAGTGGGGCAATTCGCTTTCTGGTTTTACCCATTTTGCCGTTTTACCATTTTGGTAATTTGGTAAAATGGTATTAGAAGAGTGCTGGAGTTCAATACCTGCCTGGGCTGCATAATGGAAGAAGGAGGCGATGGTCACACCCGAGCCTCTGCCATTCAGACAATGAGTAAACTGCTTGTCTGTGTTCGCTGGCTCATAATCAGGATGGAGTCGGCTGACTCTGTGAAAGAAGTCTCGTCCACGTTCTCCCAATCCATCGGCCAAAGCGAAACCAATATTCACCCACATACCATAATCGGGGGCAATGTCAACGCCATTGGCCTCAATCTCCTGAACAACGCTGTCTATATCAGTAGCGAGGT
Organism: Prevotella sp.; assembly: GCA_045613845.1. Classification (GTDB taxonomy): domain Bacteria; phylum Bacteroidota; class Bacteroidia; order Bacteroidales; family Bacteroidaceae; genus Prevotella. The sequence goes on along the minus strand of JAZLBU010000115.1, from coordinate 9,761 downwards.
CTGTTGTAGTCTCAGGAGTGTCATGTGTCTGCAAGGCAGGTAGCGAAGCCTCTTGTTTAGAAGGGGCATTCTCCCAATATGGGGCGGAAAAGATTTTCTTTGACATATTCCGAGTATTTAGGGTTAATGTATGCCTGTGGGTCGTAAGGCAGAAAGCAGGAACGTGCCACGTCACTTCCAGACTTGTCCACAGGTGGCAATCCGGTTGATGCAATGCAGTTGGCTACAGCCTTGAAAAAGCGGGAATGCTCCCAGCCTTTCAAGTCGATGGGGATAATCCACTTCACGCCATCGCCAGATGGACTTGTGAACATCAGTTCCGTATCGAAGTAGTCGTGCTTCAGAAGTCGCTCTTTGAACCTGTCGGGATTTCCGACATGGTCAAAGTCAAGGCACATCAATCCTGAGTGCAGTATCAACTCCTTCTCATTCCGCTTGCGAAACAATCCCGAGAATGTACAGTAGTCAAAGTGAGTTGCCTTATACTTCTTGGCTTCCGAAGGTGATGTCAGTGAGCGGAGTGTGTCGGTCTGCGGCTTGGCGTAGTGACCGACAAGGTAGCGATAGACATCAACTACCGTGATGGCACGGCATGGCTCAATGTTCTGAATGGGTTTTCGGTAAAAGGAGAATCCATGCAGGTCGTCCATACCGCACCAGAAATCAGTTGCGTAGTCTTGCATCATACTTCTTTCCCTTTCTTTGACAAGACAAAAGCCTTGGCTTCTTGCAGCAGTTCTTCTTCTGACTTCTGGGCTCCACGTTTCAACCACTCATCTATCTCAGACTGAAGGAACATGAGTCCCTTGGTCATCTTATGATAAGGGATAGTCTTCTTGGACACCCATTCATAGACGGTCTGCTTCTTGGGATGACTGGGATGATAAGCACAAAGCTCATCGATGTTCATCCATCGAGGTGATTCACTGGCCTGCTGTTTGTGTCGCAGGGTGTTTACAGTCTCCTGAAGGTTATCAACCTTTTTAATGAGGTAGTTCAATGCTCTCGGCATCTCCTCTAACGCTTTAACTTCAAAAATTTCTGTCATAATACTTATATATTTAATAATGTTATTCAGCCTTTTCTTGCGTTTCGGCGATGCAAAGTAAGTCACTATTTTACGAACAGCCATAAAATTTGAGCTTCAACAGACCGATATTATAATTGCTTAAGATTTGAGTATGATTTTGCAGCAAAAATCATACTATAAACCTCATAGCCAGCGCTTTATAATAACGAAATAAAAGGTGATAGAAACATGCGTATAAGGAAGGGTAATGACATAAAAAAAGCCCCCGAAAACTCGGAGGCTCAACCCGGTAAAGCAGGTAGAAATCAGATAGCAGGAACACTTTCTACGTCATCATTGGTGGGAGTAAGATTCTCAATATGGATGACATCGGCAGCATTACGTTTACTCTTATCAACAATGTGTGCATAAATCTGAGTGGTCTTTACATTCGTATGTCCAAGCATTCCTTTAATGGTATAGATGTCGGTATCACGTTCGAGTTGCAGAGTTGCGAAGGTATGACGACTGCAATGGAATGTGATATGCTTCTTGATGCCCGATGCTTCAATCCATTTCTTCAATGGACGGGAAATCCAAGAAGAGCCTGTCAATCCTTCAAACACTCGTTGGTTTTGTTCACCTCGTTCTCCACATAACGAATAGGCTTGTTCATTGATAGGGAGATAATCTACCACATGCGTCTTGCGCTGGGTAAAGTCAACTCGCCATCCACTTCCTGTCTGCGCTATTTCTCCCCATGTGAGGTCTTGGATGTCACACAGACGAATACCTGTGAGCACAGCAAAGAAGAATGCACGTTTCAATACTTCGTTCTCGCATGGAGTCTTGGCCAGCATTTCTGCTTCCTCAAGTGTAAGTGTCTCTCGCTTAACCTTTACATCGGGAATGCCCTTTACTTTGGCGGCTATGTCAACGGTCAGGTATTCGTCGATGAAAGCACGATGCAAACCAGCCTTAACGATGGCGAAGTATGTGGCGGCAGAGTTCTGTGAGAGTGTGCCGCCCTTGTTTCCTCCTTGCGGGGCAGAGAGCATGAACAATTTGATGTCTTCAAGCAACTTCGCAGAGATTGTTTTGAACGGGATAGGCTTGCCCTTAGAGTAGATGGACAGCAGCTTGCCTACGCGAGTCCAGTTGACAATGATAGAATCTGAACTGTTTGGGTGGCACTTATAAATGATGCTGTTAAAGTAAGCAATGAAATCCTGCTCTGAGCGTTCGTTCTGAGCAATCATTTCCTGCTCTCTGTCGGAGAAAACCACAGCAGTATCGTACTCCTGCTGACGCAAGGCTCGTACTTTGTCGGCATATCTACATGCCTCTTTGTCCAGCTGTGATACGCATTGGATGATGCCGTTGGAATCTCGCTTCGGCTTGTACTTGTAGTTGCCTTCCAAATCAATGCCGGTTATGGCAGTTGTGTCCCAAACTGGAGTGGTGATGGTGCGGTTGACCGCCTCAATGACTCTCTTAGGCTTGGTGCTGCCTGGATTGCGTACTGGGTACGACTCTGTGTAGAGGTACCACTCTTCACGGTACTCCGACTTGCGGAGTTTGACCGTCACTTTAGTGTGTAATAAAGGTTTTCTCATAATTCTTCTGATTTATATAAGTTATCGATTTCTTCTTTTGGAACATACACATAGTTGCCAATTTGACGAGAGGGAATGGAGTATTTCCTGACGTGAGCCCACACGGAACTGTCGTTGATGTGATACTTCTCACAAACTTCTCCGATGGTGTAGCAGTCCTCGGGTTCGAGACTGTAAAGCTTCTTTTGCGGAAGTTCTTTTGCTTCTTTCAAATCCCGTCTGTAGTGAAACAACAAGTCCAATTCTGAACGCTTAAAACGCATCAATCTTGTACCTAGATTAATACATGGAATCTTACCTAACTTGGCCAGACGGTATAGTGTACTGCGCTCAACTCCGTATATAGCAACAACTTGTCGAGCTGTCAGGTACTCTCGGATGTCAGGTACATTCTGCGCATATGTAACAAATAAGGCTTCTTTCTTCTCTTTGTCCTTCTTACGCTTGTTTGCTACTTTGCTGCACTTCGGAGAGCAGTAAACACTGTCTAACGTCTTAATAATAAAGACCTTGCCACAAATCGGGCACTTTCTCTTGATTTCAATTCCTAAATTTGCCATGTTTTCTACTTTTAAGTTTTACTAAATCCTATATGTATGTTTAAGTATGTTTATGTCCAACCTTATCTACCATTAAGTCTTGCTACAAGTATGTAACAAAAAAGCCGTAAAAAAAGGCAGAATAAGCACATAGAAAACATGAGCCTATAAAAAGGAAATGGCGTGTAACTCATTGAGCTACACGCCATTTGATAGTGTTTTGTTATGTCTTTACTTATGCGTCTCATTTGACCTCCTCGAAGTCGGCGTCTTCTGCGCCCTGCTGTGCTGATGAAGAACCGCCTGCGTTCTGACCGCCCTGTGCTCCTGCACCTGCGCCATTGAAGCCTGCGCCACCCATGTCAGGACCAGCCTGTGGACCAGCCTGTGCGCCAGCTGCGTACATCTTCTGACTAGCAGTCTGCATTACGGTGTTGAGCTCGTTGGTAGCAGCATCGATAGCAGCGATGTCCTGAGCCTTGTGCGCATCCTTCAGCTTCTGCAGAGCAGCCTCGATGGCTGGTTTGTCCTCAGCAGGCACCTTGTCAGCATTGTCCTTCATGAAGTTCTCGGTAGAGAAGATCATTGAGTCAGCCTGATTGAGTTTGTCAATCTTTTCACGCTCCTTCTTATCGTTCTCGGCATTAGCCTCTGCCTCAGCCTTCATGCGGTTGATTTCGTCCTCAGAGAGACCTGATGATGCCTCGATACGAATCTGCTGCTCCTTGCCAGTTGCCTTATCCTTAGCTGAAACGTTGAGGATACCGTTGGCATCGATGTCGAAGGTTACCTCAATCTGTGGTACACCACGACGCGCTGGTGCTATGCCCTCGAGGTTGAACTGTCCGATAGACTTGTTCTGTGAAGCCATTGGACGCTCACCCTGCAGAACGTGGATGGTAACAGCTGTCTGATTGTCAACAGCGGTAGAGAAGGTCTCAGACTTCTTGCAAGGGATGGTTGAGTTAGCATCGATAAGCTTTGTCATCACGCCACCCATAGTTTCGATACCAAGAGTAAGAGGTGTAACGTCGAGCAGTACGATGTCGCCCACACCTGACTCCTTATTAAGAATGGCGCCCTGGATAGAAGCACCCACTGCAACCACCTCGTCAGGGTTAACACCCTTAGAAGGCTCCTTGCCGAAATAGTTCTTTACGAGAGTCTGAACAGCAGGGATACGGCTTGAACCACCTACGAGGATTACCTCGTCAATCTCGTTGTTAGAGAGACCTGCATCGCGCATAGCGTTCTGGCAAGGAACGAGACAAGCCTGGATGAGGTCGTGAGCCAGCTGCTCAAACTGTGCACGTGTGAGGGTCTTTACAAGGTGCTTTGGCACACCACCTTCTGCAGAGATGTAAGGCAGGTTGATTTCTGTAGATGTAGAGCTTGAGAGCTCAATTTTAGCCTTCTCAGCAGCCTCCTTCAGACGCTGCATAGCCATTGGGTCCTTGGTGAGGTCGATGCCCTCGTCAGCCTTGAAACCATTAGCCAACCAGTCGATGATTACCTGGTCGAAGTCGTCACCACCAAGGTGTGTGTCACCATTGGTAGAGAGCACCTCGAACACACCACCGCCAAACTCAAGGATTGAGATATCGAAAGTACCACCACCGAGGTCGAAGACTGCAATCTTCATGTCCTTGTTAGCCTTGTCAACACCGTATGCCAAAGCGGCAGCTGTTGGCTCGTTGACGATACGCTGAACGTTGAGGCCTGCTATCTGACCAGCCTCCTTGGTAGCCTGACGCTGTGAGTCAGAGAAGTATGCTGGTACGGTGATAACTGCGTCTGTCACCTCCTGACCCAGATAGTCTTCAGCGGTCTTCTTCATCTTCTGAAGCACCATAGCTGAGATTTCCTGTGGTGTGTACTTACGACCCTCGATGTCAACACGTGGGTAGCCATTCTCATTAACTACTGTATAAGGAACACGTGTAGCCTCCTTAGAACTCTGGTCGTATGTCTCGCCCATGAAACGCTTGATAGAGAACACTGTGTTCTTAGGGTTAGTGATAGCCTGACGCTTAGCAGGGTCGCCCACCTTGCGCTCGCCATCCTTTACAAAGCCTACAACTGAAGGCGTAGTACGCTTACCCTCTGAGTTAGCTATTACTACAGGCTCGTTGCCTTCGAATACTGCGACACATGAATTAGTAGTGCCGAGGTCAATTCCAATAATCTTTCCCATAATCGTATGAATTTTTAGTTTTGTTTTGTTCGTTATATTATATTAATAATGTGTCAGGACTTGCTAGTCCTCGCTCCACGTTTTACAAACCCCGTGCCAACAAAATATGACACATGTGACATCTGCCAAGTAGCGACATTGTGTCACACTTTATGACAGAAAAATAAAAAAAACGCCAAAAAATTTGGTAGTTTCGCTGAAAAGCAGTACCTTTGCACCAGAAAAGATAAAGTATTGGGATATGGTGTAATGGTAACACTGCAGATTCTGGTCCTGCCTTTCCTGGTTCGAGTCCGGGTATCCCAACAAAACAAGGATCAGCGTTGTCTCAGTAGGACGACGCTTTTTTTGTACGAAAACGAAGACTAAACTAAACATAACAAATCTATGAAGAAGACTATTTCAAGTACTATTAGAATGTTTGCTGTCATGTGTGCTATGCTGTCTGTCAGTGTGTCGGCACAGGCCGAGGGTTGGGATCAGCAAGTGTATGATGCCATTATGTCACGCATCAAGGCTCCAGTATTCAAATCTAAGTTTTATAGCATCACCGACTTTGGTGCCAGCACCACTGCTACGGCTGCTAAGAACCAGAAGGCTATCAACAAGGCCATTGCTACCTGTTCAAAGAAGGGTGGCGGCAAGGTCATAGTGCCTGCAGGAGTATATATGACAGGCGCCATCACTATGAAGTCGAATGTGAACCTCGTGGTGGAGGAGGGTGCTACACTGCGCTTTGCCTTCGAGCGTGATCTCTATCCTAATGTAGAGACACGTTGGGAGGGACTGAATATCGTCAATTACCAGCCTTGCATATATGCTGTTGATGCTGAGAATATTGGTGTAACAGGTAAGGGCGTTATTGACGGCTACGGCTCAAATGAGCGCTGGTGGTATATGAAGGGCAACAAGCATCATGGTTATCATGAGGGTGTTGACGAGTGGCAAGGCAAGGATGCAGTGGGTACTCGTGCAGATCTGCTCAAGATGGCTGACAATGGTGTGCCAACAGCCAAGCGTATCTTTGGCAAGGGTAAGGGCTTGCGTCCTCAGCTCATTAACTTCGTACGCTGTCAGAATGCCATCATCGAGGGTGTTGAGTTGCGTGATTCTCCATTCTGGGTTATCCACCCACTGTTTGTGAAGAACCTCATCGTGCGCGATGTTACTATATTCAATGACGGCCCTAACGGCGACGGTTGCGACCCAGAGTCTTGTGAGGATGTGCTTATAGAGAATTGTACCTTCCACACTGGCGACGACTGTATCGCTCTGAAGTCAGGACGTAATGCTGACGGACTGAAGGCTAATGTTCCTTGTAAGAATGTCATCATACGTGGTTGTAAGATGGCTGACGGACATGGTGGTGTGGTTATAGGTTCTGAGATTTCAGGTGGTTGTGACAATATCTTTGCTGAGAACTGTGAGATGGACTCGCCAAACCTTGACCGTGTGCTTCGCATCAAGACCAACACCTGCCGTGGTGGTATCAACCAGAACATCTTTGTTCGCAACATTAAGGTGGGTCAGTGTCGTGAGGCTGTTATGCGCATCAACCTGGTTTACGAGCCTGCCGAGATTGCTGAGCGTGGTCATATCCCAACAGTGCGCAATGTATATGTTGAGAATGTTACCTGTCAGAAGTCTCAGTATGGTGCCCTCTTCAATGGTCTTGACGACGACACACAGATTTACAACATCAACGTGAAGAACTGTCAGTGGAACAATATCCAGAAGAAGCCTATCGAGATTACAGGCAAGACCCGTGACATTAAGTTTGAGAACGTAAGTTTCGGCTGGTAAAAAGTACAAGCCTAAGGGTAAAATAATAAAGAAGGGAAGGAACCAACAATGTTCTTTCCCTTCTTTTCTTTTCTCGCTTCGAACGATTGAAATGCTTAAACGATTGAAATGTGTGGTTAGTCGTCGTATCCTATGATGGCACCAGCATTATTAAACTTCAGTTCGATGTCATTGGCGAGCTCTACCTCATAGCCGTAGCGCTCCTTGTCAATCTTTATTATCGCCGTGTTGGGGAAGTTAGTCTGCACGTAGGTGGCGATGTTCGCAGGTATCAGTTTTGCAGGCACTGCCCCCATCTTATACTCCACTTTGTCCCAGTTTCCCTTCTTGTCGAAGTCTATCTTTGCTCCATTATCGAGCGTTGCCTCGTAAGACTTCCAGTCCTTTTCGGCATACACCACCCTGTTCTTTGGGAAATAGGTCTTTACAAACTGCTGTGCAGCTGCAGGCAACTGCTGAGGTGGGATAGGCTTATCGTCCGCCATCACCATTACTGACTGTGTAAATAGGCAAACCAATGCCATCAAGAAAATTTTAATCTTTTTCATATCAACAAAGTTTTTAATATCTAGGTGATCTGTTTGCAAAGATAATAACAAAGTAAGGCTTGCAATTGGGATGTTAAAATATTTTAAGTCCATTACTCCCATATTAACCTTGTTTAACCATATACGTAATTTTAGAATGGAGCCTCGCTAATTATTTCTATCTTTTCTCCAGTGAAGGGATGGGTAAAGGTGAGACGCTGAGCGTGTAGATACATCCTCTCTGCTGGGGTGTTGCCATAGAGAGGGTCGCCAAGTATAGGGTTATTCAGTCCGTCAGGGTGTGCACAATGTATGCGCAGTTGGTGTGTTCTGCCTGTGAGAGGGTAGAGCAACACTCTGTTCTCACCCACAAATCGATACTGGGTTATCGACTCCTTGCCTTCCTCGTAATCCACCCTCTGCATGGGACGATGCTCGAAGTCGGGGGAGAGGGGGAGGCTTATAGTTGAAAGTTGAAAGGTTGAAAGTGGATTGGAGAGTATTGCTACATATTCTTTCTTGACTTCTTTATGTTCCGCAAACATCTTTTGCATCCTGACGAAAGCCTCCTCGGTCTTGGCAAAGAGCAAGATGCCTGAGGTATCCATATCGAGACGGTGAATTGCTTTTCCCGTTCCCAGCATGTCTTGCGCATTAGGCAGTTGGCGCTTGCCTGGCACAGAGAGCAGTCCTGCAGGTTTGTTGATGGCTATGAACCAGTCGTCCTCCCACAGTATCTCGATATCGTGGTGTGGTTGCTCGTGCATAAAGGGATACACCTTACATCCCTCAGGCAACATATACCATAACAGGGGCATGCACTTAGCCTGACAGGGTTCGTAAAACTGACCGTGGTGACGTATGATGCCCCTAGGCGATGCGCCATACCAGAATTCAGCTATTGCTAAGGCTTTCAGTCCGTGGGTGTTGGCATAGTGCAACAGTTTTGGAGCACAACATTCGCCTGTTCCGCTTGGTGGCACAGTTTGCTTTGAACCAGTGCGATGGGCATAGTCAGTGAAAATCTCAAGAAGGGTCTTTTCTCCCTTCCCTTTAGGGGAGGGAAGGGGGGAGGCTTGACTGAACAACCACCTCTGCAGAGCCTGCGAGCGTTCCTTGCGCTCTTGTTTCATCTGCTCCACCTCTCTTGTGCGCTTACCCTTGGGCAACAGAGCCTCTGCTTCCCTTATCTTATTATTTAATAAGGTGATCTCTGCTTCGTGGGTCTTGAAATATCCGTCTGGTTGCAGATAGTCGAATATGGCTGGCACATAGCCCTCCCAGTCGCTATGGCCCAGTATCTGACCTGAGTAAGCCTTTAATATGTTTGAGGTTTGAGCTTCGCCCTCATATACTAAGAACCCAAACATCTTGCCACGACTGACTTCCTCACGCCATTCGGGATGAGCTTCAATGTCCTCGATAATGCTGTCGCGGATGGCATTAAAGTTCGTTAAGATGTCTTTCAATGCAGATACCTCTGTTTTTGTCTTCGTTGTCTTTATCCTGTGATATCCAGCTATGCAGAATGTCCATAGCCGTCTGTGTAGTGGTTTCCAGTTTCTCGCCGTCCTGCAGTTTGCCCACTATGATGCTTGAGAATATGTCGCCCGTACCAGGAAACTGCACTGGGATTTCTTCGTATGGCAACAGAAAGTGCTTGCCGCTGAAGTGGTTGTAGCCCACCACCGAGTGCTGACCATCAATTATGCAACTGGTGATGATTACTGACATAGAGCCTATCCTGCGTACCTTATTTACTAATTCTATAGCTTCGGCTCGGGTAATGCCCTTTTCCTTGTATGGCATATCAGTCAGCAGACAAGCCTCCGTATAGTTAGGAAAACACAGGTGTGCCACGCTCAGCATCTCTCTCATGCAGCGCACTGTGCCCTCATCGGCTCCACCATACAGTTTGCCGTAGTCGCCCATCACTGGGTCCACATATATCGCCGTACCCTGAGCAGCCTGTTCTCGGCAGTATTGCGCCACTATCTGTGCCTGTCTCTCGCTTGTCATGAATCCCGTCGTTATGGCGTCAAAGCGAAATCCCAGCTCATTCCATTTCTCCAG
>JAZLBU010000114.1:0-18348 GCA_045613845.1 Prevotella sp. | reverse complement strand
GCCTCTACCACGTAAACCTTCAGGGACGTCTCAATGGTGGGCCTGTAAACCAGCTCGACCGTGTGGGCGTAATATCTCGTGGTCTTGACCCATACGCTCAGAACTGGGCATTCATGTCACTCGCTGAGCAGCCTGAGATTCGTTTCGTAATCTCTAACACCACTGAGGCTGGTATCGCATTCGATCCTTCATGTAAGTTTACTGATGCTCCTGCTTCTTCTTACCCAGGTAAGCTCGTTCAGCTCCTGTTCCGTCGCTACCAGACTTTCAACGGCGACCCAAAGAAGGGACTTATCATCATGCCTTGTGAGCTAATCTTCCTCAATGGTCACCACCTCAAAGACTGCATCCGCAAGTATATCGAGCTCTGGAAGGACGATTTCGGCAAGGACTACGAAGGCTTCAAGGAGTGGTTTGAGAAGTACAACTACGTATGCGCTACACTCGTTGACCGTATCGTACCAGGTTTCCCACGCAAGGAGATTGCTGAGATACAGCAGAAGATTGGCTATAAGGACAACCTCGTTGTACAGGCTGAGATATTCCACCTCTGGGTTATCGAGAAGGCTGAGAACATGACTTGCGAAGAGCTCCGCGCTGAGTTCCCTGCTGATCAGGCTGGTCTGCACGTTCTCATTGCTGAGTCTGAGGCTCCATACCACGAGAGAAAGGTTACTCTGCTCAATGGTCCTCACACCGTTCTTTCTCCTGTTGCTTACCTCTCTGGCATCAACATCGTTCGCGATGCACTACACGACGAGGTTATCGGCAAGTATATCAAGAAGGTACAGTATGACGAACTGATGCAGACTCTTAACCTGCCTATGGATGAGCTCCAGCAGTTTGCTGCTGACGTATTGGAGCGTTTCGACAACCCATACGTTGACCATCAGGTTACATCTATCATGCTCAACTCATTCCCTAAGTTCCAGGCTCGCGACCTGCCAGGAGTGAAGGTTTACTTGGAGCGCAAGGGCGAACTGCCTAAGGGTCTCGTACTCGGTCTGGCTGCTATCATCACTTACTACAAGGGTGGTACTCGTGCCGATGGTGCTCCTATCGAGCCAAACGACGACCAGAAGATTATGGATCTGCTCAAGGAGCTCTGGGCTACTGGCGACACACGCAAGGTGGCTGAGGGTGTTCTCGCAGCAGATTGGATCTGGGGCGAGCACGGCGACCTCAACAAGATTCCTGGACTTACCGATATGGTTGAAGGCTTCTTGAACGATATCCAGAGCAAGGGTATGGTTGAGACCGTTAAGTCTATTCTGTAATATGGAATAAAATTTGTTGGAATAAGGAATAAGGTTTATAAGAATGGACATAAGCCATAAACTTTCAACCTTAGCCCAACGATACGAAACAAGGGAGTTCCTTGATGGTGACCCTTCTTGGTTTATGCACCAAGTGGAGGGAGATGCCAACAAGGAACTCCTTGCTTTTATCGCATCTTCTCTTAGCTACGGTAGCAGAAAGCAATTCTTACCCAAGATACAATACATTTTGGAATGCTCTAAAGGCAAAATTAAGGAATGGCTCCTTTCTGGCAAATTCAGAGAAGATATCCCTAACAATGATGAGTGCTTCTACAGGCTCTATAGCAATCACATCATGCACGAGTTTCTTGAAGTTCTAACAACGATGCTGAAAGAATATGGTTCTCTTAAAGCTTACGTACAAAACACATTACTCAATACACCACCCTATCCTAATCGTCAAACCATCACAGCCATCAGAGCTCTTACCTATTGGTTTGCCTCACATAACGCCAAGGAGGTGATACCCAAAGACTGCACCTCATCATGCAAACGCCTCTGTATGTTCCTCAGGTGGATGGTGAGGGACGGCTCACCTGTTGACCTTGGACTATGGGCTGACATGATAGACAAGCACACTCTCATAATACCACTTGACACCCACGTTATGCAAGAAGCAAACCGCCTCGGACTGCTTGAGTCCAAGACGGCTTCTATGAGTACCGCTCTAAAACTTACAGAGAAGTTGCGGATCGTTTTTCCTGATGACCCACTAAAAGGGGACTTCGCCCTCTTCGGTGTAGGAGTGAACCAATAAAAAGACCCAAGCAAAAATCTTGCCTGGGTCTTCACATATTATATAAAAGTGCATTACTTCTTCTTAAGTATGTCACGTATCTCAGCAAGAAGTTCCTCCTGTGTAGGACCTGCTGGTGCCTCTGGAGCTGCAGACTCTTCCTTCTTCATCTTGTTCATAACCTTGATCATGCAGAAGATACAGAATGCGATGATCAGGAAGTCGATGATATTCTGACAGAACATACCATATTTCAGTTCAGCACCCTCGCCTTCACCAATCTTTAACACAAGTTTGGTAAGATCCACATTGCCTGTAACCATGCCGACAAGAGGCATCAACACATCATCAACCAAACTGCTGACAATTTTACCAAACGCACCACCAATGATAACACCGACAGCCATGTCCATTACGTTGCCCTTCATGGCAAACTCTTTGAATTCTTTAATAAATCCCATAATTTTGATATGAATTAAATGTTATAAATATTTGATATTGTAATGTTGACGTTACAATTTTTCTTCGAGAATTGATTTGTGTTAATTGTTTTATTCAAATTTGGCACAAAGATACTATTTTTTTTCTAATAACAAACATTTTGTCAAAAAAAAAACGTAAATTTGCATTGCAAATCTCAATTGACAATGTATTTTGTTACATTTTTACAACGGGATAATATTAAATAAGGTAGAAAGGATAATAATCCATATTAAACTAATTAAAATTAAAAAAACATGACAAAAGTAGCTATTAACGGTTTCGGCCGCATCGGTCGTCTCGCTTTCCGTCAGATGTTTGAGGCTGAGGGTTACGAAGTAGTAGCAATCAACGACCTTACATCACCAAAGATGCTCGCTCATCTACTCAAGTACGACACTGCTCAGGGCGGTTTCTGTGGTAAGTTTGGTGAGAACAAGCACACTGTAGAGGCAACAGAGGACTCTATCATCGTTGATGGTAAGGAAATCAAAATCTCTGCTGAGGCTGACGCAACAAAGTGCCCATGGGCAGCTAACGATGTTGACGTAGTTCTCGAGTGCACAGGTTTCTACACATCTAAGGCAAAGGCTGAGGCTCACCTCGCTGCTGGCGCTAAGAAGGTAGTTATCTCTGCTCCTGCAGGCAACGACCTCCCAACCATCGTTTACAACGTAAACCACGAGACACTGACAGCTGATGACAAGATCATCTCTGCTGCTTCATGCACCACTAACTGTCTGGCTCCTATGACAAAGGCTCTCAACGACTTTGCTCCAATCCAGAGCGGTATCATGACAACAGTACACGCTTACACAGGCGACCAGATGATTCTTGATGGTCCTCAGCGTAAGGGTGATGTACAGCGTGCACGCGCAGGTGCTCAGAACATCGTTCCTAACTCAACAGGTGCTGCTAAGGCTATCGGCCTCGTAATTCCTGAGCTCAATGGTAAGCTTATTGGTGCTGCACAGCGCGTACCAACTCCTACAGGTTCTACTACCATCCTGCACGCTGTTGTTAAGGGTGAGGTAGCAGTTGAGGATATCAACGCTGCTATGAAGGCTGCTGCAAACGAGAGCTTCGGCTACACAGAGGAGAAACTTGTTTCTTCTGACATCATCGGCATGAAGTTTGGTTCACTCTTCGATGCTAACCAGACTATGGTAAGCAAGATTGGCGACGGTAACTCTCTCGTACAAGTAGTATCTTGGTATGACAACGAGAACTCTTATACTTCTCAGATGGTTCGTACTATTAAGTACTTCTCAGAGATCTAATCTCCGACAACAAATTATCCATATATTAAGTTCCGACACTCAACAGAATGTCGGAACTTTTTTATTATTACTCATAAGGATTTGCTTTTAATCATTCTCTCCTTTTCTAATACGGACTATCAGGAACTCGACTATAGAAACGCTCTACTCCGTTGTCAAGAAAATTAAAGAATAAGTCTGGTTTATCGTTAACTATTAGTTCGTCTGGAAAGTTTGCCTCTTCGAGTAATGGTAAAGCATACTGATAGTTGGCTATGTCAAAGGAAATATGGGCATCGCTTCCGAGAATGATTGGCATATCGCGCTTCTTACAAAGTCGCAATATTTCAAGGTTGTTGCTGACGGCATCTGGTTTGTTACGTATTGGACGTAGGGATGATGAATTGAGTTCTAACAAGGTACCTGTGCGATATGCAGCTTCTACTATTGGTTCGAAAATAAGCTGACAGGTACCATCTCCAGGATGAGCTATGATATCTGTCCATTTATTTTCTATCGCTGCAATCATACCATCGGTATTCTGAGAGGGAGTTCCCCCACTCCAACAAAATTTATGAATGCCGGCTATACGTACATCCATAAGTCGATAGTAAAACTCTTCAAGATCAAGGGTTCCATTGGTGTCAAGAATATTGAGTTCGGCACCAATGAGCAGACGTACTCCATACATTTCTCGGGGTATGACATGAGTGTTACGGAAGTAAACAGGACGCACACTTCCTGGTATGGAAGAAGCATGATCGGTAATTCCTAATATCTGCAACCCTTTATCAGATGCAGCTTTTGCCATCTCCTGCAGGGTAGAATAAGCATGACCGCTAGCTATGGTGTGGGTGTGGATGTCTAATTTATAGTTCATAGTTCAATAATTCAAAAGTTCAAGAGTTCAAGATGTTTGTGCAAAGTTAGCAAAAAATTCGGAGTTTTACGATTTTTTTAGTAACTTTGCACTCGTAAAAGTACCAAAAGAAAATAACATGACTGAAATCGAAGAGAAAAACGAGGGAATGGAGAAATCCCTTAACTTTATCGAACAGAAGATAGAACAGGATCTGGCTGAAGGTAAAAATGGTGGAAGAGTGCAGACACGTTTTCCTCCTGAACCAAACGGATATCTGCACATAGGACACGCAAAAGCCATAGCATTAGATTTTGGCGTTGCAGAGAAATATAATGGAGTGTGCAACTTGCGCCTTGATGACACTAATCCACAGAAGGAGGATATAGAATATGTGAAGGCGATAGAGAAAGACATAGAATGGCTGGGATTCAAATGGGGCAAGGTATTGTATGCCTCCGACTATTTTCAGCAGTTGTGGGACTTTGCCGTAGAACTGATAAAGCGTGGCAAGGCTTATGTGGACGAGCAGACTGCAGAAGAAATTGCCAAGCAGAAGGGTACGCCTACCACACCTGGACAGGAGTCACCTTACAGGAACCGTCCTGTGGAAGAGTCGCTGGCATTATTCAACGAAATGAATAGCGGCAAAATGGAACCAGGTAAGATGGTGTTGCGCGCCAAAATAGATATGGCAAGTGACAACATGCATTTCCGCGATCCTATTATATACCGCGTACTTAATATTCCTCATTGGAGGACTGGTAGTAAATGGAATGCTTATCCAATGTATGACTTTACCCACGGTCAGTGTGACTACTGGGAAGGTGTGACCCACTCACTCTGTACACTGGAGTTTGTGAGTCATCGTCCACTTTACGATTTGTTTGTAGATTGGGCAAAGGAGTGTGCATGTGATGATAAACCGTTGGATGACAATCGTCCAAGACAGACTGAGTTTAATAAACTTAACCTTACGCACATTCTATTATCTAAACGTAACTTGTTAATGCTTGTAAACGAGGGTGTGGTGAACGGATGGGATGACCCACGTATGCCTACTATATCTGCATTTCGCAGAAGGGGTTATAGCCCAGAAGGTATTAAGGCGTTTATCAATAAGATAGGCTACACTAAATTTGACGCGTTAAACCAAATGTCGCTCTTTGAAAGTGCTATAAGGGATGATCTTAACAAGAGAGCACAAAGAGTGAGTGCTGTAGTAAACCCCGTGAAACTTATAATAACAAATTTCCCTGAAGATAAGACAGAGGTTTATACAGCCGTGAATAATCCTGAAAACGAAGCTGATGGCACCCACAAAATAGAATTCTCACGCGAACTATGGATAGAGCGTGACGACTTTATGGAGGATGCTCCAAAGAAATTTTTCCGTCTCGGACCTGGTAAGGAGGTGAGACTGAAGAACTCATATATAATAAGGTGTCCAGAGACTAACTGTTGCAAAAAGGACGAAAATGGTAATATCGTAGAGATTTATGCCGAGCTGATACCTGAAACTAAAACTGGCGAGGCTAACTGCAATATGAAGATTAAAGGTAAAACCATTCACTGGGTTAGTTGTAAACACTGCATAGAGGCAGAGGTAAGAAACTACGACCGTTTGTGGATGGTGGAGAACCCCCGCGATGAGGTTTCTGCCTACTCTAAGGAACAAGGTAAAGAACGCATTGACATCAACGATATGCGTAAGTTCATAAATCCTGATAGTCTTAACATTAAGAAGGCCTACGTAGAAAAATATTGCGCAGAGTTCAAACCTCTGGACTATTTACAATTCCAACGCGTAGGATATTACACACCAGACTATGACTCTACGCGCGAACATCCTATATTTAATAAGACCGTAGGACTTAAGGATAATTGGAAGTAGCTAAAGGTTAACGGTTAAAGGTTGATTATGTTGACAAATCTATTACAGACATTTCTTGATAATCTGAACTATGGTACGATATATTTCCTTATGCTCCTTGAGAGTACGGTAATACCTGTACCATCAGAATTCGTGGTGACACCTGCAGCATTCAATGCTGCAGATGGCACTTTAAACATGTGGCTTGTAATACTGTTCGCTACCATAGGAGCTGACTGTGGTGCTACAATAAACTATCTAGCTGGCTACTACCTAGGCAGACCTTTGATATACAAGTTTGCTAATAGCAAATGGGGCAAAATGTGCCTATTGAATCAAAAAAAGGTTGAAGATGCAGAGAAGTATTTTGACGACAATGGAGCAATAGCTACTGTTACAGGTAGACTAATTCCTGGCATACGTCACCTTATATCCATACCTGCAGGACTGGCCAGAATGAACTTTTGGCGCTTCCTACTCTACACCACTTTAGGTGCAGGAGCTTGGAACTGCATATTAGCAGGATTGGGATGGTATCTGCATACCTTCGTTACAAGAGACGAACTAATGGATACCATTGAAATATACAGCGAATATATAAAGTGGGGTATCATTCTATTGGTACTCCTAGTAATAGCATTCTTTCTTATAAAGAGAGTATTAAAGGAGCACGAAAACGCAAAATAGGTCTCAAAAAACCGAAAAATTGCGATTTCCTTGAAAAAAGTCAAGAAAAAACTTGCAAGTTAAGAAAAAATGCCCTAACTTTGCAATCGTTATCCTGAATACAATCTTTTTACCTTAAAGATGCTAATACCTATTGAGATTGGAACGCTTACATCGTGAGATGGGAGCGTTTCGTTTTTTATCCCAAAACTTTAATCGTCCATGGCAAGTCGGAAGCCAAGATTGGTTTGCTTATAATCAGGCCAATTACCGTCGCGTGAAGATGTGCGACATTTGCTCTGTCGGTCAGTAAATGAGCCTCCACGCACACTGTGAGTAAGGGTGTCATTAACATGAACAATTGGATCGACAAGTTCGCCTGACTTATATTGCTGAAAGTTGTCCTCTACCCATTCCCACACATTACCACTCATATCATAAACACCAATCTCGTTAGGCCCATACTGAGCAACAGGGTGTGGACGTCCTTCGCTGTTGGTTGCCATACAGGCTACACGATCCACGAACTTTGACCCAGAGTATGGAAGAGAATATCCCTTACCTGCACCACGTGCAACATACTCCCACTCTGCCTCTGTAGGTAAACGGAACTTCTTGCCTGTCATTTCATTGAGTTTTTTAACAAACTCCTTACAGTCATACCATGAAACATTGAGCACAGGCAATCCCTTTTCAGTGTCGTCATGGGCTTTGTACATAGATGGATTATTACCCATCACAAACTCCCACAACTCTTGAGTAACTTCTGTTTGCGAAATGTAATATGGCTTGGTAATTATTACAGAGTGTTCGGGCTTCTCAGAATAGTAGTCACATTCTGTCTGTTCGGATGTACCCCCCATAACAAACTTACCTGGTTCTATTCGAACCATCATAATATCATTGTCGCCCACGCTGATTTCTACTGAGCCTTCTGGAACATCGGCTCTACCATTGCCACATGCCATAAAAAGTGATGCAGCAATCACTATAATGGTTAATATGAAAAAAAACTTTTTCAATGAATTATAACTGAATTATATTAGTAGTTAGAGTTATTTATTTATTCAAAAGCTAGTGCCTCAAGCCGAGCCTTAAGTTGTGGCATCAGCGAACTACGTATAGAGAGCGTTATGGAACACGTTGTTTGGAAATCTTGTGCCACTATGCGAGGTTCCATATCCTTCACTATCTTCATCACCGAATTCATCTGTGGATAGGAGAATGTATAGGTTATCTGTTCCTCTACGAAACGTTCCTCTATTAATTGGCGTGAGCGTGCATCCTCAATGGCTAGTGTTGCAGCTTCACGATATGCTACTATCAAACCGCCTGTACCGAGATTCACACCTCCATAGTACCTAATGACGAAAATCACAACATTAGTGATATCAGCACTTAGTAACGCTCCCAGTATAGGTTTGCCTGCCGTGCTACTTGGCTCACCATCGTCATTGGCTCTGGACATTTCGCCTTCTGCCCCTATGCGATAAGCATAACATACATGACGAGCATCGTAATACCTTTTCTTATACTCCCTTTGTAAAGCCTGCACCTCATCAGCCGACTTCACATGATGCAAGAATGCATAAAACTTGCTTCGTTTTTCTGTATAGTAACCTTCAGAAACACCCGTTACTGTGAGGTATTTGTCTCGCATCTATGCTTTCTTTGGAAGTTTATGTTAAGACAGTTTATTCTGTATGTAATTATTTATAGCCATTACGCGTTTTACAGGGTTTGTCACCACCTCTTCGCGTACGGTATTAAAATCATTAAATAGTTCACTAAATGCCGTCTGCACCATATTAGGTTTGCGTCGCTTCTTGTCTGCAAGGGGATTTACCACTATCTGTATACCCTTTGTGTGGAGCGTCACATGCAGGTCTGTACCTGCTTCTACAGGGTCACCATCAAAGTGAATAACACCAGGCTTACTCCTACGTATCATTATGTCCTTAGCCTTAAAGCACTTTATCTTAGAACTCTTGTCTATGGTCTTATTCATCAACTCTATGCCTACCTGAGGTGCCTCTATTATATCAAAGGGCTCCATGATTACGACATCAAGCAATCCATCTGACATGCTAGCCTGAGGCGCTATATAGGCATCATTGCCGTACTGAGAGGCATTAGCCACACTGACTAAAAAGGCGTTATATCGCTGTGCATCATTACCATCTAGAGTAATCTCGTAAGTATCAGGCTCATAGTTCAATCCTTCAAGCAACACGTTTTCAAGATATGTAAGCATACCACGTTTGCCTGCATCCGCAAACTTTTTGGATATGAAAGCATCAAACCCCATACCACAGGTGCAGAAAAACGGATGTTCGTTGATAACTCCATAGTCCAGTTCGTGAATCAAGCCCACGTTTATTACGTCTATAGCACCCTTCACACTCATGGGCAACATAAGATGACGAGCCAAACCATTACCAGAACCACACGGAATAATACCTAATGCAGTCTTACTATCTATGATACTGCGTGCCACTTCGTTCACCGTTCCGTCACCACCTACAGCTACAACAATGTCCTTACCTTCGTTTTTGCATTGTGTTGCAATTTTCTGGGCATGACCCGCATATTCAGTAAAACGTAATTCTACGTCGTAAGTATCTTTATCTATATGACGCTCTATAAGCGAGGGGATTACATCTTTGCTCCCCGTGCCTGAGATTGGATTGATTATAAAAACTATGCTCCTTTTCGCCATAATTGATGTTTACTATAGTGCATAATAAACAATGTACATACAAAGTTACACTTTTTTCCGTAAAGTTATCGCTTTTGTTAATATATTTTTGCACAATTATTCATTTTATTTACTAAAAAATGCGCAATTTGAAATATTTTGTGTAATTTTGCAGCCGATTATGCAATTCACTACACATTGTTGTATTCGAAAAAAAAATGTTCACACTAAATATCTAATGGGACAGTTAGCAGAAAAATTCAAAAGTTATCGCTTGCCACAAAAGTTTATGGAGGCAGGCGTTTATCCTTACTTCCGTGAAATCACAAGTAAACAAGGCACAGAAGTAGAAATGGGCGGACATAAGGTCCTTATGTTTGGCTCTAATGCTTATACAGGATTGGTAGGCGACAATCGCATTTGTGAGGCAGCCAAGGCTGCTATTGACCAATATGGCACAGGATGCGCAGGCAGCCGTTTCCTTAATGGTACGCTCGACATTCACGTTAAACTCGAGAAAGACCTTGCTGAATTTGTAGGCAAAGACGAGGCGCTCTGCTTCTCTACAGGGTTCTCTGTTAACGCAGGTGTTGTTGCTATGGTATGCGGACGCGAAGACTATATTATCTGCGATGATCGTGACCATGCCAGTATTGTTGACGGCCGTCGCCTAAGTTTTGCTAAGCAACTGAAGTATAAGCACAACGACATGGAAGATCTTGAGAATATTCTCAGCAAACTTCCAAAGGAAGCTATCAAGTTAATCGTTGTTGATGGTGTATTCTCTATGGAAGGTGACCTTGCCAACCTCCCAAAGATTGTAGAACTCAAGCACAAGTACAATTGCTCTATAATGGTAGATGAGGCTCACGGCATTGGTGTATTCGGCAGAAACGGACGTGGCGTATGTGACCACTTCGGACTTACTGACGAAGTCGATCTCATCATGGGCACTTTCTCTAAATCACTCGCTTCTATCGGCGGCTTCATAGCAGGCGACTGGGATACCATCAACTTCCTACGTCACAATGCTCGAACTTACATCTTCTCAGCATCTAACACTCCTGCAGCAACAGCAGCTGCGCAGAAAGCACTCGATATATTGAAGGCTGAGCCCGAAATCATTGAAAAACTTTGGGACGTAACCAATTACGCACTCAAACGCTTCAAGGAGGAAGGCTTTGAGATTGGCGACACAGAGTCACCTATCATTCCTCTATATGTACGCGACGTTGACAAGACATTCCTCATCACAGCCCTAGCGTTTGAGCGTGGCGTATTTATCAACCCAGTTGTACCACCTGCTTGCGCTCCTACAGACACTTTGGTACGCTATGCACTTATGGCTACCCACACCAAAGAACAGGTTGACCGCTCAGTGGAAATACTCAAGGGTATCTTCAAGGAACAGGGTGTGATAAAGTAGTAAATGAGGAATGCATAATCAAGAATGCAAAATCCGAAATAAGAATTGCTTAGTAAGAACAAGATAAAATATATCCGCTCACTGGAGCAAAAGAAAAATCGCCGACAGGGAAACGCCTTCATCGCCGAGGGTCATAAAACTGTTGGCGATCTTCTTTTAGCTGGATTCAAACCACTCCTCATAGTGCACACAGAGGAATGGAAAACGCCTATATCCATACCCAATAATACTGAGATTTTACAGGTATCAGCTGAAGGATTAAGAAAGGCAAGCTTATTACTTCATCCTCAACAAGTTATTGCAGTATTCGAACTTCCATGCACAAATAGTTACCTTACGTCTTTTGCTGCTTCAAAAGATCTCATCTTATGTCTTGATGGCATACAAGATCCAGGCAATCTTGGAACCATTATAAGGACAGCTGACTGGTTTGGCATAAAGCACATAGTATGCAGTCAACAAACCGTTGACGCCTTTTCTCCGAAAGTGGTACAGGCAACAATGGGAAGCATTGCACGCGTCAGCGTTCACTACACTGACCTTACATCCTTCCTAAAATCACTACCTGAAGACACACCTGTTTATGGCACATTCTTAGATGGCAAGAATCTCTACACTGAACAATTGAAGCCTAACGGAGTTATCGTTATGGGCAATGAAGGTAAAGGCATTTCTTCTGAAATAGGTAAACTTGTCACACATCGTCTGTTAATACCTCCCCACCCTGCTGATGCTGATACTGCAGAAAGTCTCAATGTTAGCATTGCTACAGCAATTATATGTGCAGAATTTCGTCGTATTAACTTTGTTAATAATTCTTAACTTTAAGGTAAAAACAAGGTTTATATCACAATATAATATATTTTTTCAGTAACTTTGCACCAAACAAGAACAAAAATAATTCCTATGGTAAAGAATATACTCACATCATTGATGCTTGTTGGAGCCTTAACATTTGCACCAACATTACTCACTGAGGCAAGTGCACGCATAGAATTGAGCGACATCGAAACACAGCAGCCTTCCATCAGGCAGTTTGGCTCATCACTCGTCATTTCTGGAGCACAAGGCAAGATTGTCTATGTATATAACCTCATAGGCGTTCAGCTAATGGCTATACACATTGACTCCTACGAAAAGCGTATAGATCTTGGCAATCTGCCAAAAGGTATCTACCCTATTAAGATAGGCAACTACACTAAGAAGATACAACTGTAAAAGCTGCCCAATGAAAAGACCATAAAGCCTCCAACACCATGCTGGAGGCTTATTCAATAATTACGTTACGAGTATTCATAACATCACACAACAAAATTACTACTACACAACAATGGAAAGAGATCAGAAGATTTTCGACCTCATCGAATCTGAACATCAGCGTCAGCTGAAAGGTATTGAACTCATCGCATCCGAGAACTTCGTCAGCGACCAAGTAATGGAGGCTATGGGGTCTTATTGTACAAACAAGTATGCCGAAGGCTACCCTGGACACCGCTACTATGGCGGCTGTCAGGTTGTTGACCAGATAGAGCAACTTGCTATCGATCGTGCCTGCCAGTTATTTGGTGCTGAATATGCCAACGTACAGCCTCACTCTGGTGCACAGGCTAATGCCGCTGTACTCCTTGCTGTACTAAAACCAGGCGATTGCTTCATGGGACTCAACCTTGACCATGGTGGTCACCTCTCTCATGGTTCACTTGTCAACACATCAGGCATACTCTATCGTCCTGTAGGCTACAACCTCAACAAGGAAACTGGCCGAGTTGATTATGACGATATGGAGCGTTTAGCCAAGGAAAACAAGCCAAAACTCATTATAGGTGGTGGTTCTGCATATTCTCGCGAATGGGATTATGCTCGTATGCGTAAGATTGCTGACGAGGTAGGCGCTCTCCTGATGATTGATATGGCTCACCCAGCAGGTCTTATTGCAGCCGGACTGCTTGAGAATCCTGTCAAGTATGCACACATCGTAACTACTACTACTCACAAGACTCTCCGTGGCCCTCGTGGTGGTCTCATCCTTCTTGGTAAGGACTTCGACAACCCATGGGGTTACAAGACTCCGAAGGGTGTAGTAAAGAAAATGTCTCAGCTCATCAACTCAGCCGTATTCCCAGGTCAGCAAGGTGGTCCTCTTGAGCACGTGATAGCTGCTAAGGCTGTAGCGTTCGGCGAAGCTCTCAAGCCCGAGTTCAAGGAATATGCTAAGCAGGTAAAAAAGAATGCTGCTGTCCTTGCCGACGAACTAACAAAGCGCGGTTTCGGCATTGTTTCTGGTGGAACAGACAACCACTCTATGCTTGTTGATCTTCGCTCTAAATATCCTGATTTGACTGGTAAGGTTGCTGAGAACGCTCTTGTTGCAGCTGACATTACCATCAACAAGAACATGGTACCATTTGACACTCGTTCTGCATTCCAAACATCTGGTTTCCGTCTCGGCACACCAGCCATCACTACTCGTGGTGCCAAGGAAGACCTTATGATAAAGATTGCAGCATGGATTGAAGAAGTGCTCAACGATCCTGAGAACGAGTCTGTAATCTCAAAGGTACGCGGCGAGGTAAATGCTGAAATGAAAAACTACCCATTGTTTGCATGGTAAGCAAGAAAAAAAGACGTTGGCATTGTTTGTCTGGACAAGAACCCACAGAGATGGATCGCACCATCATGTATTGGGAGAATAAAGGCAAACTGGTACCAACTAGAGACCTCATAAAAACCCCTGAACAAATTGAAGGTATTAAGCGCGCTGGTGTTATCAACACTGGCGTGCTTGATGCTGTTGCTGCTGCCATTCACCCTGGAATGAACACGCAGGAGATTGACGACATCTGCATGGAGTATTGCAGAAAGCACGATGCTATTCCTGCATGTCTTAACTATGAAGGTTTCCCAAAGAGTGTCTGCACATCCATCAATGAAGTCGTCTGTCATGGCATTCCTAAAGAGGAGGATGTACTTGAAGTTGGCGATATCATAAACGTAGATTTCACCACAATCAAAGACGGCTATTATGCTGATGCTTCACGCATGTTCATTGTAGGTGGCAAGACAACACCTGAAAAAGAACAACTTGTTCGCGTAGCTAAGGAATGTCTTGAAATAGGTATGGAAGCAGCCAAACCTTACAGTTTTGTTGGCGACATAGGCCATGCCATCGAGAAACATTGTAAAAAGTACCACTATGGAGTAGTTCGCGACCTTGCTGGTCATGGTGTAGGATTGAAGTTTCATGAAGATCCTGAGATAAACCACTATGGTCATCGTGGTGAAGGAATGCTTCTCGTGCCAGGCATGGTATTCACTATCGAACCAATGATAAACATGGGCACATGGGAAGTTTTCGTTGATGCTGATGATCCATACGAATGGGAAGTAATATCAGGCGACGAACTCCCTTCGGCTCAGTGGGAACATACCTTATTGATGACTGAACACGGAGTGGAAGTGCTAACCTACTAAGGGTTCAAGTGTTTAAGGGAGCAATAAATCATAAAAAACTTTGACAGACAACAAAAAATACATACTTGCAATAGAGTCCTCATGTGATGACACATCAGCTGCCGTCATGCAAGGAACCACCCTACTGAGCAATGTCACAGCATCTCAGGATGTGCACAAGGCTTATGGCGGTGTTGTGCCTGAACTGGCATCACGAGCTCATCAACAGAATGTATTACCCGTTGTTGACCAGTCTATAAAAAGGGCTGGCATCACCAAAGAGCAACTCTCTGCCATTGCCTTCACACGAGGTCCTGGTTTGATGGGTTCTCTGCTTGTTGGAGTAAATTTCGCCAAGGGATTTGCAAGGGCATTAAATATCCCACTTATTGATGTCAACCACCTGCAAGGGCATGTTATGGCACACTTTATTGACGAGCCCGAATGTGACAATCCCCACCCTCCATTCCCTTTCTTGTGTCTCCTCGTTTCTGGAGGTAATTCTCAGATTATCAAGGTAAATGCCTATAACGATATGGAGATTCTTGGCCAAACTATTGACGATGCAGCTGGTGAGGCTATCGATAAATGTTCTAAGGTCATGGGATTAGGCTATCCTGGTGGTCCCATCATTGACCGTTTGGCACGCCAAGGCAATCCTAAAACTTACCAGTTTGCTGAGCCACACATTCCTGGACTCGACTATAGTTTTTCAGGCCTTAAGACATCCTTCCTATATAGTATGCAGAAATGGGTTAAGGACGATCCTGACTTTATAGAGCATCACAAGGAAGATATCGCAGCCAGTCTTGAATGGACTATCGTAGATATTCTTATGAAGAAACTCAAACTGGCAGTCAAACAGACTGGCATCAAACATGTAGCCGTAGCGGGAGGTGTGAGTGCCAATAACGGACTTCGCAATGCCTTTCGCGACTATGCTAAGCGTTTCGGTTGGACTATCTATATACCCAAGTTCTCTTACACTACTGACAATGCGGCAATGATAGGTTGTGTGGCATCCTTCAAACTAAAAGATAACGATTTTTGTTCAATTGACGCACCAGCGTATTCAAAAGTAACATTAAAATAATATGGAATTCGAAAACAAAGTCCTCAGTAAAGAGATTCTCTACAAACTATATGAGTCAGGCAAGACCATCAGTACTGCCGAGTCATGTACCAGCGGCAGAATAGCCGAAGTGCTCACCTCCGTACCTGGCGCATCCATGTACTATAAGGGTGGTACAATATGCTACTCCAACGAGGCTAAGATAAATATCCTCGGAATTGATGCCGACCTTATAGCTGAGAAGAATGCTGTATCTGAAGAGGTTGCCATCGAGATGGTAAAAGGCGTATGCAAACTGCTAAACTCCGACTACGCCATCGCTACCACTGGTTTTGCAGGACCAGGTGCTGACCCTGGTATTCCCGTAGGCACCATCTGGGTAGCTTGTGGTACTAAGGACGATATACGCACCATGAAGATAGAGGGTGATGAGGGTCGCGATGAGAATCTTAAGAATGCCACTCACAAGGCACTCCAGTTCTTTGTAGCATTTATCAAAGAATTCTTCCCTGAACCATCTGATATGGACTCTGTACCAAAACCTGAGGCTAAATAAACAAGCCTCAGCCACTAATCAGAGTCCGCTATTTATACGCTTATACACAAAGATGCCTCGGTCATTTTCAAGGGCTAACGAGTCCGGACCGAGGTATGCTATTTCAAAAGTATCACGATTAAGCACCAAGTTGCAGTTTACCATAGACCAATGGGTATATGGGTGTGATTCTGCGTTCTGCAGACTCACTACGGTGCCATCTTCCATTATCTCAAAATTACGGTCAAGAGCCACCCACCTTCCACAAAGACTGGTGAGGTTTATTGCCTTCTTGACCTCTTTCTCTCCTTCCGCATTGGCTTCCAGTGTCATTGTCAGGCGGTCGTCACAGTATATACCCCCCTGCACGTCTGCTTCCATATCCACATTCAGTTGAACAATAACAGCCTTACCATCTTCATTCACCAGTTCTACAGAGTGCATTGCCGTTGCTCTGCCGACAGTACCATATAAGGCACTGTCCGCTACCCCAACAACATTCTCCGTCTTTGTAGCAGTTTCTTCTGCGTTTGTTTGTTTGTTGCCACAACTGACAACTATCGTTATTGCTACAGCAAACAATATACTATAGACAAGTTTCTTCATTTATTTTCCTGTGCATTTACAGTATTTACAACCCCTTACTTTTGGCTTCTTCCCAGTATTGGTCCATCTCGCCAAGCGTCAGGTCTTTCAGTTCTCTCCCTTGCTCTTTTGCTTTCTCTTCCACATAGCCGAAACGTGCTATAAACTTTCTGTTCGTCAGTTCTAACGCCGTATCTGGATTTATGTGGTACAGTCGTGCGGCATTGACAATGGCAAAGAGCACATCACCCAATTCTTTTTCTGAATTTGCCTTGTCGCCTTTTTCTAGTTCTGCTTTCAGTTCATCTATCTCTTCATAAACCTTTTGCCACACATCCTCAGGTTTCTCCCAGTCAAAACCCACATTACGAGCCTTGTCCTGTATGCGATATGCCTTGATGAGTGATGGCAATGAACGAGGCACTCCTGACAGAACAGTCTTATTGCCGTTCTTCTCTTTCTGTTTCACTCGTTCCCACAACTTACTTACCTCATCAGGGTTGGCACATTCTGGCTTTACGAACTCACCCTTCTCATTGGTGTAGCCATAGATATGAGGATGGCGAAACACTAGCTTGTCAGCCTCTTTCTCAAGAACATCGCCCATATCAAACAGTCCTTGTTCCCTGCCTATCATGGCATAGAACACAAGGTGCTCCATCACGTCGCCCATTTCTTTCTGTATCTCCATCGGATTACCATCCATTATGGCGTCACAGAGTTCGAAGGCTTCCTCTATGGTGTGAGGGCGCAATGACTCGTTGGTCTGTTTGTGGTCCCAAGGGCATTTCTCACGCAACTCATCCTGTATGTCGAGCAAACGAGAGAACGCCTGTAATATTTCTTCTTTTGAGTGCAAACTCTTGAACTTTTGAACTCTTAAACCCTTGAACTCTTACTTTACAATACCCTTCTCCAGATACTCAGCCAGATTGGTGCGAACTTTCTCAGCAGCACCCTCAGATGCTACCTTTGCCATATCGCTCTGCACCATTATCTTTACGAGTTCTTCAAAGGTGGTCTTTGATGGATTCCATCCCAGTTCTTTCTTTGCCTTTGTAGGATCGCCCCATAGGTTCACCACGTCAGTAGGACGGTAGAAGTCTTCTGACACCTCCACCAGCGTCTTGCCTACAAGGTTAAGATCAGCCAACTGTGGGTTCTTCTCTGTATCCACTGCTACGCAGATACCTTTTTCGTTGATATCCTCGCCCTCAAACTTCAGTTCGATGCCTGCTTCTTTGAATGCTGCATAGGTAAACTCACGCACTGAATGCTGCACACCTGTTGCTATCACGAAGTCTTCTGGAGTTTTGTTCTGCAGTATCAACCACATACACTCCACATAGTCCTTTGCATAGCCCCAGTCACGCAGTGATGACAGGTTGCC
>JAZLBU010000113.1:0-29314 GCA_045613845.1 Prevotella sp. | reverse complement strand
AACGTCAGCAGCGCGGAATTTATCGCCTGCTGCCTGTGATTGTTCCTTGGTGGTCACCATGCCTCCGTCTATAATCTCTACGGTGCTGGGCAGTGTCTTTTTGAAAGCTTCATACTGTGTCTGAAATTCAGGAACGAGGGTTGGAAACTGTGGTAGGTATGCCCCTAATGCTATTGAGAATACGCCTACCCTTGCCTTTGTTTCTACTAATGGTTTGCTCATATTGTTTTAGTTTTTAGGTTTTGTAATGTCTTTTATCTCCTTCTATCTCCTTCTGTCTCTTTCAACTTTAACACCCCAAGATAGCGCTGGTATGCTGTTTCCCACTCTTCCTTATCCGTAGGATGGAAAGCCTTAAGTTCAAGACTGTTGGCAATGATGCTACGCATATCCCAGATATCTGAAACTTCCCCCACAGCCTTCGCCTGTACCATTATATTGCCTAAAGCAGTACCCTCCTGTGGTCCTGCAAGCACCTCGATGCCGAGGCTGTTGGCAGTGAACTGGTTAAGATATGCATTGAGAGAACCTCCACCAATGATATGCAGCACATCGATAGGGAATGCACCAAACTCGGTGAGATAGCCAAACACCTGACGATAGCGCAGTGCCAGCGACTCAAAGATACAGCGACAGGTTTCGGCATAGCCCTCAGGAACGTGTTGGTCTGTCATGCGACAGTATTCCTTTATCGCCTCAACCATCGATGTTGGGTTGGCAAACATCTCGTCGTCAGGATTTATAATGCTCTGGAAGGCAGGCTGCTTCATTGCCTCGGCCTGCAGTTCGGGGTGTGACTTGGGGGCATCGGTCCACTCCTTGCGACAACGTTCGTAAATCCACATGCCACAGATATTCTTCAGGAAGCGTGTGGTACCCTCTATGCCACCCTCATTGGTAAAGTTGCGCTCGTATGAGAGGTTGTTGATTATGGCATCCTTGGTCTCAATACCCATCAGCGACCATGTGCCACTGGATAGGTAGGCGAAATTCTCATTCTTAGCAGGAACAGCAGCTACGGCGCTGGCAGTGTCATGACCAGCGACGGCTACGACAGGGATAGCACCTAACCCCGTCATCGCCTGCACCTCTGAGGTCAGCGTACCAATGAATTCGCCTGGCATCACTATGCGTCCAAACTTAGACTGTGACAGTCCGACAGAAGCCAAGAGGCGTGGGTCAAGCTGTTTTGTGCATGGGTCCAGCAACTGCGCTGTTGATGCTACGGTATATTCACACACCATATTGCCCGTGAGCATATAACTGAGTGCATCAGGGATAAAGAGCAACTTCTGCGCATTTGCCAGTGCACTGTTCTCAGCGCGCTGCATGGCATAGAGTTGATATAGGGTGTTGAAATTCAGGAATTGTATGCCTGTGGTGTTATACACCTGTTCGCGACTCATCACGTTCTCCAGATAGTCGTTCATGGCATCAAAGGTGTGTGGATCGCGATATGATATGGGTTGGCTGATAATGCCGTCATCAGCCACGCATACGAAATCCACGCCCCATGTGTCTATGCCGATACTGGTGATATTAAGGTTGCGTTGTTTGGCAACCTTCAGTCCCTTGATAATTTCATTATACAGGGCATATATGTCCCAGAAGAAATGACCTGACACCTGTATAAGGTTATTATCAAAACGTGTCAGTTCTTCAAGTATGATTTTGCCTTCTTTTAGGTTACCAATTATCGTTCTGCCACTGGTGGCGCCGAGGTCTACGGCGAAATAGCATGTACCCATGTTAGTTGAAAGTTGAAAGTTTTAGTCTAAGTGAAACACTTCTTGCAGTGGAACGGTGACAGGTGAGTTGTCAGGGTTCACCTCCATAATGTCGGCCATCATGTCCCACCAGCGCTGAGTGATGGGGTCAACGCTCTCAGTCTCCTGCGATGTTGTGTCGCCTGAGCATTCCTGATAGGCAAACAGCAGGTTAGTGTCCTTGTCCCAGTATATGCTGTAGTTTGCCACTCCCTGTTGGTGTATCATCTCAACAAGTTCAGGCCAGATGGCAGCATGGCGCTTTTCGTATTCCTTCTCTAGGCCAGGCTTTAGTTTCATTTTAAATGCAAATCGTTTCATAGAAATTCCTTAGGTTTCGTCTCGGTTTTAGCTTTAGGGAATTGTTCAAAATCTATGGTTTCACCGTCAAGAGTAAAGTCGATGAGCTCATATTTGTCTGAGGTCATAACATCAAGCATTGTTTCTGCC
The DNA here is from genome assembly GCA_045613845.1 of Prevotella sp. Taxonomy (GTDB): domain Bacteria; phylum Bacteroidota; class Bacteroidia; order Bacteroidales; family Bacteroidaceae; genus Prevotella. The sequence continues at coordinate 27,098 of JAZLBU010000113.1, read as the reverse complement.
TGCACATTATTATTACGCATAATGATGTTATTGCAACGGCTCAGGGGCATGTCTTGTCTGTCGCCTGGCTTAAAGAACTGCGTCCAGGGGTGTATGAAGAGGAATTTTCCACACTTGCCTGTCACATTCTCCACCTGTACATATTCATAATGCTGAGGGGTATCAGGACGCATCTTCAGCCACAACACCCTATTGCTGTTCTCTGAATGGCAATTACGCAGTATGATGTTACGGCAGTGTATCGCCTCCGAGCCTAGTGTCAGGCATCCGTGTACCTTGCCATAGCGACAGTTTTGTATCAACACTCGTTGGCAATCTCCGTTTGTTTCATCCTTATCTGCCCATGTGCCTTTGCCACCTTTCATCACTACGGCATCGTCATTCACATGCATAAAGCAACCGTCTATGAGCACATCTGTGCAGGCATCCACGTCGATGGCGTCTGACGATGGAGCCCCACGCTGTGGGTTGCCAGACCAGACCTTCTCTGTTGGGGCGAAGATGTAGCAGTCCAGATAGCGCACATGGTCGCTCTTGTAAATGTGGTTAGTCCAGAAGGGCGAATTGACTATGTGCACATCCTGCACCGTCACGTTATGGCTGTTGGAGATATAGACCAGTCGTGGACGCTGTGCATCCTTGTTGGTGCATTGAGGATTCCAACTGCGTCGTATCCAGAACTCCTGCCAGTACTGCAGTCCGTTGCCGTCTATAGTGCCCTTGCCGCTGATGGTGAAGCCGTCAACGCCGTCCACATTTACCAGTGCACAGAAATATTTGCATGTCTCACCCTCTATGCGTGTGGTCATAATGGGGTAGTCGATGATGCGGTCTGAACCCTTCAGCCTAGCTCCCTCGGCAAGATACAGGTGGGTGCCTTGCTTGAAGAACAGCGCTCCAGTTGAGAAAGTGCCTGCTGGCACTACCACCACACCACCGCCCTGCTGGGCACATAGGTCAATGACCGCCTGTATCTGGGTGGTCTGGATCGTGGTACTGTCGGCCTTTACACCATAATCGGTAATGACATACTGCTTGCCCAGAGTGTTGATGTCCACCTTTGTCTTATTAGCAAACCATGCATCCATCACCGTGCCGTCAGGCCATCTGTCTTTTGGTGTCTTAGCTTGCACACTGGTAGCTATGAATGTAGCAAGTGCGATAAATAATTGTAATGTCTTAAATTTCACGTTTATTTGGGTTTTGGTTATTATATCCAAGTGCAAAATTAAGAAATACTTTCGTAAGAAGATGCAAAATTTCGTTCAAAATAATCGAAAATTGAACAAAATTAGCCTTTTCAGTACAATAAAGCACTGCTGACAGCGAAAAAAAACTTAACTTTGCAAACATAACATTATTATAAATATCAACAAAGCACTATGAACCTAAAAAAGAGATTTTTTTTGTGTCTTGCTACAATGATCGTGGCCTTGGCATCATGGTCACAGAGTGACGTTCTTGACGCAGCAAGAAAGACTAATGACTATTTCATGTCAAAGTACAGCGACCCTACTCAGCCCACGAACGTAAAGAAAATACGTCCGAGCAGCCTGTGGACTCGTGCTGTGTATTACGAGGGACTGATGGCTCTCTATAGCATAGACCGTCAGCAACGCTACCTTGATTATACGTATAAGTGGGCCGACTTCCATAAGTGGACCCCTCGCAATGGTGTGAAGACTACTGATGCTGACGACCAGTGTTGCGAACAGACATACATAGAATATAACCTGCTGACAGGAAAAGGTTCGCTGGAATCCACGAAAGAGAACCTGGAAAAGCAGATGGCAACAGGGCGCATAGACTACTGGACATGGATTGACGCCATACAGATGGCTATGCCTGTATATGTAAAGATGTATGCCATTACCAAGGAGCAGAAGTATCTGGATTATGCCATGAAATGCTACAATTGGAGTCGCAACGAATGTGGTGGTGGACTGTTCAACCTTAAGGAAGGACTATGGTGGCGCGATAAGGATTTTGTGCCTCCATACAAAGAGCCTGACGGCAAGAACTGCTATTGGAGTCGTGGCAACGGTTGGGTATATGCTGCCTTGGTAAGAAGTCTTGAGCAGTTGCCTAAGAATAGCAAGGAGTATAAGGCGCTGAAGAAAGACTTCGTGATGATGAGCGAAGCATTGCTCAAGTGCCAGCATGACGATGGTTTCTGGAGAGCCAGTCTGGTGAGCGATGCCACCTATCCTGGTCCTGAGATGACTGGCACCGCACTGTTCCTTTACGGTATGGCATGGGGCATACAGCATGGGGTGCTGAAGTGTAAGAAATACAGTCCTGCATGCGACAAGGCGTGGATGGCACTGAAGACCTGCGTTCATGACGATGGCTTCCTTGGTTGGAATCAGGGTACTGGCAAACAGCCTTCTGATGGTCAGCCAGTCACTTTCACCAGCGTTCCCGACTTTGAGGACTATGGCACAGGATGCTACCTCTTGGGACTGGTGGAGTATTATAAGTTAAAGAAGTAAAGAAGTTAGAGAAGTTAACGTGGCTAAAGCCACTTAGAATTTAAAGACATTAGTTTTGCTAAACATGAGAAAAGTCCTTGCAATAGCAATTATAATCTTCAGTTTTGTCAATTCGGTATCCGCTCAGTCGTGGCCCACTCCCCGTCAGGAGGCTAAGGCTGGCACACGCTGGTGGTGGATGGGGTCTGCCGTAAACAAGCACGACCTGCGCTGGAACCTCTCCGAATATGCTCGCACTGGTATAGGCACGGTAGAGATAACCCCTCTCTATGGTGTGCAGGGCAACGAGAAGAACGAACTGTCTTTTCTCTCTCCACAGTGGATGTCGGCATTGAAGGATGTGCAGGATATCTCCAAGGAACTGGGCATCGAGGTCGATATGAACTGTGGCACTGGTTGGCCGTTTGGCGGTCCCCAAGTGCCCTTGAGCGAGGCAGCTTGCAAGGCAATCTTCCATGATAGCATCGTTGGTGGCAAACACTTCTACACCATAGAGTTGGGCAACACCCGTCAGCAAGTGAAGCGTGCAGCTCCTGGTGGCGAAGGATGGGTGATAGACCATTTCGATTGTACTGCCGTGCGTCATTACCTCGATAGGTTTGAGCAGGCATTCAGCCAGTCTGGTGTGCCTTACCCACATACCTTCTTCAATGACTCCTACGAGGTGTATCATGCCAACTGGACTCCCACCTTGTTTGATGAGTTCCAGAAACGTCGTGGCTACGACCTGAATGAACACCTGCCTGAGCTCTTAGGCACAGTGGATGACGGCAACAAAGTACTGTGCGACTATCGCGAGACGCTCAGCGACCTGCTCTACGAGAATTTCACGCAGCAGTGGGTGGAGTGGGCACATAGTCATGGTGTGAAGGTGCGCAATCAGGCTCATGGTTCGCCAGCCAACCTCCTCGACCTCTATGCCGCTGTCGATATACCTGAGATAGAGGGCTTCGGACTCTCTGAGTTTGGCATTAAGGGATTGCGTACCGACCCTGGCATGACCAAGAAGAATTTCAGTGATGTGTCAATGCTTAAGTATGCCTCTTCAGCTGCTCATGTGATGGGCAAGCCGCTTACCTCCAGCGAGACATTCACCTGGCTGACGGAACATTTCCGTACCTCCTTGTCACAGATGAAGCCCGACCTTGACCTGATGTTCACCTGTGGAGTCAACCACATGTTCTTCCATGGCTCATGCTATACACCCAAGGATGACCCCTGGCCAGGTTGGAAGTTCTATGCCAGCATCGATATGAGTCCCACTAACTCCATCTGGCGCGATGCCCCTTATATGATGCAGTATATCGAGCGCTGTCAGAGTTTTCTGCAGATGGGCAAACCCGATAATGATTTCCTCGTCTATCTGCCTGTTCGCGATATGTGGCGCAAGCGTCTGCCCAGCAAGAATGACAATCCACAACTGGGTGACGACCTGCTGATGCAGTTTGACATTCATAGCATGGAAGAGAAAGCCCCTGAGTTTATCCACAGCATTCTTACCATCGACAGTTTGGGTTACGACTGCGACTATATCAGTGACCGCCAACTGGCTAAGGTGAGGGTAGAGGGCGGTATGCTGGTGACAGAAGGAGGCACACGCTATCGTGCCCTTATCATTCCTACAGGCACCACCGTTGATGACAAACTGAAAGCACTGCTTGACAAAGTTACACCTGATATAATATATGGTGAGGACGCTACGGCGATGGCGAAATATGCCAAAGCTGAGCCCTTGCGCACAGACTATGGCTTGCGTGTCATACGTCGTCAGAACGATAAGGGACACCACTATTTCATCGCCAACCTCACACCAAATGATATCTGCGGAGGCTTCGACCTTGCTACAGGCAAGAGCGTTGAGGCACTGTGGTTCAACCCCATGACGGGTGCCATCACCCCAGTCGAAACTCTCGACGACTATAGCTGGAAAATCTCTCTTCGCAGTGGTGAGTCCATCATCCTCCAAACATTTGATGAGCCAGGCAACCTGCCAAAGACTGAGAAAAAATCATCAACTTCCAACCTCCAACCTCCAACCCTAGAGATTTCATCCCCTTGGATGCTCTCTTTCATAGACGAGGAACCAAGGGTGAAAGAAACCTTCACCCTTCCCAAACCCCAGACATGGGAGAGCCTCAGCCATGAGGCAGCTGTCACTATGGGTACTGGAGTCTATACCACCACCTTCCGCCTCTCAGCCAAGCAGGCAATGCAGCAGTGGCTCATAGACCTTGGCGATGTGCGTGAGTCAGCTCGCGTATATATCAATGATAAGTTCATTGGCTGTGCATGGGCAGTACCATTCATCCTCGATTGTGGCGATGCTCTGAAGAAAGGTAAGAACACACTCCGCATTGAGGTCACCAACCTGCCAGCCAACCGCATCAGCGACCTCGACCGCAAACAAGTGCCTTGGCGAAAGATGAAAGAGATAAATATGGTAGACATCAACTACCAAAGAACAACCTATGCAGATTGGAAACCAATGCCTAGTGGACTCAACTCCGCCGTCAAGCTGATACCAAAAGAATAAAGACTAACAATTATAGCATAAAAAGCGGGAAACTCAGTTGACAAAGTTGACAAAAACACCCCGTGTAGGAATTGCCTACATGGGGTATTTTGCACGAGATGATAAAAAAATGTACAAAATTTTCATCTGTACAATAAATATATTATTAACTTTGCATGCATGTCATTCCAGTGAAATAACGGGAACGTTAACGTTAACGATAACTAGAAATGTCAAAATAATAAAATAACAATGAAACTGAAAACCATAATACTCCTTACGGCATTGGTGTTCTCCACCGCTGCCTTGGCACAAAAAAATAAGGTGGTTGGTCCGCTTGCCGATGATAATGGTGTGGTAGATAATACTGGCGACAGCATCAGCAAGGCAAACACGGCACGTCCTGTACCTGGCTCATCGCGCAAGGGCTCTAACCCTGTAGCTTTCTACATCGGCGACAGTACCATGCGTAATGGCACACTGGGCAATGGCAACAACGGTCAGTGGGGATGGGGATTCTTTGCCGATAAGTATTTTGACAGCGACAAGATAACTGTTGAGAACCAGGCTCTGGGTGGTATGTCCACGCGTACCTTTTATAATAAGTTGTGGCCTGACATTCGTGAGGCACTGAAACCAGGCGACTGGGTGATAGTGTCACTCGGACATAATGACAACGGACCATACGACAGCGGAAGGGCTCGTGCCTGCATACCAGGAACGGGAAACGAGACATTGGATGTAACCATCAAGGAGACAGGCGACAAAGAAACTGTTTACACCTATGGCGGCTATATGCGCAAGTATATCAGCGAGATACGTGCTGCGGGTGCCAACCCCGTGCTGATGTCGCTGACCCCTCGCAATGCTTACGATGAGCAGGGCAAGGCCGTTCGAAAGAAGCAGACCGAATGGCTTAAGCAGATAGCTGCGGAGGAGAAGGTGCCCTTCATCGACCTCAACGAGATATCTGGTCAGAAGCTGGACTCATACAGTACTTGGAAGAAACAGTATATGTTCTACAAGGACAAGATTCACACCAGCCGTTTTGGTGCTGAGATGAATGCCCGTTCGGCTGCTGAGGGTATAGCACAGAGCACTGACCCTGCACTGGCTCCGCTGCAGGCTATGATGAAGGATGTGGCACTGCCAGTGGAAAAGGTGAAGCGTCAGGATGGCAAACCTGTTGTGTTTATCACTGGCGACAGCACCGTAAAGAACCAAGACAAGAAGGAAGATGGTATGTGGGGCTGGGGCTCTCAGGCATATACTGTGTTTGATGCTGACAAGATAGTGGTGGCAAACTGTGCGAAGGCTGGTCGCAGCACACGCTCTTTCCTTAACGAGGGACGCTGGGAGAAGGTCTATAACTCTCTCCAGCCTGGCGACTATGTCATCATTGAGTTTGGACATAACGACCAGGCACCAACTGACAAGAAGCCTTATCGTGGTACTATTCGCGACTCCAAGGACACATGTAAGGTATATAAGATGGAAGGAACGGGCAAATATGAACTGGTCTATTCCTTTGGCTGGTATCTGAAGAAATTCATTGATGACGTTCGCGAGAAGGGTGCCACACCTATCCTCGTATCACTCACTCCGCGCAATCGTTGGAAGGATGGTAAGATAGAGCGCCGCATGACGGACCTCGGCAAGTGGTATCGTGATGTTGCTGCTGAGACGGGTGTGGAGTTTATTGACCTTCACAATGTGGCTGCCGACTACTATGACGGCATTGGTGAAGAGGCTACCAAGGAATACTTCATGCCTGACCGCACCCATACCGCTAAGAAGGGGGCACAGCAGAATGCTCAGAGTTTGGCTAAGGCACTGAAGGATGCTAACTCATCATTGGCGAAGTATTTGAAGTAGTCGAAATGCCGAAATAACGTAATAACGAAATAAAACGAAAACCTATGAAACGAAAGACAATGCTTTTATTTGCTGTTATGGCCACGTTGACCGCTATGGCAGAGACACAACAGACCTTTGAGTATGACATGACAAAGTCACAGCCAGTATATTCCGATGAAGCAGGCTACGGCTATGATGTTGTCGAGGCACCTAATGGTAAGATGCAGCCATTCTACTTCTCACAGAAGGTGGATGACGGCAACTATAAAGTTACAGTGGTGTTGGGCTCTAAGAAACAGGCTGGCAACACCGTGGTGCGTGCTGAGTCACGCCGTCTGTTCGTTGAAGAGACAGCCACCAAGAAGGGTGAGCTGAAAACAGTGGAATTTATTGTCAACAAGCGTTCACCACGCATTGACAATAAAAATAAGGTCAGCATCAAGGAACGTGAGAAAGAGTACCTTGACTGGGACGATCGCCTCACCCTTGAGTTTAATGGTTCAGCACCTACGGTTAGCAGCATCAAGATAGAACCTGCTCCAGCTGATGTTACCACTATCTTCCTTTGTGGCAACAGTACCGTCGTCGACCAGAACAACGAGCCCTACGCCTCATGGGGACAGATGATTCCCCGCTGGTTCGATACCAGTGTCGCTATCTCCAACCATGGCGAGAGTGGACTCACTGCAAGAACTTTTCTCGGAAGTAAACGACTTGACAAGATTCTTACTATGATGAAGAAAGGCGATTGGGTGTTTGTTGAGTTTGGTCATAACGATGAAAAGGAGAAGAAACCTGGTGACGGACCATGGTATCACTACAGCTATAATTTGAAAATTTTTGTTGACCGTGTTCGTGCTAATGGAGGAAATATAGTTTTTTGTACACCTACGCAACGACGAACATTCGATGAGGATATGAAGACATTGGTAAATTCACACGGTGATTTTCCTGCAGCGATGAAGGCAGTGGCTGAGCGTGAGAATGTGCCAATCATTGATCTTAATGAGATGACAAAAGAATTTTTCGTTTCATTGGGTTATGAGGGCTCTAAGAAGGCTCTTTGCTATTATGCTAAAGGTTCTTTCCCTAATCAGGAGAAAGAACTTGCCGATCGTACCCACTTTAATCCTTACGGAGCTTACGAGGTTGCCAAGATGGTTATCATGGGAATGAAGCAGAATAAATTGCCGTTTGTTAGTAGCTTAAAGCCAGACTTTAAGGACTATAGTCCCCAGAAACCTGATGACCCTGATAAATTTGTCTGGTATCGCTCTGTAAAAAATGATGTTATAAAGCCTGATGGCGACTAATAAGAGGTAAGAAGTTTGAAGTAAGAGGTAAGAGAAATGATTACTATCAAGAGATTAACAATGATGTTCATGGGCTTGACGCTCATGGACATCGCTGTCTTAGCAGCAGAGCCTGCACCAGTATTTATCGTGGCAGGACAGTCGAACACTGACGGCAGGGTGCCCATGAGTGATTTCCCCAAGGATATTACGCAGGAAAGCTACCAGCACTGTCTGTGGAGCTATGGCAGTGGTACGAATGCTGCTGACGGGAGCTACCATATGGAGGCAGGATGCCGATGCGGACAACGACACGGGACGCGCCATGATAGCCGACATAGACCCCAGTTCGCCCGGATGCGAGATGTGGTGGTACAGGAGCAATGCCCAGAGTTTGGCTAAGGCACTGAAGGATGCTAACTCGTCATTGGCGAAGTATCTAAAATAATAGTAATAACGAAAAACCTATGAAACGAAAGAGACACAACAGACACTTCAAGGAATGGGGGAAAACGGTGAAATGGTGATATTTTGCACGAAATGATAATAAAATGTACAAAATCTTCATCTGTACAATAGGATATATTATTAACTTTGCATGCAGAAATGAGTAAAAAGTTTTTTCATCATTAGTTAGTAATTAGTTTGTATCTGTCGTTTGTAATGACTGGGAATGTTGTACAAGAAAACATTACGGACGGAAGAGAAACGGCAGGCAAGTGATTGTCTGCCGCTTTTTTTCAAAACAACAATATGCGAACAATGATGTCAAGCATAAAGCAAACTATAGTTTAATAAATAACAATAACAAAATGGAAAGAACATGGCGATGGTTTGGCAAGAAGGATAAGATTACGCTTGCCATGCTGAAACAACTTGGTGTAGAGGGCATAGTAACGGCCCTGTATGATGAACCCCTCGGCGAGGTGTGGTCACGTGAGAAGATTCGTGACCTGAAGGAGTATATCGAAAGCTACGGCATGAAGTGGAGCGTGGTAGAGTCACTGCCCGTCACTGAGACTATTAAATATGGTGGTGCTGACCGCGATGAGCAGATAGAAGTGTATAAAGAGTCACTTGCCAACCTGGGCAAGGAAGGCCTCCACTGCGTGTGCTACAATTTTATGCCTGTGCTCGACTGGGCGCGTACGGAGATATTCCATGACAATCCCAATGGTTCCACAAACCTCTATTTCGACTGGGCTGAGTTTGCCTATTTCGATATCTACCTGCTGAAGCGTGAGGGAGCACTCGAAGAGTGGAAGGCTATTCAGGCAGGCAATGGCTCTAATGCCTCTAAAGCTCTGAAGGGACGCGACCTGATGGCTGAAGTGGAGGCAATACGTAAGCAGATGACACCTGAGAAGGACTTTGAGCTTATTGACACCATAGTGATTAAGACGCAGGGTTTCGTAGCAGGCAATTTCAAGGAGGGCGACAATGAGCCTCTCGTGCTGTTCCGCAAACTGCTGGCACTCTATGAGGGCATTGACCAGCAGCAGCTGCGTGAGAACATGAAATACTGGCTTGAGGCTATCATGCCTATATGTGACGAGTATGACATCGACATGTGTGTGCACCCTGATGACCCACCATTCCCCATACTCGGCATGCCACGCATAGTGAACAGCGATGCTGACATAGAGTGGTTCCTCAATGCTGTGCCTAACCCACACAACGGACTGACATTCTGCGCAGGCAGTCTGTCTGCTGGTGGTCATAACGACATCACCGCACTGGCACAGAAATATCACTCACGCACTCACTTCGTGCACATGCGCTCATGTCATATATTTGATAATGGCAACTTCACTGAGGCAAGTCATCTGGGGGGTAGGGCAGACCTCGTTGAACTGGCTCGCATATTCGAGACTGAGGAACGTGAGCGCCAGAAGACCAGCAAGCGTCCATTCCGCCTGCCTATGCGAGTGGATCATGGCATGACCATGCTGGGCGACGAGACGAAGGGCTACAATGCTGGCTATTCATTCCTCGGACGTATGTTCGGACTGGCACAGGTGCAGGGCATTCTTGCCGCAGTGGATAAGGAATTAGACATTAAGTATCATCAACCAGGCTTCTTTGATTAATATGAACAACTTATTCAACATTAAGGACTACGTAGTAGTCATCACTGGCGGCACAGGCATTCTGGGTCGCTGCATAGCAAAATATCTTGCACTTGAAGGTGCAAAAGTGATAATCGGTGGCAGAAAAGAGAGCGTAGGCGAAGAGATAGCCAAGGATATCACCGCTGCTGGCGGAGTGTGTGAGTTTGTCAAGATGGACGTGATGAACGCTGAGCAGATGCAACAGGCATGCGACTATATCGTCACTAAGTATGGCAAGGTCGACACCCTGCTCAATGCCGCAGGAGGTAATATGCCTGGTGCTACCATCGGACCAGACCAGAATTTCTTTGACCTGGCGCCTGATCAGTTCCAGACCGTCCTCAACCTCAACCTCACAGGCACCGTAATACCAACTCAGGTATTCCTCAAGCCAATGGTTAAGCAGGGCAAGGGCAGCATAATCAATTTCTCGTCAATGTCAGCCTTCCGCCCCATCACCCGTGTGTGTGGCTACAGTGCTGCCAAGGCAGGCATCAACAGCTTCACAGGATGGATGGCTCAGGAGGCAGCCCGTAAGTTTGGTGAGGGCATACGCGTCAACGCCATAGCGCCAGGTTTCTTCATAACAGAACAAAACCGCACCCTGCTCACCAATCCTGATGGCAGCTACACCAAGCGCGGCAATGACGTGATACGCCAGACCCCATTCTCACGTATGGGTGAGCCAGAGGAACTCTGCGGCACCATCCACTATCTGATGTCTGATGCAGCCAAGTTCGTCACTGGCACTGTTGCCGTAGTCGATGGCGGATTCAATGTTACTGCGATGTAATAGGTAAATAAGTTAACCCCACAAAAAGGGATAAGCGTCACAGCGAACTTAACAGTTCAAAGTGACGCTTATCTCTTTTTTTTTCTGATGCACGCCTGCACCTAATTTGCTAACCAAATTTACTAACTTTTTAATGAAAAAAACTATTTACTAACTTTATACGATGCAAAGGTAGTGCAAAATTTGTATAGCTGAAATAAAATAATGTACGTAAGAATATGGTTTTGTACGCGGAGGATTTTCAACACATCATGAGCCATAAAAAGCGATAGGTTCGAATGAAATTGAACGTTTTTGTATATTATGCTTACCTGTACTTATATAAAGAATGTATAAATTTGCAAAAAATATATATCACAACAACAAACCTACATTCTATATGAACATCAAACAACTTTTTGTTCTATTCATTCTGTTGCTCTCGCTTGCAGCAGACGAGGTTTATGCACAGCGTCAGGCTGAGTGGCTTGACCGTGGTTTGTATGTAGCCCGTTCAGATGAGGGCATATTCGTAGGCTGGCGTTTACGTAGCAATGAAAAGGACGCAGCATTCAATGTGTATAAGAATGGCAAACTGTGGAAGAAAGTTTCGGCTAAGGCTGCCACCAACGTGATTGACGCTGGTGGGTCGATGAAGGATCTTTATCAGGTTCGCAAGGTGGAAAACGGCCAGGAGGTGGACTTCTCATACGAGATGCGTCCGCAGATGATGGACTATTTCGAGATACCCCTGCAACGTCCACAGCCAGGCAAGACACCTCCTTGCGCAGTATTCAGAAATGACAAGCACGGCATAGATTTTCCTGATGGCGACCCTTATAAGTATGAGCCAGGCGAGGGTGCTGTGGGCGACCTTGACGGAGATGGCGAGTATGACATCGTGGTAAAATGGAATCCTACACCAGCCAGTTATGACAATGGACGCATAGGAATGTCTGGCGAACAGATTATTGATGCCTATAAGATGGACGGCACCATGTTGTGGCGCATCTATATGGGACAGAATGTGCGTGCTGGCGACCACTATACCATGATATTGGTTTATGACTTTGATGGCGACGGTAAGTCGGAGGTGGTGATGCGTACGGCTCCAGGAACTCGCGATGGAAAGGGCAAATATGTTCTTCTGAACGGCGATGATCCAAAGGCTGACTATCGCATTACGATGGAGGAAAACCGCAAGCGTAATGGATTTATGAAGACGGGTCCTGAATACCTGACAGTATTTCGTGGCATCGATGGTGCAGAGATATGTTCTTGCCCTTACACACCTGAGCGTGGCGACGTTAACACATGGGGCGACAACTACGGCAACCGTGCCGACCGTTTCCTTGCGGCTGTGGCATATCTTGATGGTGTGCACCCCAGCATTATCAATGCACGTGGATATTACATGAAGTCTGCTGTGGCAGCATACTATTTTGACGGTAAGACCCTGACTAAGCAGTGGGAGGTTATGAGTGACAAACCAGGCGAAGGCATCTGGGGCGCAGGCAACCATAACATTTCCGTAGGCGATATTGACTTTGATGGTAAGGATGAGATTGTTCACGCTAATTGTGCCATAGACGATGACGGCAGGGTGATGTATAACACCAACCTCCTTCATGGTGATGCGATGCACCTTGGAGTACTCGACCCCACGCGTAAGGGTTTGCAGGTGCTGGAGGTGCACGAGGAACCTGAGATATGGCCTACGGCAGGTATGGAGATGCATGATGCCTTGACGGGTGAGGTATTGTGGAAGGTGCCTGCAACAGAAGATAACGGTAAGGGCATAGCAGCCGATATCGACCCCACATCAAAAGGCCATGAGTGCTGGAGCTACTTCAGTGATGGTCTGTATAATTGCAAGGGCAAAAAGATTTCAGACACTAAGCCGAAACACATGTCATTCCGTACCTATTGGGATGGTGACCTGCTCGATGAGCTATATGCCAAGAACTTATATAAGTGGGATTGGGATAAGAACGAGTTGAAATTGTTAAAGGACATGACGGGTTGTGAACAGTCCAATGGCACTAAGATGGTACCATTCCTGCAGGCGGACCTCTTTGGCGACTGGCGCGAGGAAATCATAAGTCGTGTGAAAGGCAGAGCCGATGTTTTGAGGGTTTATTCCACCACCATACCTACTGACTACAGACTGTACACCTTGATGGACGACCCGCAGTATAGGGTGTCAGTGGCTTGGCAGAATATTTCATACAATCAGCCACCACACCTCTCATTCTGGCTCGCAGGCGGAGAAAAGACATGGCCGTGGCCAGTGCACAATATTATAAGGAAGAAATAATAAATAATAATGTAATAACTAATTCACAAAACAAAAACCTATGAAAAAATCAATGCTGAAAGTCTTTGGACTGTTGCTGCTTGGTGCAGGTGCTGTAGTGAGTTGTGATGATGACGGTCTGACAAAGGGTGACCTCAGCACACTTACTGCAAATCGCTTCCAGGCATACGTACAGACAGACGACAAAGACTCACTGATGTGGTTTATTGACAATCTCGATGGTACGGCATCTGTCACTTACGACCCAACAAATCCTTTGCACAGGGCATCGGAATCAAGTACCACGATACGTGTACCATATTGTTGGGGAGAGCGTTTCATACCTGAGGTAGTGACGTCAGTTGCTGATGGAAAGGAATACAGTGTAACTGCCATAGGGCAGGAGGCGTTTATGGGATGCTGGAAGATGAAGACTGTCAGCATTCCTGAAACAGTCACCTCAATAGGCGAGGGAGCGTTTACCATGTGTAGCAACCTTGCTACTGTTAACATTCCGTCGGCTGTGACACAGATACCATCGGCTTGCTTCGCACGCTGTTCATCGCTTCGTAATACCAGCATGCTGCATGGTGATTTGACTTCTATCGGCAAGATGGCATTCTACTACTGCACTAAACTGGCATCAATCACCATTCCTGAGGGTGTGCAGAGCATAGGTGAAAGAGCTTTCTTCTATTGTACCAATGCCTCGCTCACGTCAGTGCGCATACCTGCTACTGTGACCAAGATAGGTGCATACGCCTTTGGTCATAGTTATAATGGCGATGCCAGCAAACCTGAGGAGACCTTCTCACACATTGTAGATTACTATATTGACGCCAGTGAGCCTCCAGTGTTGGAGGGACCATTGTTCACTACTGACAGTTCACCCCGTGCTGTTCCTACAGTGCATGTGCCCGCTTCAAGTGTAGATGCTTACAAGGCAGCACCTTATTGGCAAGATCTTAATATTGTAGCAGAATAAAAACGCATTAGAGATATGAAAAAGATAATAACAATAAGTATCCTTATAATGTTTGCCGTATTATCATACGCGCAAAACGTAGTGAAGGGAACTGTCACCGATACCAGTGGCGAACCTCTCATAGGTGCCACTGTCAAGGGTGTGGGAACACAGCAGGGAACAGTTACCGATATTGACGGAAACTATACACTGAAGACCTCTGCCAAGGCTATAGAGATATCATACGTGGGATATAACACCATGACGGTACCTGTAAAGAATGGCAAGGCTAACGCACAGCTCTCTGATGATGCTCAGTTGCTTAACGAGGTTGTAGCCATAGGTTATGGTTCAGTGAAGAAAGGTGATATTACCAATGCCATCGCTCAGGTGAAGGGCGACGACCTTGCTGACCGTCCTGTGGCAAATATAGGTCAGGCTCTGCAGGGCGAGCTGGCTGGTGTTGATGTGCAGTCCACCTCTGGTGCTCCTGGTTCAGGAGTACAGATTAAGGTGCGTGGCGCTACCTCCATCAACGAGGATGCCTCTTCTAATCCTTTGTATGTTGTTGACGGCGTGCCTATGGACGACGATTTCGACTTGCAGCAGCTCAATCCGCACGACATAGAGTCTATCGATGTGCTCAAGGATGCATCATCATCAGCTATTTACGGTTCACGAGGAGCTAATGGTGTAATCCTCATCACCTCAAAGAAAGCAAACAATGATAGCAAGACACGCGTCAATGCTTCAGTCAACTTCTCCATATCATCTCCAGAGCGTTATGCCAAGATAATGTCAAGTGAGCAGTGGATGGCATGGCGCACACGCGCTAACTATGCCAACTACGTTGCCAATTATAGCGGTCTGGGTGCACAGGTGGGTGACACTTACGCAGAGCAGATAGCTGTAGTGGGCAGTGCTGGTACTGGCTACGTCAACGACCCTCGCTGGGCTATGGCGGGCTATGGAGGTCTCAACCTCGTTGACTGGCAGAAGGCGATGTTCCAGACGGCTTTCTCACAGAACTACAACTTCTCCATCTCGCAGGGCAACAGTACGAGCAACTATCGTGCTTCAGCCTCTTACACCAATCAGGATGGTATAGTCATCAACACTGGTTTCAAGCGCCTGAATGCAAAACTCTCTGGCGAGACAACGATAAAGAACAAACTGAAACTCACACTCGACGTAGCTCCGCAATATACCGTCACCACAGGTGGTAACGTTGATGGTAAGGACAATACAGCCATGCAGGCACTGTCACTCGTTCCTATAACAGAGAATGAGGCTGGACTATACACTGCAGCTGAACCATATACACGTTATATCTATGCAGGCTCCACCGTTTCACCTGTAGCCACAATGGAACAGCGCAGCTATCGCGATGAGCAGATACGCGTTGTCACCAGTCTCAAAGCCAACTACGAAATACAGAAGGACTGGAACGCCGAGGTGCTGGGTTCATGGATATATAACAATCGCGAACGTAGGATATTCACTCCGTCATCGGCAAACCGTTCATGGGGTTCGGGTGAGGGCTACTATGCTTCATCAACATGGAATGGCAACCGCTCTCACAAATACCTGTTGCAGGCTACCACTACCTACAAGCACACCTTTGCTCGCAAGCATAACCTGAATGTAGTGGCTGGTTGGTCGTTGGAGTCAACTAAGTACTCTACGTCATATAACCTCGGAGCAACGCAGTTCCCTGGCAACACCATACAGGGTTGGACCATCAACGATGTGCAGCCAACCACCTTTACTACTACGATAGCCACTGACGATCAGCTGATATCTTATTTCGCTCGTGCTGAATACGGATATGACAATCGTTATCTGGTCAATGCCTCTCTACGTCGCGATGGTTCATCACGTTTCGGAGCTGATCGCAAGTGGGGTACCTTCCCTGCTATCTCAGCAGCATGGCGCATTTCTAACGAGAAGTTCTGGAATCCTTCATGGGCTATGAACCAGGCTAAGGTGCGTGTGTCATACGGTTCCAACGGTACCAACTCCATCCCTGCCAATTCTGCTGATGCCCTGATGGCAGCTTCATACTACAGCACAGGCGGTACGGTGACCACTGGTTATGTACCCTCTACAAGCAGTAATCCTGACCTCGGATGGCAGAAGACCAAGTCATGGAACTTTGGTGTTGACATGTCGTTCCTGCGCAACCGCATCAGTTTCGCCATCGACTACTACGTAAAGACCATTTCTGATATGCTCTACCTGCAGACAGTGCCTGCTGTTGTAGGTTATAAGAATGCATACTCTAATATAGGTAACATACGCACACAGGGTGTGGAGATGGAGCTGAAGACAGAGAACCTGACAGGCAAACTGAAATGGCAGACAAAGGCTTCAGTGGGTTATTCTACCAACAAGGTGACTGACCTCGGCAACAACTCTGCCATATATACTGGCTACGACAATGCCACACAGATAATAGAGGTGGGTCATCCTATCGGCGAGTACTACCTCTACATAGCCGATGGTGTGTATGAGACAGAAGAAGACCTCGTACGCTATCCTACGGAATCTACCTCTCAGGTGGGCGATGTTCGCTTCCGCGACGTGAACGGCGATGGTATCATCGACGAGAACGACCGCACCTACTGTGGCAAACCACAGGCATCATGGACCTTTGGTCTCACTAACAGCTTCAAGTGGAAGAACTGGGATGCTTCCATCCTCTTCACCGCACAGTTGGGAGGCAAGATATGGTCGGCACTCGGACGTGCCATCGACATGCAGTCGCAGGGCACCAGCATCAACCGCCTGGAGCGATGGACAGAGCAGTGGTTCAGCGAGAACGCCCCTGGCAATGGCATAGTGCCTAATGCATCAAGCAACAATGCCGAGCAGTTCTCTACACGCTGGCTGTATTCTACTGACTTCCTCAAACTGAAGAATATCACCATTGGTTATCGCTTCAATTTCAAGAAGTCGGCATTCATCAGCATGCTGCGCATTACGGCATCTGCCGAGAACCTCTTCATGATTGACAAGTATGACGGAGGCTACTCTCCTGAGTCTAACAACTCTGGTTCGCAGATAAAGACGTACGACTATGGTGCTTACCCATCAGCTCGCACGTTCTCTCTTGGATTACAAGTAGCATTCTGATTATAGAGTATAGAGTATAAAGTATAAAGTATAAGGTATATGAAAAAGATAAGTTCAATATACAAGGTAATGGCAGTGATTGTTATGGCTGTCCTCATTACAGGCTGTCAGGATACACTCACTACCGAATCACAGAGTTCGTTGATGAAGAATAATTTCTATACCACCCAGGGCAATATGGATCGTGCTCTCATTGGTGTGTATGGATGCCTCAAACCCTTCTCAACATATTACTTCGCCATGTCTGAAAACCGTTCTGACAATATGCTCAACATCACAGAGTCAAAGAAGAACGAGTATGCTGATTGTGCGCAGTTTAATTCCACTGGTCTGCTGAATGACAATATAGTGTATAACTGCTGGGCAGACCACTATGCTCTCATAGCAGCAGCAAATGGTCTGTTGGCTAATGTCAATAATATCTCATACACACGTGAGGGAACAGCTACGCAGTATTCTGCTGAGGCTCGCTTCCTGCGTGCGCTGGCTTACTTCGACCTCGTACGTTACTTCGGCAGGGTGCCAGTGTCAACCCAGGAGCTGACTGTAGAAGAGGCATTCAATCTCAAGCAGAGCGAACCAGCTCAGGTGTATGAGCAGATAGTGGAAGACCTCACCTACGCTGAGGAAAACCTTGCTGACGAGGCTAAAGACTACACAGGTGCCACACGCGCTGAGCGTGCCACCAAGACTGCTGCTCAGGCATTGCTTGGCAAGGTGTATATGCAGATGGCAGGCTATCCGCTTTATGACGCTACGGCTAAGGATAAGGCAAAGGAATATCTTGGCAAGGTGCTCACCACTGTGGGACTGCTCAGCGGCGGCAATGTAGTAGCTGGTGCTACGCCAAGCAAATACTGGGCACTCGATGCCGACGAGTGGAACAATATGTGGTTTCATGAGAATGACAACAGGTACTTCATCTTCGAGATACAGTATGCTTGCTCAAAGAATCAGGGCAACCCTATGACACCACTTACACATAAGTCGGAGTCAAGCAAAACCAAGTTCTGTAATGCCAACCTCGTAGTAGGTCCTCATGCCTACGTGGAGCGTAGCTTCGTAGCAAACCATTTCGTTGGGGCTGACAATGTTGACGAAGAAGGCATACCACTTGACAAGCGCTATCCTAATTCCATCAACCTCATACCTGAGAGCAGCAGCTCTGATGATGACATCATAGCCAGTGACGGCGATGCCTTCATGCCTAAGTTCTTCGAGCATAAGGTAAAGCGCTCCACATACGGCTATGCTGATATGGACGACCAGATAGTTGACCGCACCTATTGGCCACAGAATTTCCCCATCCTGCGACTTGAGGATGTTATGTTGCTCTATGCTGAGTGTGTAGGCAAGGCTGAAGGTCTGCCCCTGCTTAACCTTATCCATAGCAGGGCGATGGACTACAGCTATCCATCAAGTCTCTCTGAGAGCCGCTTCCAGCAGTATGTTATGGAAGAGCGCCGCATAGAGTTGCTGGGCGAAGGCCACCGCTGGTTTGATGAGGTGCGCAATAAGACTTTCGTGAATGACATAAAGGCGAAGTTTGAGTATTATCGCGAAAACTGCGACCGCAACCACTCACCTAAGTACAGCGTTTATGCCAACCAGGTGACTGTCAATGGTCGCTATTACCCCATACCTCTCTCACAGATGCAGGTGCGTGACGGACTTTACACACAAAATGACGGATACTAATGTGGTATCCTAGTTTAAAGTTTAAAGTTTAAGGTTTAAAGTTTAAAGTTTATGAAAAAGATAACGATAGCAATATTAGCAATAGCAGCCACATTAGGGGCATGCAGCAACGAAGACTACCTTGGTGGTCACGTCAATAAAGACGGTGCGGGTGTGCCTCTGGCATCATTGACGGCACAGATGGGTCAGACAGCCTCTGACCGCTCATGGAGTGCCAATGACAAGATAGGTGTGTCAGTGTCTTACTATGACCTCACCGCACAGAATCGTTCCTTCCTTTGCGCTGAGGATGCCAAGACATTCTCAGCTGAGACTGGAGTGCCTATATATATAAAAGGTGATTGCTCCGTAGTGGCTTACTGGCCGTTCATAGGCACTGACGCTGCAGAGCCTGTGTTTGAGATTGATACGCAGGATCAAGCCTCCATCACCGACTATCTCTTTGCCAAGACTGATGGTGTCAATATCAACAACGGTGGTGCTGTAAACCTCACCTTCGAGCGTGTGCTTGCCAACCTGAAGATCAACATCACTGCTACTGACGATGTCATCAGCAAGTGGATACTCTCAGGAGCATATACCGATGGTGTAGTCAATACCTACGACCTTAGTATCGCTCTGGCAAGTCAGAAAGACATCATTGACTCTGGCTCAGCCATTACGCAGATTGACCTCAAGCTCCTTCCTCAGACGGTGAATATCAGCGAACAGGCAGTAACCCTGATGTTGTTCGGACAGAAGCGCACCTACTCCTTTGTGCTCAATGAGAGTCAGGCTCTTGCACTCACCGCTGCCCAGACCACCACATACAATGTGAACATAAAGGATGGTATGACAACCATAGAACTCGTTCCGTCAGGAACTGTTGACTGGCAGGAAAAGTAGGGCTTTTACGTAGTATATAGTATAATGTATATAGTATAGAGTATAATGTATAGAGTATAAAGTATAAAGTTTATGAAAAAGTACAATATATATTCGTTAGCGCTATCAGTTGCGTTTTCGTTAGCATTTTCCCTGTTGTTGGCAGGCTGCTCTAATGATGACACCTATTCAGATGCTGTCAGCAAGTCGGGTGGCATTATGTTTCAGCTGTCCGACCAGCCCTCTGGCGTAGGTTCCAAGGCTACGACCAAGAATTTCCAAACCTCCTTTGAGGTGGGCGACGAGGCAGGCGTGTTCATTGTCAAGGCTGGCAAGGTGGTAGGTGAGAATATCAAGATAACCTATAACTCCTATGGCTACTGGACTGCCGATGAGTCCTTCGATTATGCCACCTATGCCGATGCTCAGTTCTATGCTTATTACCCATACGCTGAGGCGGTGGAGTTTGACACTACGCTCGACTCCCCCTTCCAGACATATATCGATGCTTTCCAGCCACAGGTGGACCAGTCTGATGCTGTGTCATACGAGGCAAGCGACCTCATGACATCCTATGCTGCCACAGTCGATGCTACCAGCCGCACTGTCAGTGTGCTCATGCACCATGATATGGCAATGGTGTGTATGGAACTGCCTAACCGTTCCTACACCTTCTCCAACGATGGTCTGCCCACCTATGTAGTGTCTGAGGCTACAGATGCTTCCTTCACGCTCGGCGACGAAAAAATCTTCCCTTCGCTCGATGATGCCACACAGCAATACCGCTATCTGGTCAATCCTCTCACCACAAGTGATATTTCCATAGCCTACAAGAATAATGGCGCTGATGCCCAGGCTAAGGTCACAGGGATAGACGAGATAGGCTCTGGCAACTATCATGTGGAGAAAATCGAAGGTGGTGTAACACTCATCCCATGGACCCTGCAGGCAGGCGATTTCTATATGAACGATGGCACCCTGCTGGCAAAGGGCACTTCGCTCAGTGACGAGCAGAAGGCTGCCGTACTCGGAGTAGTATATAAGGTGGGTACCGCAGAGCCTCTCGTTGCTGCCGATGCACGTTGGAGCCACGCTATGGTGGTGGGACTCACCAAGACACAGAACACATGGGCTCCAGCCATCAATGCTGATGACCCTACCACCACAGCCCTCACCAGTGCCCAGAACAGTGCAGGCTGGAAGACGTGGTACACCAATTTCTCTCTCAACCATCTTATAAGCAACAATGCCTCAGCAAGCAAGATTGTTATCGATGAATTGGAGGAAATTGGTCATAGAAACACCCTTAACTGGGCTCAGGTGCCTGACGTTATCAGCAGGTCAAACGCACCAAAGATTACTGACGACTCACAGAAGAATTTCGCCACCGTATTCAAGGGTGTCTATCAGGCACAGCAAGAGGCAGCACCAGTGCCCACAGCGCTCTGCTCCGCATGGTATGTACCTTCACTCGCAGCATGGGTGGATATGAAGAACAGCGACCTCACCGCCATCGAGGCATCTATCAGCGCAGCAGGCGGCACAGCACTCGGCATCAGCTCAAAGCTCTCCGTGCCATACTGGTCAAGCAACCTGCGTGGTCATGAGACTATGTGGGGCTTCACCGCTGACGGCACCACAGCCGACAAGCTCTTCACTTCCCTCGATATGCGCAAGAATTCCCGATATTATCGTTGGATATTGGCATTCTAACGATATTCCGCATCTACTGAACAAAAACAGAAGTGATTGTACATAATCGAAAGTGTGCAGTCACTTCTATTTAATAATTTTGCACCAAAACATTTTATCATTCATTAAACTATTACAAATATGAAAAAAATTTTATCTTTAATCATGCTTCTGCTGACGATTTGCAGTGGGGCGTGGGCATTGCAATCCTACACATGGAATCTTAAAACGCTACAAACAACTGAAATTTTAGGTACGGTGAACACCATCCCTACGGCATCGTACACTGCAACTGATGCTAACGGGAGTAATACCGTCGACTTGATAGTTCAGTTGGCAAATAACTCTAGCGACAAGATTAACACTGATGGTGTTAGGTTTAACGGCTCATCTGGCACAGGAACAGTAGCCGACGTGAAAATCAATCAACGATTGATATACTTTGTAGCACCATGTGCGGGGCACGTGACAGTTACTGGCTACACGGGCAACGCTTCAAAGAATATGTATATTGGTACAGCATTTAATGCAAAAACTGCTGAAGACGGAATGCTGGATACTAAAAATAATGGTAGTTCTAGCAGTCCTTTCACAATGGAAGCTGATATAGCTTCAGGTGCTACCTGTTGGATTTATAGCGATGGTACAGCTATTACCACTAATATTGTCTTCGAGGAGACAGCCCCCAAGACCAAGTGGGATGCTCCTGAGATTTCTGCTTCTGGCTGGGATGGTACCAATTGGACTATCACCATTACAGGTGAGACAGGCGCAAGCCTGAAATATGCTACAAAGGCGAGTGCTGGAGACGAGTATGGCGGCTATGCTGACTATAGCACCACTTTCACTGCTCTTCCTGGCACATACGTAAAGGCTTACGCATACGATGCTACTCCCACCTATTCCAATTCTGACGAGACGGAGTTTGTGGTTCCTGCCAAAGCGACAGTGCCGACACCTACGTTGACAGTTGCATCATATGACTATGTGAACGGTGGATATACTATTACGCCATATTGCGAAGACGAAAATGCTACTTTGGAATATAAGATGGGTAGTGGTAGTTATATTTCTTGTACCTCTGGCACACCTTTCTATTTGGTCGGTAATGGTGTAGATGAAAGTGCTAACAAATTAACATTGAGAGCGACTAAGTCGGGCTGGACACAGAGTGCTGCTTACTTGAACGGACTGAATGTGGCTCCAGCAACATCTTCTCCTGAGACACTGATTCCCTGGCAGGTGTCAAGCGCCAGCTTAGAGGCTAACACGATGCATATCTATAAGTCTGTAAGTATGGCAAAGGCTAATGCACAAGATATCGGTCAGACTAGTGGCAATGTCTGGAAGTTGCGCACAGGAACCAACAGCAATACTGTAACTTTGTCAGTTAATGAAGGCTATAAGGTTAGCCGCGTAAGTTTGACCGCCTACACCAACAATACGGAATCGGGAAACACTATTTCGCTGTCGAAAGTATCTGTTGACGGTGCGGATTATAACACGTCACCCGACGTAATCTTCCCGTTAGATAATGGTGAGACAACGAAGACAACTGCCACTTACGACTCAGGCGAGGGCAATGACATGAATGCAACTAGCAGCATCGTGTTTACCTTTGACAATAGCAACGTCACATCAGGCAAGCAAACGCAGATTATGGCTACAGAGATTAAGGTATGGTACGAGGAAGTTACTGACTTGACGTTTGACTATTCTGCAGATGGTGCTAATGCTGCCTCTTGGACTAAGAGCCCGATTGCTGTGACTACTAATGCGACCGCAATAGACAACGGAAAAAAATTTATCAAGGACTGGCCTAGCAACAGCGACCTTACCGTTACTTTAACAGGAACAAATGCTTTGGTTACGAATGTTGTACTGACCTATCAGGATAGCAACAGATTGCCTGATGCTATTACTGCCAACGACGGAACAGAAATTTCTACTTCTGGAGCAACACAGACCTGGACCAACAACGCAGGCAAGAACTCTGTAACGTTCACGCTAACAGGCAGCCCACGCCTTACCAAGATTGTTGTTACCTACGTTGATGCAGTAGCAGTATCTACTCTCGCAGATCGCAACTACGGTACTTGTGTGACGAGCCAGAAGATGGACTTCACCAACGTAACAGATGCTAAGGCTTACATCGCAACAGGACTGAATGGAGCAGGAACAGCAGTTGTACTGACTCAGGTGTACAAAGTGCCTGCTAACGAGCCTATCATCATCTACACTACAGAGAAGACAGAGGCTGCTACGGTTTATGTTCCTCAGACTACAGATGACCCTGACGCTGCAGTTGCAGACAACCTACTCATCGCAGGCGACGGCACTACAGCTTATGATGGCTACACTGGCTACGACATCTACTATGTTGCAAGCGATCAGTTCCATAAGGCAAATGCTGGCACACTGCAGAGTGGCAAGGCTTACTTGAAGGTTGCACAGGGTACAGGAGGTAACTCTCTGACAATTGCATTCGATGACGAGGCAACAGCGGTTGAAGCTGTAGCTGAGGCTAAGGCTGAGAACGCAGCTCCAGTAAAGGTTATCAAGAATGGTAAGCTCTACATTGGCAACTACAACGTAGCAGGTCAGTTGGTAAAATAGGCCCCCTACCCCTAACCCTCCCCCAAATGGGAGGGAGAGGGGTTACCTATAAGCAAAATGAATAATTAACGAATCCCTAATCTTTCTCCCCTTTGGGGGAGATGTCGCAAAGCGACAGAGAGGGGCCAATACTAATAAAAAAATGAAAAAAGAATATATTGAGCCTTCTATTAAGGCTATTAAGATAAAAGCTTTCCAAATGGTTATGTCATCGTTACCTGTGGGCGAAGACGGTAGTGCTAACAGCGCTGAGAGTTTGGACATCGAATTTGATGAAGAGTAAACCATAAAACATTAACAATAGGGATGCAGGGGCTGATAACCGCTGCATCTCACCAAAGAGTAAATAGTTTTTTCAATGTTTGTTAGGTAAGCCACCCGTGAGGGTCGCAAAGCCAAGACTATTTATACAATAGAATAGTAGATATTATCATAACTCTCCGTCAAGCGCGAGCATGGCGGAGATTTTTTTTTGCGACTACCTGCAGAAGCATTACTTCCGCATGCAGAGGCATTGCTTCTGCATGCAGAGGGGCTGCTTCTACGTGCAGAGGCATTACTTCTACGTGTAGAAGCATAGCTAGAAGTTGTTAAAGTAATGCCGGAGCATATTGAAGCAAAGCCTCTCCCTAACCCTCCCCTAAAGGGAAGGGAATGTTGATTCCTATACTAATCCATCCCCCTTCCCTGCAGGGAGGGGCTGGGGGTAGGCTCTTTTTTTGCGAGATAGGTCACTATATACCCCTTCAGCCCAGTGTTTATGCGGGTTTACGATAGTGACCTCTTTTCAAGAAAGGTCACTTAAAGGTCACTTAGAGGTCACTTAAAGGTCACTTCATAAATTTTTAACTCCTCTAACTCCTTTAACTTCTTTAACTCCTCAAGATGAGATGTCAAGTGACCTCTAAGTGACCTGTTTCAAAAATAGGTCACTATGCTCATTCCAGTGTTTATGCGCCTTCCGAGCGTTTTAGTGACCTTATGAGGTTTGTTTGCAAAATTCTCTAAAACTTTTCATGCAGAAGCTATGATAATGCTCATGATGTATCTAAATGTACGCTTTTGAACAAAACCTTTCACTGCGTACATTATTTTATTACTACATTTGTGCCAAGAAAACAAATCATTTTTATTATTAACCTATAAACAACGAAAATTTATGAAGAAGTTTTTTACACTTATCGCTACTGCACTGTTGGCACTGACTGCTAACGCAGAAACAATCGCTTCGTGGAAGGCAGGTACTGCTACTGGCACATGGACAGTTGAGCAGGCTGCTGATGGCTACATCGTTACAGATGGTACAGGCAAGTACAACAATAACACTACCTCAGTAAACGCTATCAAGTTTACCAAGAGCATTGTGTCAAGTGGTGCGTTCCAAGCTGCCTACAAGGTAACTGTTGACGGAGGCTTCAAGGCTGGTGACAAGATTACCGTACAGCCATTCACCTCAATGAGCACAACAGACTACACAGGTGGTGCAAAGTATGCTAACATCCTTCTTTATTGCGTGAAAGATGATGCTCCAAAGTCTATAGCAGATATAACAGGTAGTGCTGCTGGCGCCCTGACCGTGACTGACGGCCATGAGGAGGCTGGCGATCCAAAGACATTCAGCTATACACTTGAGGCAGACTATGATGCTCTGTACTTCGGTCGTGGTGGTAATACCAATATCTTTGTTATGAGCCTTGAAATAGTTCGCGGTGAAGATACTCCTGGTGGTGGTGAAGAAGAACCTACAGGCGATTACTCAGAAATCGCATCGTGGAAGACGGGTACTGCTGCCGGCACATGGACAGTAGAGGAGTCAGCTACAGGTTCTATCGTTACTGACGGTACAGGCAAGTATAACTCTAACACTACCACAGTAAATGCTGTCAAGTTTACCAAGAGCATCGTGTCAAGCGGTGAGTTCCAGGCAGCCTACAAGGTGACAGTTGAAGGAGGCTTCAAGGCAGGTGACAAGATTACCGTTCAGCCATTTACTGCAATGAGCACAACAGACTACACTGGTGGTGCAAAGTATGCCAACATCCTTGTATATAGCGCGGATAAGACTCAAATAGCCAACCTTACCAACAGCGCAGCAGGTGCACTGACAGTGACCGATGGTCACGAGGAGGCTGGCGATCCAAAGACATTCAGCTATACACTTGAGGCAGACTATGATGCTCTGTACTTCGGCCGTGGTGGTAATACCAATATCTTTGTTATGAACCTTGTGATAGAGCGTGAAGGTACTACTGCTGTTGAGGCTATCGCAGAGAATGCACCAGCTGTTGCAAAGGCTGTGAAGGTAATGAAGAATGGTAAGCTGTACATCGGCAACTACAACGTTGTAGGACAGCAAGTGAAATAAGTTAGCAGTTTAAGGTTTTTACCTTTAAATTAGGTTAGTTCTGTGTCAGTCTTTAGTGGGCTGGCACAGTTTTTTTATACTTTATTTTTAGAGGAACATTTCGTTTGCCATTGACACACCATGAGCCGTCATGACTTTGGTATGGCTTGAGTGGTGTATTGCCTTGCATTACAGATATTGGCTTGCAAGGCAGTATGAAGGTAACTTCCTCTGACACGCCCTTGGTATATTCTGCCACCTCCACGAAAGGTGCTATCCACAGCAGTCCCTCGTCTGCCAGTTGCTTGGCTCTCTTCAGGTGTTCCCAGAAGACCTCAGGGTCAGGAAAGGCATCATAGCCCTTCACTATGGCATGTGTCATAGTAACGCCCCAAGAACCATCTTTTATTGTCCTGTCAAGGTATCTGTCAAGACCATTGATTCCATTGCTTG
>JAZLBU010000112.1:0-2034 GCA_045613845.1 Prevotella sp. | reverse complement strand
ACCATTGCGTAAATCTTGAGACGGAGGAAGAAGAGTTAGAAGACCCTCCACGTCCCTCAGCCTACCCCCATCCCCTCCCTGAAGGGAAGGGTGACCTATCGCACAGTTTTCTATCTCAACCGAGTTTGCAACTCCCTTCCCTTCAGGGGAGGGATGGGGAGAGGCTCCTTTTCCTCTTCGAGCCCAACGCTTCTATTCTAAAAGCGGGACTGCAAGATGTCTTTGGTGAGCGTTATGGTCTGAGCAAACTGCATCCCAACAGCAATCTGTATGTGGGCAAGGAACCTATTCCCAGAGTGCCAGCCCGTCAGTTTCGCATTGTGGATGTCACGGACTTCAGCAAGGCAAACCTTAAAGCCTTTATGAAAGATATTAGCAAGGCTAACCTCACCATTCGTAATTTTCCTGCTACTGTTCAGGAATTGCGCAAACGTCTTAAACTGAAAGAAGGTGGCAACGACTATCTGTTCGCTACCACCCTCTATGATGATTCTCACGTCCTTATTCGTTGTGAGAAATACTAATTAAACTCCGTCAAACACTTGTCAAGCTCAGCCTTTATAGCCTCTTCATCCATTTTCTGGCCTATGAAGACTATCTTCTGCTGACGGTCGCCATACCTATCGTCCCAATCGCGGTTCACACCTGGGTTATCCTTACGGAACTGCTCCAGTTCGTCTATCGGCATTGTAGCATACCACTGTCCGGCATTCTGCAACTGCACCTGTCTGCCTGCCTGCTCAAATATGTAGCAGAGCGTTGGTTGGTCTTCAAACCAACACAGTCCCTTAGCTCGTATCACACTCTTTGGCCAGCGGCGAGCCACAAAGTCGTCAAACAGGGTGATGTCAAATGGTTTCCTTGCATAATACACAAAGGTACCTATGCCATATTCCTCTGTATGACTGTGTCCATGATGGTGATGATGTCCGCAAGTGCACTCGCCTCCATGGTGTGACTCACAGTCTTCATCATGGTCATGGTCGTGGTCATGATCATGGTGATGATGGTGCTCATGCTCATGATGATGGTGCTCATGCTCGTCGTCGTCGTCATCATCATCATCGTCATCGTGCCCGTTACTAGCCTTTTCTATTTCTGAAATCCAAGCAGCTGAGGTTGCCACATCATCAAAGTTGAACATGCCTGTGCCAAGGATATCATCGAAATCCACATCGCCATAGTTGCACTCTATAATCTTCGCCTTTGGTTGCAGGGCGCGCACTATCTGCTTTACGCGCTCCAGTTCCTCTGGTTCCACCTCAGCGGCTTTGTTCAGCAACACTATGTTACAAAACTCTATCTGCTGAATCACCAAGTTCTCTATATCCTCCTCATCACGCTTAGCTCCGAGCAGAGATTTTCCACAACCAAACTCGTCCTTCATTCTCAAGGCATCAACCACCGTCACTATGCAGTCCAACTTAGGAATTTGTGTAGAGAATCCATCTCCCTTTCCTTCAGGAGAGGGCTGGGGAGAGGCTAGGCTCGGAATCGAGCATATCGTCTGCGCTATCGGAGCAGGCTCGCAGATGCCGCTTGCCTCAATCACTATATAGTCAAACTTCTGCATCTTTGTGATGTCGTTAATCTGCTGCACCAGATCCATCTTCAGCGAGCAGCATATACAACCATTCTGCAGAGCCACCAGCGAGTCGTCTTTCTGGTCCACTATGCCACCCTTCTGTATCAGGTCGGCATCGATGTTCACCTCGCCTATATCGTTTACTATCACTGCGAATCTTATACCCCTTTCATTCTTCAGTATACGATTTAGCAGTGTTGTCTTTCCGCTGCCTAAGTAACCCGTAAGCAGCAGGACGGGAATTTCTGTTCTGTTCATTATTTATCTATATATGTATATTATGTTTCGTCTTCGTAGCGTAGCGTTTCGTCTGCAAATATACAAAAATTATGCCAAACTGACAAAAAGAGGACGAAATACACGATGTTAGAAATATGCCCTGAACAACTTTTGCACTAAAGTAGTGCACAAAAAGCAAGAAAATTGCACTATGATAAGTCGGATCGTAG
>JAZLBU010000111.1:0-5399 GCA_045613845.1 Prevotella sp. | reverse complement strand
TGACCGTATTTCAGTTTGTAAATCTTGGCACCAGCAGCCTTTGACAGCAGTTGGTTGCCCATGCAAATACCACAGATAGGTTTGTCGCTCTTTGCCATCTGCTTGCGAATTATCTTCACAGCATCCTCACACATGTCAGGGTCGCCAGGACCATTAGCAAGGAACAGGCCGTCAAACTCCATATCGGTATAGTCATAGTTCCAAGGCACACGAACCACCTCGCATCCTCTGTTTATGAGGCATCGAATGATGTTTGCCTTCACACCACAATCCACCAACACCACCTTCTTGGCTTTCTTGCCTGCTGGCACACTGCCCTCAGCGGGCTGGTAGGTGATAACCTCCTTTACTGACACCTGGTCTACAAAGTTCACTCCTTCATAGTTTGCCTCAGGAATGTTGTCAGGTTCATCGTCAAAGAGTATCTTGCCCATCATCACACCATGCTCTCGCAGCACCTTAGTCAGTTCGCGAGTGTCTATGCCTGTTATTCCTGGCACTTGTTCTCTCTTCAGCCATTCAGCCAGACTCTCCTTAGCGTTCCAGTGGCTGTATTTGGTGCTATAGTCAGCAACTATTATTGCTGAGGCATATATCTTGTCGCTCTCCATAAAGGTGGGCAATCCGTTCTCCTCAAAGGTGAAGGGAGGCACACCATAATTTCCCACGAGAGGATATGTTAGTACCATTAGCTGACCAGCATACGAAGGGTCAGTGAGGCTTTCTGGGTAACCCATCATGGCAGTGTTGAAGACCACCTCGCCTGCTATGGGTTTGTCATAACCAAAGGACTTTCCGTGAAATTTAGTCCCGTCTTGTAGTAACAGCGTTACGTTTCTCATCCTGATGTATTCTTCTGTCGTTTTTTTATTTCTGTGTTTGGTTTTTACTCTACGGTAACAGACTTGGCAAGGTTACGTGGTTGGTCCACATTCAGTCCCTTAGCCACAGCTACATGGTAAGAGAGCAACTGCAGTGGTATAACACTGAGCAGCGGAGCCAGACAGGCTATGGTCTGAGGCACTTCTATCACCTCTTCCACCATGTTCTTCACTTCCTCATCGCCCTCAGTCACTACGGCAATAATCTTGCCTCGTCTTGAGATTACCTCCTGCATGTTAGAGATAATCTTGCGATAGAGCTTGTGGTGGGTAGCTATGAACACTACTGGCATCTCTTCATCCACAAGGGCAATAGGACCATGCTTCATCTCAGCAGCTGGGTAACCCTCAGCGTGTATGTAGCTTATCTCTTTCAGTTTCAGAGCACCCTCAAGTGCTACTGGGTAGTTCCATCCACGACCCAGATAGAGGAAGTTCTTAGCGAAGGTGAACTTTGACGACATCTGCTTTATCTTGTCATTCTGTTGCAACACCTTCTCTATCTTCTCAGGTATGGCGAGCAACTCCTTGATGGTGTTCTCATACTCATCCTGCTCCACAGTTCCCTTAGCCATACCCAGTGCAAGGGCAAGCATGGTGAGCACTGTTACCTGACCTGTGAATGCCTTGGTTGAGGCAACACCAATCTCTGGTCCTACGTGGATGTAGGTACCTGTGGTTGACTCGCGGGCTATGCTTGAACCCACACCGTTCACTATGCCGAATATCATAGCTCCACGCTCTTTGGCCAGTTGGATAGCAGCAAGGGTGTCGGCTGTTTCGCCAGACTGACTGATGGCCATCACCACATCGTCATAGCCTATGACTGGCTCTGAATAGCGGAACTCAGAAGCATAAGCCACCTCCACTGGTATTCTGCAGAAATGCTCTATGAGCTGTTTGCCTATCAAGCCTGCATGCCATGAGGTGCCACATGATACTATCACTATGCGCTTAGCCTGCAACAGCTCACGTCTGTGGTTGGTTACTGCTGAGAGTATCACCTGTGGGTTATGTGAATAAGGTGACTCCACTATACGGCCTCGCATACAGTCCTTGAGCACATTGGGTTGGTCGAATATCTCTTTGAGCATGAAGTGTGGATAGCCATCATGGTCGAGCATTGAGAGGTCAACATTCACCTCTTTTATCTCAGCATTGGCCACCTCACCTGTCAGTTTATACACCTCCAGTTCCTTGCCTGGCTCTATGACTGCCATTTCCTCATCCTTCAGATACACTATGTGGTTGGTGTATTCAGCTATCGGACTGGCATCAGATGCGAGGAAGAACTCTGAGTTGTCATCCACCACACCCACTGCCAGGGGTGATGACTTGCGAGCTGCTACCAGCACATTAGGGTTGCGAGCATCGATAACAGCTATGGCATAGGCACCGAACACCTGGTTCAAAGCACCACGAACAGCTGTGGGAAGGTCAACCTTGTTGGTCACCATAACATATTCTATGAGCTGAACCAGCACCTCAGTGTCAGTCTCGCTCTTAAAGTCGTAACCACGCTCCTTGAGCTGCTCGCGCAGGGTGGCATAGTTCTCGATGATGCCATTATGCACCAGTGTGAGATTGCCTGACTGACTGACATGTGGGTGGGCATTCACCTCGCTTGGAATGCCGTGGGTAGCCCAACGAGTGTGGGCTATGCCTATGTTGCCTGTGATGTCCTTAGTGCCAGCTACTGCCTCCAG
This sequence comes from Prevotella sp., assembly GCA_045613845.1. Taxonomy (GTDB): domain Bacteria; phylum Bacteroidota; class Bacteroidia; order Bacteroidales; family Bacteroidaceae; genus Prevotella. The sequence goes on along the minus strand of JAZLBU010000111.1, from coordinate 2,812 downwards.
GTCTGACACCTTTCCCTTTGCCTTATATACGTTGAGCTTACTGTCCTGTTCTGATATCAAGGCACAACCAGCTGAGTCGTAACCTCTGTACTCCAGGCGCTTCAGTCCCTTAATCAATATGGGGTAAGCCTGCTTAGTTCCTATGTATCCTACTATTCCACACATAATCGTCTTTGTCTTTTTGATGTTGTGTTATGTTATGTCGTTAACTCGATAAAGTCTGTTCTTCTAAAGAAAAAGAGTTAATATGAAAGGCTTGCCTGTCACATCAACTCTTGTATTTTCTTGTATTACCATTTAGATATTGCAATTGCCATAGTTGCCAAAGACATTCCCAAACTTGTTAACTGAGTCCAGAAAAGATTGGCGCTGATATCGGCATTTCTAGCCTGAATCTTATGCGGCTCAACATATATAATGTCATTCTGCTCCAAGAAGTAATAAGGAGAGTTCAGTATGTTGGCATCATTGATGTTATAGCGAGCCGTAATCTTCTCACCATTAGGCTGTTCACGTATCAGCATTATGTTGGTCTTCTTACCATAGAGGCTGATGTCGCCACTCTGAGCCAGTGCCTCGATGATACTCATACGCTCATTCTGCACATTTACCACACTCGGACCAGCAGCACCTATCACCACTACCTTGAAGTTTGATATCCTTACTTTTACTATTGGCTTCTCCTTAGCTGAGAAATAAGGCTGAATGAGGGTTGTCAGTGTGTCTTCCACTTCTGAACGAGTCAGTCCCTGCACCTTTATCTTACCCAGCACAGGGAAATTGATCATACCGTCCTTATCCACTGTGTAACCATATATCTGGTTGTTCTGAGCATTGCCTATATTGACTGTGTTCATATTGAATGGCGCAGCTGCCTCTGGGGTTATTGACGTTACGTTGATGGTCAACTCATCATTAGGCTTCACCTTAATCTTTGGACGCATCTCACCTTGAGCAAGGTTCACTGAATCAATATTCTGGAAATACACAAGATGCTTACTCAGCGTACATCCAGAAAACAGCATAGCTGATACTACCAGAGCAATACAGAAGAGGATTTTTTTCATTCTATCTAAGTGTTATACATTCAATAACGAAACATTTTTGCAAAATTACAACTTTTTTTTCTATTACACAAATTTTTATTTTCATTTGTTTCTCGTTGGTTCAACAATTTCTATCTTAGAACAATTCTATTGTGGTTTTGCCTTAATAATTTGCAGCTTTACTATAGTAAATTCTCGCTTTACTTCTGTGTATTGAGGCATAGCTTTTATCTGCTGAAGCAATGCTTCTAAATAACAAACTAGGTTACTTTGTAGAACAAACTAGGCTACTTTGTTGAACAAACTAAGCTACTTTGATGAACAAACTAGGCTAGTTTGTTATTTAAACTAAGCTATTTTGTACCACAAAAGCTTTGCTACAGCACACAGAAGCAGTGCTACAAAACACTGAAGCACAACTAAAAATCACAATTGAGGTCTCAGGAATTGTCTTTTAACTCCCTTTTTCTCCTATGAACGAATTAGAAATTGAAGCCTACGAATGCATAGACCTGAGCAATAAAGTCACGAGACATCATGACTCCATTACCATGCTGATAATAAAAAGCTACCCCCTGAGTGCCAGCAAATACTGGACCACAGTTCCACAGAAGGGCAAAACGGAAAGTACCATCAAGGGCTATATTCTTTCTAAGCGTTGACTCGATGTTATGCGCAAACTTGGATTTCTCACCATCATACTTCATCTCATTGTGCACACCCTGAATAAGGTAGCCTATAGAACCTGTTGCCTCGAAACCCAACAACCAGTTCTTGGCAAAAACCCAGTTATAGCCATAGCCTCCTGTGAGGGATATCTCATCATTATACTGCTCGCCTGACAGGGCTTCGCCTGTTATTTGCGAACCACCTAACGGACTCATCTTCTCAGAGAGCGATTGCCAGTCTATATCACACCTGTTATGAGCATACTGTATGCCTGCTATAGGCGAACCTGCTGAGATAAGTTGGCGATGGGTTTGGCTGAATGCTGCCTGTTGAGAATAGTGCTTATAATTAAAGATGTAGCTGAAGCTTACTCTGGTCATAGCCATATTGATGCCATCAAAAGGCTCGCCTCGCAGATACTGGGTGTAATCCACATTATCGTATTTCAGCTTGTAGATGTTGTAGTTGCCCCCCACCCTGCGATAGAACAAATCAAAGCCGAAGGCTGCTGAATAGATAGAGGCTGCAAGGTCTGTATCATCACTCTTCATGAACACAGACTTGAGGTCGATGTTATAACCAAAGAAGGCAAAGCGCCAACCAAAGAATGGACCCACACGAGTGCGAGGACGAGGCGACACTCTCAACACAAACATATCGTCTGCATCCATCTGGTAAACCTCAAAGCGAGTGGTGATTTGTGCCATTCCACACCAGTTGTAGTAGTCTTGCACATCTATGTAGTTACGATCTCTGGGTGGAGAAAAGCATCTGTCGAAAAAGCGAAAAATGCGTTTGAACACACCAGGACGCTTAGCTGTGGAGTCTGTTGCTACTATCTGTAGGCTATCAGGAATTGCTGATAACAGAGAATCGTTTATAGCAGCTTGTAGGGTGTCAGGTATTGACAATTCTGTCTTTTGTAACTTAACAGAATCGGACTGCGCACACACTGTTAATGCGAAGAATAACAATATGTAAGTCAGAGTATTACGCAAGGTTAATTAAAACTTTCCTAGAATCTTATCTATTACCCAATTGGTGGGTGTAGCACTGAGGGCAGTACACTGGGTGTCACGCTTGCCCTGAAGGGTTTC
>JAZLBU010000110.1:0-3459 GCA_045613845.1 Prevotella sp. | reverse complement strand
TGGTGTAGTTGACGGCACGAGCCGATGGCACCACCTGAACACCCTGTTTCTCAAAATCAAAGAGTCGCTCCGTACGGATTGCCTCCACCTCTGGCACTATGATGTCGGGCTTATGTTTGTTTACTACTGCTGCCAGGGCATCGCCATCGAGCATTGAGAACACTTCACATTCGTCAGCCACCTGCATAGCAGGAGCACCTGCATAACGGTCGCATGCCACAACATACTGACCAGCACGCTTAGCTGCTATAACGAACTCCTTACCTAATTCGCCTGAGCCTAATAAAAGAATTTTCTTCATAAAATCTATAATTTGTTAAGTTTTGTGTTATACATTATGATGCTCTGTGTGCTCCCCTAACCTCCCTTATCACTTGCTCTATAAGTTCGGCTGTGCGCTCTATGCCGAGCAGCGAACTGTTTACGCACAGGTCGTAACTCTCGGCTGCTCCCCACACCTTACTTGTATAGTAGTTGTAGTATTTTGCACGACTTGCTTCCTTTTGTCGTATAAACTTGCGTGCCGTATCGTTGTCCATATTATATCGCTTGGCAACCTCGTTGATGCGCACATCCTCATCAGCTGTTATAAACACGCTGAACAGTCCTGGCTTGGTGCGCAGTATATAGTCGGCACAGCGACCCACAAACACGCAGTTCTCCTCTTTTGCTGCCTTCCATATCACCTCGCTCTCCACCTGGAACAGCGACTCCTGCGACATGGAGTTGCTATAGAAGTTTGCCGTAGCCCTGCCCAGTCTTCCTGATACAGTGCCAAACAGCGATTTCAGGGTGCCGTGGCGCTCATCCTGCTTCTCGAATATCTTCGGACTGAAGCCACTGCGCTCAGCAGCCATATTGATTAGTTCGTTGTCGTAGTATTTGCAGTCAAAAGTGCGTGCTAGCAGTTGGGCTATCTCGCACCCTCCGCTTCCCAGTTGTCTGCCTACGCTTATAATGAGGTTGTCCATGTCTTTTTTCTTCTCTATTGGTGGGATTTATACTTTCAGTTTCTTGATGTACAGATATATCATCACATAGGCCATGATAGCTGCTACGGCATCGCTAAGCGGTATAGCCAACCACACACCATTCAGTCCTATGAAGCGTGGCAGTATGGCTATGAACGGCACCAGGAATATCAGCTGTCTTGACATACTCAGGAATATGCTTATCTTTGTCTTGCCTATACTCTGGAAGAAGTTGGTTATCACCATCTGCGCACCTATTATTATGAACAGTGCCATGAGGTATCGCATAGCCACCACCGAATGGGCTATCAGCGTAGCGTCTGAGGTGAACATCCTTGCGCACTGTGCAGGCAGGAACATGGCAATGAGAAATCCCACTAGACATACCGAAGTGCCTGCAATACTTGCCAGTTTCAGCACCTCCAACATACGGTGGTAATTCTCTGCTCCGTAGTTGTAGCCCGCTATTGGTTGCATGCCCTGACACACGCCCATTGTCACCATGATGAAGATGAACGCTATGCGGTTTGCTATGCCATAGGCACCAATCGCCATATCGCCACCATAGTTGTACAACGAATTATTGATGAATATCACCACCAGACAGGCACAGGCATTCATCATGAAGGGTGAAATGCCGATATTGATGATATTCCTTACTATAGGCATCTCCACACGTATCTTATCATACTCCAGATGCACCAGTTCAGCCTTGTTCGAGAACAGTTTCCATTGCCACCCCAGCGCTACTATCTGTGACAATATCGTGGCATAGGCAGCACCCCTTATGCCCATATTGAAAGCATAGATGAACAGGGGGTCGAGCACAGCATTCAGCACCACCGTGAAGATGGTGATATACATAGCCTCACGCGGTTTGCTTGCCGAACGCAACAGCGCGTTAAGTCCCAGATATAGGTGTGTTACGGCATTGCCCACCAGTATTACCTCCATATACTCTTTGGCATAAGGCATGGTCTGTTCACTGGCACCAAAGAAACTAAGTATCGGATGCAGGAACACCAGACACAGCACACCAAATGCCACACCCATGATGATATTGAGCATCACGGCATTACCAAGTATTCTGTTGGCTATGTCATAGTCACGCTGCCCCAGTTTCACACTGAGGAAAGTACTGGCACCCACACCTATAGCAGCACCAAAAGCGGCTGAGAGGTTCATGAACGGGAATGTCACTGCCAGTCCTGATATGGCAAGCGGACCCACACCCTGCCCTATAAAGATGCTGTCAACCATATTATACAGCGATGACGCCACCATCGCTACAATGGCTGGCATAGCATACTGCCACAGCAATCTACCCACAGGGCGCGTGCCTAATTCTAAAGTTGCTTGTTTGTTACTCACCTTTTTCAAAACATTGTTTAGGAGTATATTTGCCCACAAAGTTAATAAAAAATCCATAAGTTCGGAAATAAAATATCACTTTTCTGAGAAAAAAATTAAAAAACTTCCAACTTTTCTTCGTACCTTTGCAAACGTAATGTTTTTATATGACGACACACAACCCCTCACGCTCTCAGTGCTCAACGGCATTGTGAGAGAAACCATCGAAAGTGTGATGCCTGATTCCTACTGGGTGCAAGCCGAACTGGCAAGCGTACGTGAGAATCGAGGTCATTGCTATATGGAACTGGTTGAGAAGGTTGGCGATGGCGTGATAGCTGCTCAGGCTCGTGCCTGTTGCTGGAAGAACACATGGCTCCACACAGGCAGGCATTTCAGCGAGGTTACGGGCTCTCCCCTCTCCTCTGGCATGAAGGTGCTCATGAGGGTTCACGCCAGTTTTCATGAGGCATTCGGTTTCTCATGGATAGTTGACGAGATAGACCCCACCTTCACCCTTGGCGATATGGCTCGTCGCCGTAAGGAGATTATCCGCATACTTACCGAAGAAGGGGTCATAGACCTTAACAAACAACTACCCATCTCGCCTTTCTGCCAACGTATAGCCGTCATATCATCTGCTACAGCTGCTGGCTATGGCGACTTCTACAACCAACTTGATGACAATCCTTACGGATTCCGTTTCCATACCCAACTGTTTCCTGCCATTATGCAGGGTGAACAGGTGGAGGGTTCCGTCATTCAGGCTCTTGACAGGATTCACTCTTTCTGTCTGGCTCCTGACTCCGAGGGCTTCGACTGTGTGGTGATCATACGTGGTGGAGGAAGCACCACCGACCTTTCTGGTTTCGACACCCTCGCCCTGGCTGAGAATGTGGCTAATTTCCCCCTTCCTGTCATTACGGGCATAGGTCATGAACGTGACCAGAGTATCCTTGACATTGTGGCTTGTGTCAGCGTCAAAACCCCTACTGCTGTTGCAGAGTTCCTGATAGCTAATCTGGCACAGACCTCTGAGCGCATCGAGTCGTGCACCCAACGTATGGCGCTTGCCATACAACATCGTTTGGAAACTGAAAAACTCCGTCTGCTACAAATGGAGCAGTCCACTAAGAAT
>JAZLBU010000109.1:0-10516 GCA_045613845.1 Prevotella sp. | reverse complement strand
GGATGCCCTTTCTGAAACTGAAGTTGTCATTATCACTTTGCAGCATGCTGCCAAAACGGGCACTTTTGACATCAGAATTAAATTCCACCCATATAGGGTACTCGGCATTATCAAAGAATACAGCTGGAGCAGCCTCGCCATTGCTTATGGTCAGGCTGTTACCTTCATCGTCCTGTCTGACAACATTCTCCACACCTTCTGACCATGAGTAAGTAGATGTAAGATTTTCCTCTCCTACATTCCTCACAGCCTTATCCCATATAGCATCAAACTTGCTACATTCGATGCTCATGGTAAAGTCCTTGTGTTTTATTGTCAGCAAGTCCATATTACGTTAGCTCCAGAAACTTGTGTAACCTGATGAAAGACGTTTCTTCATCTCATCCAGTTTGGCAAGAGATACAGATTTATATGCATCATCAGTTTCTTCTACATCAAAAGAACATTCGGATATTTCTTCCAGTTCCTCACTTATTGTCTTTCCTATATCTTCAAGGAACTTCATGCTTACTCTTGTTTCATCACCCTCAATTCTTGAAAGAATCTTCATGTTGGTGATTTCATCAAGGGCACGAGCTATGACAAATTCTTCTTTAAGTTCCTCATCCTCACTCAAATCTTCATCTTGACGATAAGGCAGGTTGTTCACAACATACAACAGCACTTCGTTTCTAGTACGATAAGCTATCTTAAACGGAGTACCCTCCAGTTTGTCATTTATCTTCTGTAAGTATGCAATAGCAGTATCACAAACGCCCTTGTGTGCAGAATACACATCTACACCCTCTACGGCATTACCTATCAGTTCAGCACTTCCAAGTTTGCCAATCTTCTCGTGTCTGCTATCAAGACCACCCAAGAGGTCAACCTCATTCATCTCTATAGTCATAGCTCTGTCAAGCACCTTGCGGCTGAATGAGAAAGTAGTTTCATCCATATTGACAGTACCCACTACTATCAGGTTCTGAGGAATGCAGATACCCTCTTGCAGGAAACGATTCCTTACATCCTCATCAGAAGTCAACTCGTCAGTAAGTATTCTATACCAATCCTCCTTACTCTTTTCAAGGATAGGGTCAGTTTCTATCTTTCCGTTCTCCCTTGCCTTGCGACTTTCCACCACACTCAGATATTCAGCAAAGTATTGCTCTACAGGAGCGAGGTTCATCTCATCAAGACAAAGGAAATAAGGCACCTCTGGTTCCCCCCATGCTTTCGCTATGAACTTTAAGAAATCGCCAGCTACAAACACAGGGGTTCCACTAACTCGACTAACATAACCTATCAGTTCTGATGAATCATGCCAGTTAGGCTTCACCTGAACCATCTCAAAGTTACGAGGTTTCTGAGCCTCATATTCTTCGCTTCCCTCATCCCAACAAGCACGAGCCAACTCTCTTACTATTCGGCTCTTACCTGTTCCTGAGATACCAGCCAAAAGCAAGAAAGGCTTTGACTTTATAGCTGTGATGAATGGACGATATTTATTGTATGATTGAACATCAATATTCTCGTTCGTGTAGTTATTCAAATTTTCACTTGTTCCATCTATTTTTACAATAGCATAATTATCGCTTCCTCTAAAAAAAGTAGACAACAATCTATACTGTGTTGAATCCTTCTTTATGATAGAAACAGCAAAACTGTTGTCATTCAATTTCCTAACCATCATTATGTCAGCAATATCCGGCTCATCATCAGCATATAGTTTCTTCCATTCATTACCACATATACGCCAATCTTTTTCACCATTATATCCCTTGTGAATTGTTATTCCTTCAGGGAAGTATTTGGGGTTACTTTCATGACATACATTTATTGGCATATACTCCTCTGTTGCGTTAGGATTACAGCCCCAAAATGACCTAACGGATTCAGTACATATTGTAACAGACCTAGTTATGTCTTGTTTAGTTAGTTTTTTTAAATATATCTGCTGCATAATTCTATGTATTTGAATGTAACCAATATTCAATCAAATTCTGTTCTCTTTTCTCTATTTCATCAAGAAGTTCTTGGTTGAAATGTATAGGATATTTTTTCTTTTCTTTGATAGGGTCAACTTTTACAGAAGTATATCTAATTCCTCCTGTCATTTCGTCAAGCAGTTTCAAATAATCACGACCAAGAATATCCCATTCTGCATCATCAAGCAAATCTTCTTCTGCTGCAATTTGTATTGACCATTGCTCGGCAATAACTCTTGCAATATTAGGGAAAGTTTTGCTTCTCCATTTTTGACGTTCTTCAGGGGTCTTGGTCTTTGTAAATCCATCTGAATACCATTTTGGCTGCGATTTACCACTACCAAAATATATTCGTTCTCCCTTATCATCTGTCGGTTTGGAAGGATGTAATGGTCTTAAATTTTTTATCCACAAGCATGTATTCTTTGAATAGGGGTCACCATACATGTATGGTTGTATAGACTGGTCAGGTTTTCTCCATCGTGAACTCATTATGCCAACAGGGTTCTCAATAGCTATACGTTTAATTTTTGCTCCAGCAAGGAACATGAAGAACCCTGCACCATCCTCACGGTCTTTAGCTCGATTAGGATACCTTGGATGGGGTCTTCTCTTCTCTATTGGTAAATCTTTGTCATCAGGATGATAATACCATTGAGCACCACTAACAGCTAAATAAGTGCATGGAGGGTGACCTATCATAATATCCCAATCTCCGTCAATAACAGCCTGCTCACCATTTTGAAGTGTAAGGTCTGTTTTGTTTAATACAGTGGTAATATCATGATTGAAATGCCATTCAGGATGAGGTTCTGCTTCATCTGTTCCGAAAATAGTTCCACTACATTCAAACAGGTCACAGCTATAAGCGTTATGACCTAATTTACGGAACGCCCTACAACAAGCCTGACTTTCCTCACATGCTATCAATATGTTTAGTTTTCTTTTCATTTCTTTGATTCTAATACTTCGTATACAGCTTCTGCTATCCCTTTGGCAAACAATACAGGTACAGCATTTCCAATCATCTTGTAACAATAAGGATTAGATGCGACAAACTTGTAATCCATAGGGAAAGACTGAAGGAGAGCTGCTTCTCTTATTGTAATAGTTCTCAACTGCTCCTTGTCTGGATGTATAAACATATAACCATCCTTATGAAGGTGAGCTACAATCGTAGGAGAAGGCTTGTCCCATTCTATATTTCTATACTTGATATGGTTTGAGGTATGACCTGTTATCTTGGTATAGAACTCCATCTTCTCTTTCTGAGAAAATGTATTCATATTGTTTGTCAGCCATTCATTAAACAATCTCTGGTCTCTTTCTCCATGATAGCGAGGTATGTGTAAATCTACTTGTTCTCCACACTTTTGCTCATGAGAAACGTTGTTTCGTCCTACCTTGATAATTTTCTCCATTGGCAACAGTTTTGGCATATTACCAATAGCATCGCGTACAGTCTTATGTGGTTGCTTGCTTTTATGAGAAGTCAAACTTTCATAAAAGTCTTCCACATGAAAACCTGAGTCATGTTTTACACCAATAATGATAATACGATTACGTTTCTGAGGGACATCAAAGTCTTCTGCACAATATACAGATTTCTTCATATCCTCAGGGGTACGAATGTCATAGCCTATAGCCTTGAATGCCTCGTAAATCCTAAGTCTTACAGGAATATCACCAGGGCAAGCACTCAACAGACCTGGTACATTTTCAAACACAAAAGCCTTAGGTTTGAAAGCATCTACTATCTTGACGAAACTCTCAAAGAGATAGTTTCTATAGTCATCTTTCATACCAGTTGGGGACTGAGCACGACCTGCAATAGAATATGCCTGACAAGGAGGACCACCTATAATCAAGTCAACAGACTCTCCACATAATCCTCTAAGGCCATTTTCTATTACATCTATGTGATTTTCTTTTCCATATAGTGCTTTTGTTTCGTCAGTCCAATTGCCATTGATGAGTTCATCTGTCTTCTGTACATCAAACTTTATGACACGTTTCTTGGCATCATCAGCACTATGCCCCCACTTATCTATAAGCCTTTGGCGAAGGGTGTTTACCATAGGAGATTCCCACTCTATATGAGCCAATCCTTCATACTTACCTGTCTGAAGAAATCCTTCAGACAGTCCTCCACAACCTGCAAATAAATCTATGAATGTATATTTCTTCTTTGGCATAAAAAAGCCCTTTTCGTTTTTTGAAAAGGGCGCAGAAGAATGATGTGTTTAACCAAGGCCTAGCACAAGCCCACATCAGACAACGATCAATCAGTCCACGCCCTATGTTTGGCATGAACATCCTGAACTTGTCTAACTGATGTGTTTTGTTGAAGTGCTAATTCTGGTTAATCAGTCAAATCAAGGATGTTATGTTTTGGTTAATGTATTTTGTTTAAGTTTATTGTTTGGTACAATTTCCCTACAAAATTAAGAAATAATTTTCTTTTCTGCAATAAAAAAGGAGTAAAAAGTGCAGTGGTGCCTGTTTTTTACTCCGTAACATGGTTGAAGAGAGAGAGGGAGTCAGGAGGGGGTATAAAGACTATTGAAGCAAATACCTTATCTAAAGGTACAAAAACGAATGTGGTCAAATTTGGTCAAATTTGGTCATGGTCAAATGACCAGATGCTGAAACTCACAGCTGAGCAACTGCCCTCCCTCGATAAGCAACAGCGCTCCCTTGCTAAGAAATAGCATTTTTTTCATTTTCCTGAAAAAAAATTACCTATGTGGGGTGATTGTTTTTGTCCTTCTTATTCAGTTTTTATGAAAAAAATCAGTACCTTTGCATAAAGTTATTTGTATTATGCATACTGAAACGTGTGATCATTATAGGACGAACGCGCTGCTACAAGGCTTTATAGCTCACTTGCCTCAAAGGTTTGAAGCGGGAGGGGAGGTGATATTCTCTGGCAAAAGGAATGTCATCAAGACGTTCTGCATAGACGATGAGGAGGAGGTGCTGAGTAATGTGGTGGTGAAGAGATTCAGGGCTCGCAATATTTTTCAGCAGTTGGCATACAGCTCGTTCTGGGCGTCGAAGGCTAAGAGGGCTTTCCATAACGGCATACGACTGACGATGATGGATGGGGATGCTACTCCACTGCCGATTGCCTATGCTGAGGACTATAGATGCGGACTGTTGCGCCAATGCTATTACATCACTGCTTACACTGATGCGCCGTCGGTGAGGGAACAGCTTGAAGGTCAACCGTTTAACCGTGCGCTGGCTAAGGCTTTTGCACAGTTTATAGCCAGACTGCACAAGGGGGGAATGGTGCATCATGACCTGAATTTCTCGAATGTGCTGTACAGGGAGGTGACGCAGGGCGACAGGGTGCAGTATAGTATTTCGGTGATTGACATCAACCGCATGACCATGCATGAGAACCTGACCATAGAGGACTGCAAGGACGACTTTGTGCGATGGACTGATGACATGGAGCTGTTCAACTACGTGATGGAGGAATATGCTAAGGCGCGACTGCTGGATACCGAGATTTTCAAGCACCAGGCGATGATGATGAAACGTCAGCATAATAAGGAATGGGCTCGACGCAAGGGCTTACTGCGCAAAATAAAGCTATAGCAGGTTTCTCGCAAAGGGCAAAGACGCACCTAAAGGTGCTCACGCCAAGATTTTTCAACGTTAACGAACTCCGCGAAGCGCCTGTAATCGGACGCGAAGCTACGCTTGCCAGAGCAAGAACACCAACTGGAGCGCAAGAACCTTAACTATAGAACTAAGGACAACTTTACACAGTCCGCATGGCTTTGCGTAAGCCTCGAAGAGGCGTCTTGGCTCTTTGCGTAGCTAAGAATAACTGGTGTAACCAGTGGGATGGAGCTTAGGCATTTTGCTAGGAGTTTACTCATAAGCAAAAGGAATAAGCTACAGACCGAGACTCTCGAAGAGAGTTATTCTTAGCCTTTGCGAGAAATAAAAACTCAAATCTCAAACCTCAAACCAAAATGAAGATTCTCGTCATAAGATTCCGTCAGATGGGTGATGCCATTCTCAGCACGGCGCTGCTTAACACGCTGCGAAGGAGTTTTCCACAGGCTGAGATACACTTTGTGCTGAACAAGAGGATTGCACCCCTGTTTGAGGGGCATCCCAGCATTGACCGCATCATAACATTTACTGACGAAGAGCGTCATAATGCGCTGACATATCTGAAGAAGGTGTGGCAAACGGTGCATCAGGAGCACTACGACGTTATCATCGATATGCGTTCGACGGTGAACACCATGCTCTTTGCACTATTCTCGCCCTCTACCAAGTATCGCATAGGAATAAGGAAAGGCTACACCCGACTGGCGTTCAACAACCTGGTGGAGGGGTGTGGCAATAATAATATGGTGGTGCACAATGCCCACCTGGCGCGTCCGCTGGAGAAGGAGGGCAGGATAGACTACACCACTGACTTCACGCTATGCATAACTGACGAGGAGCGAAGGGTGTATAAGGATTATCTGAAGGAGAAGGGCATCAGTGCCGACAAACCCGTGATGCTGGCTAACGTGACGGCGAAACTGGCTGATAAGGTGTGGAATGAGGACAGAATGGTGGAGGTGCTGGATGCGTTTATTAAGGCTCACCCTGAGGTGCAGATAATATTCAATTTCGCTCCTGGACAGGAGGAACAGAATGCCCTCAGAATATACGAGAAACTGGGCAAACCTGAGCAGGTGCGTGTGGATGTGCAGGCTAAGAGTCCGCGCGAACTGGTGGCTCTGTGCGAGAATATCACCTTGTTCTTTGGCAATGAGGGTGGAGCACGCCATATAGCCCATGCTGCTGGTGCCCCCTCGCTGGTGATATGTGCGCCTGGCAGCAATAAGGAGGTGTGGATTCCACAAAACTCCGTGCCTGCACAGGGTATAGCGGCGAGCGATTTTGCCTCAGCCAGCGAACTGGCGACTATGACTCGTCAGCAACAGTATGACCTCATAACGGCTGAGTACGTTTCGAAGGAGCTGGAGGGATTCTTTAAAGGAGTTAAAAGGAGTTAAAAGGAGTTATCGCGGCTTATAGCCGCTAGGAGTTAAAAGACAATACCTGAGACCTCAATTGTAATGTCCTCTATCTTCTTCTATCTTCTTCTATCTCCCTCTATCTCCCTCTATTTCTTAAACAACGCGTAGCGAATGACATGCCAGACGTGGTGGAGCCAGATGTCTATCTTGCGTCCGAGTTTCTTCTTCTTCCAACTGCCATAGACGCGGTGGACACCGATGGCATCCTTGTCATGCTGCCACTTCTTCTGAGGTGAGAGGAAACGCGTAGGCAAGACGGTGAGGCCGTCAAGATGCTGCACATGGGTATCATCAAACACATAGCCCATCTTCTCTGCCGTGGGCACCATGAGGTGTGGCGAGATGGTTTGGTCGAACGAACCATCATCCTTCACAAACTTACGATTGCGGTAGTAATTGACCATCTGCTCACAGAACTTATTGCCCTTCACGCCCATGAAGAATGCTGCCTGCAAACCCCACCAGGTCATACCCTCGCCAGCCTCAGCGGTGGTGATGAAATCATTCTCGGAGAGCAGTTCATCAAACCTGCGGAAGAGGAAGATATCGCTGTCCATATACACCCCACCCTCTTTCCATACGGCATAGAAGCGCACCACATCAGCGGCGAAAGCCCACTTGCGGTGTTCCATCGCCTCATCGATGAAAGGAATGCCTATGGCTTTAGCTGCCTGGTAATCCCACAGGCGGATTTCGAAGTCGGGCAACAGGCGTTTCCAACTATCCAGACACACCTTTATCTCCACAGGATAGGGGTCGTTGCTGAACCAGCATAAATGTATTATCTTTGGTATCATTATATGTCTTTATATGTTGTCTATATGGTGATAGTACTCTATTAAAGGATGTCTTTTAGAAGGAAACGCAGACCGTATTTGACGAGCGAGAGGTCGCGCTGCAAGGGGGATTTAGACATAGCCTTGAAGATTTTTCTCCACTCTCTGCCCTCAGGCAACAGACATTCGCGAACCCTCTGACTGGGGAAGAGTTCAGCGATGACCTTACGGCGTTCGGCTTCTAACTGCTCGCCATGCTGAGTGCTGACACCCCCAACGTAAGAATTGGAAACGAAGAAATCAAGTGGCTGATAGTTGGCTCCTGCTACCCAGCGCTCAAGGAAGAATGCCCAGTCGGACACTATGCGCAAATCCTCGCGGTAGGGATGCTCACGAAGCAGGGCTGTGCGAGTGAAGGTAGACTGATGATAGACGGAGCTGATGAGCAGATGGCGAAGGGTCATCTGCTTTATGGCGTAACGCTTATGGCGATGCTTGGCTATCTTCATAGCATGACCTATGTATATGTCAGCATCCTCTATCTGCTCATTGGCCTGACTTATCACATTAGAATCATAAAAGGTGTCGCCTGCATTCATAAAGAGGCAGTAGTCGCCCGTAGCCAAGCTAACGCCCTTATTCATAGCGTTATAGATGCCCGTATCGGGTTCGCTGATGCGATGCTGAGCCCATGATTGCTCCAAGACAAACTCTCGGCATCCGTCAGTGGAGTTGCCATCGATGAGTATATACTCAAACTGGCGAGTGTTCTGGCTCTGTACGGATGCTACCGTTCGCTTTAGGCCCTCGAGGTCGTTGCGCACTATGGTGATGACTGATATCTTATACATGAAAGGAGGGGGGGCTATTCCTTGAAATAATAGGAGTTGAGGTTCTTGTAATGGAAAAGTCGCTTCCAGGTTTTTCGGAACATATCGGCAAAGGATGTGTAAGGCATAGTGGCCAGCCCGTCGATGTGGCTGTTTATAGCCTTCACCTCAGCATAGCAGGCTTTGAGCACTGGGATATAGACATCATAAATCTCTCGCTTTACCGAGCGAGGCATGACGTATTTGAAGGGGGTGAGTTCGCGGAGGTTGCCCCACTTATAGCTGTGCAGATTGTGGAAATGGAAGAACACCAGCGGAAATTCCTTGCCTGTGAGGTTCTCACGACCCACGATGGTGCCGTCCTTCTTACGGAATGTGTATTGCTGCATGTTCCAAGGGGCTACGCCTCCACCCAGATGCTGCAACACATGCACAGCGGTGAAGCGCTCAGTCCAATCGTCGAGGTATTTCTGGTCGCCAAACTTGCCGTCTTCCATCCTGTTGTAACACCAGTCGATGCAGGCATTGCGCCACCACTGGAGTATCTTCAGTCCGTTGGGGGTGTTCTTAAAGGTAACAAACTGCACGCAGTAAATGCCGTTAGCCAAGGCATGGTTATACTTAGGACTATAGCGATGCTCAGTTATCAGCACATCGTCAGTGCCCATCTCGTCAATCAACACTGACGGATCAGAGTAGAAATAGAGGTCGGCATCGATATAGGTGCAGTTGCTGAGCCCATAATGCTGCAAGCAATAGAGAATGGTGGAACTGGAGCAAGTCCAACAGTATTCGCCCTTAGTGCGGGTGGGTTTGATGCGCAACAGTTCCTCATCTTCAAACTCTTTCAGCGTAACGACCGTAACATGCTCCAGGTTCATCTTATTCAGGACTTCAACCAGCATATCATCGAAAGCGAAGATGTAAAGGTGGAAGTCAGGACAGTGCTCCAGCAACGAGTAGTACATTGCCAGTCCCTTTGCCGAATAGTTAGAGTTATATAGTGTGCAGAAATTTATCTTCATCGTACGTTTTATCCTTTCAGTTCGCCTGAAGCCACCATGCGGTTATACTCTTCATGGGTGCGCTTCCAACGGTTGTGGGTCCAAAGGTAACACTCGGGTTGGCGACGTATGCTCGCCTCGAGCATCTTGAAGGTCATGCGTGTGAGCTCATATTCCTCCATATTCTGCGGAGCAAGGGTAATGAGTTGGAAATCAAAGATATACTTACCACGCTTAGGTCGCTGCATATCGATATAGAACACTGCATTCTGGAATTTCCTCGCTATGCGTTCGGCACCTGTGAAGACGGGGGTGTCGTGATTAAGGAAGTCGAGCCACAGGTGTATGCTGTCCCATTTGGGCGACTGGTCGAGGATGTAGCCAAAGAGTGAGGGCCTACCCTCTTTCTTGAGTTTGACCAACTCACGGAGTATGCTATGCTTATCGATACAGGTGCCGTGATGGGCACTGCGTATGTCGAGGAACAGTCGGTCATATTCCAAATCGCGCAGAGGGTGGTAGATGAGTCCGAGAGTCCAATCCTGATAGCCTGGCACTCCGAGTTTGGTGCATGAGAGCCACTCCCAGTTGCCAAAATGTCCGAGGAAGGTGGCTATGGACTGTCCGCTACGCAATACTTCCTCCACCTTATCCATACCACGAAACTCTATCCACTGGCACATCTGCTCGTCTGTTGCCGTAAGCATCTTGATGGTTTCAACGAAGTAGTCGCAGAACCAGTGATAGAATTTCTTCTCTATCACTCTCAGCTCCTTCTCGGTCTTCTCAGGGAAGGAGTCTTTGAGGTGTTTCTTCACCAACTTCCTGCGATAGCGCACCACATAGAACATGATGACAAACACAAAGTCGGATATGCCATAG
>JAZLBU010000108.1:0-5868 GCA_045613845.1 Prevotella sp. | reverse complement strand
GGCTATCTGCTCGTCAGTCTTTCCATCGGGACAGATATCCCATACATTCTTGGCAAAGCGTACGAACTTAGCGAGTCCAGGCTTCATGGCGCGGCGGTAGTATGCCATCGAAACGGCAGCGAGAGCGTAGCCGTGAGGGGCATGCGTCCAGGCACCTACGCTGTGGCCAATCATGTGTACCATCCAGTCTTGTGTCTTGCCACACTTCAGCAGCGTATTCAGAGCCCAGGTTGCCGTCCACATGATGTTCGAGCGTGCCTCGTAGTCCTGCGGATTCTTCACTGCTATGCGACTGCTGTTGATTACTGAGCGCATCAGTCCTTCAGCCAGGTAGTCGCTGGTGTTGTCGTCCAGGTCAGAGAAATACTGCTCCATGATGTGGTTCATTATGTCGTATATGCCAGCCTTCATCTGGTTATCGGGAACGGTCATTGTGAACTTCGGATTCAGTATTGAGAACTTCGGCATCAGTCGCTCGTCGAACACATGGCCTACCTTGAAGTTCTTCTCGGCATCGGTAATAACGCAGCCGCCGTTCATCTCCGATCCCGTGCCAGCCATCGTCAGGATGCAGCCCACAGGCAGTATCTTCTGACCAGCAGGTGGATTCTGCTGTTGTAGCCAGAACTGATTCCAGTAGTCGCCCTCGTAAAAGACTGATGCTGCCACACCTTTCGAGTAGTCGCAGACGCTACCGCCACCGAGTGCTAGAATCATATCCACGTTGTTCTCACGGGCTATCTTCACGCCCTCGTGCAACTTCTCCAGCGTTGGGTTTGTCATCACGCCAGGGTTCTCCACAATGGTCTTGCCAGCCTCTTTCAGAATGGCCACCACTTGGTCGTATATGCCGTTGCGTTTCACGCTGCCACCACCGTAGTTCAATAGCACTACGGAACCAAAGTTCTTCAATTCGTCCTTGAGAAAGTTCAACGACTCATCACCAAAATAAAGTTTGGTGGGGTTGTGATAAAAGAAATTTCCTTGCATAGTAGTATGTTATTTTAATTTGTCATATACCTCATTAGTCACAGGCTCCAGCCACTCATTGCTTTCCTCGCCACCCGTCTTAACGTGAGTGGTGTAGTGCTGAAACCATGAGTCCTTCTGGGCGCCGTGCCAGTGCTTCACACCTTCTGGTATGTCAATCACCATGCCAGCGGTGAGGGCTATAGGCTCCTTGCCCCATTCCTGATACCATCCCTTGCCCGACACGCAGATTAGAATCTGGTGTGCACCATGATGAATGTGCCAGTTGTTGCGGCAACCAGGCTCGAATGTCACGTTTACTATGGGCATCACAGACCCCCTCGCTCCCCCTGCATAGGGGGATGTCTCGCCCAGATTAGCTGGCTTTATGGGAGCAACGAAGCTGTTGCCGATGAAATACTTTGCGTAGTTCACGTTTGCCACACCCTTGGGGAATCCGCTTCGCAGGGTGAGCCCCTCGCTATCGAGCCAAGCACAGAGCTCATCGACCAGTTCCTGCGAGTTGCCCATGTTCACAGCGCCACGTTTGTGAGCAGCCAACTGCGGAGCCACCTTGCCCAGTCCGCTCAGTGCCGCTACGGTCACTATCTCGCGATCAGCATGCGTCAGTTGGTCGCCAGCGAAGATGTCGCCAAAGAGGTGCGCCTTCAGGTAGTAGTCATCCTGCGGACAGAAGTCGTAGTTGAACTCTCGGCCTGACACCTGCGTCTGGTTTTTCTTGCCCAGTTCGTAAGCTGCCTTAGCATCATCCCACTCAGCAGGGCGTGTCCAAGGCTTGCCCTCTTGCCAATTTGCCTGCTTATTGACCAACACCTTATTTAATACGCCCAAGGCATTCAGCGAACGGGGGAATCCCGTGTAGGCATAGAGCTGCGAGAAAGCCTCCTTCAGCTCATTGATGGTCACCCCGTTGTCCAGTGCCGTCTTCACGGCAGGCTCCAAGCGTTCCAAGTCGCCCTGCGCCATCAGGCAGGCACATGCAGCCAACCCCTTTTGACGCTCAGTCAGCGTCTGACCTTGTACTGTTGCCATAGTCATTATTGCTATTACAAAAATTATGATTCTTTTCATACTTGAATAAACTTATGAGTAATTCGTGTTGGCTGCCTCGGCACTGTGGATTTAGCCCAAAGCCTGATTGGTTGACCACTCAAAGTACTGCTCACGCTCAGCAATCCACCAGCGACCATCAATCTTCACGTACTTATCATAGTAGCGCACAGCATGCGTAGTCAGCACATCCTTGCCGTCCTGCTCATTCACCAGCGTAGCAAGGGCATAGCAAGTGCCTGTGGCGTGGGTGTCATCAATGAAGTCCACGTTCTGCTGGCCGTTCATGTGGAACGACACCTTAGCAGCACCGAATGCCTTGTACTGGCGAATCATATCCTGCACGTTGGTTGCTGTCAAGCCCAACTTTCCACCGAAATACACATTCAGTTTGATGTCAGGACGGAAAATCTCTACATAGCAGTCCTGATTGTTCTTGTCACTCTCTGTTGCATATAAGTCTACTAAAGCCTTCAACTCCATGCGGTCTTGCATATTGAAATCCATAATCGATTTAGTTTTTTAAGTTTGATGGTGCAAAGTTACGACGTTTTTTTTATTGCATTGTTTCACAAAAAGCATTATAATTTTCACTTTTTGCCCAAATCTTACTCTGGGCTCTCCCTTTTGAACTAGCTTGCAAAGCAAGCGTTTGAACTGAGCTTTAGCTCTCTGGAACTAGCACCCTTGGTGCGTTCAACGACCCTCAGGAAGTTGCCACAAAGGTACTGCTTTAACTAAATACATGCAAGAAATCACCAACTTTTAACACTTCCGTGATGCGCCTCCTGACGGGAGTAATTTCCAGCATTACTTTAAGCCGTTGAAGCCATGCCGCATCTTGTTGAAGCCATGCCGGAAATTGTTAAAGTAAGGCAACAATATTTTAAACCAAAATTACGCTTGCAAATAGCTGAATAATAACACGTTACAAGAGCAGTATGCACTTTCTTCAAAAATATGAACTTTATGCCAAAAATTGCTCAATTTTCTCAAAATGTGCAACCAATTTTTAACAATTCAGGACTACGGGGGTAGCCTGCGTTACAGCGTTACAGTGTGACAGTTCTCGAACAGGTATCCCCAGTACCCTAAAAATATGCCAAAATATATTATATATATTAATATATATAATTATATTTTGAAGTTTTTTTTAACTTTTCTATAAGCGTTTTTAGAACTGTCACACTGTAACACTGTAACGCTTTCATGTCTTTGTACTTCCCTAGAAAAAGGTTGTCAAGCACTGCACTGAATCAGTGCCCCCTTGGGGTATGAACAGTATTCACACCCCTCACCAAGCTGATGAGTGCCCTTTAGAAGCCGAGCTGTTTGAGCCACTGTTCTACCTTTGCCTTGCCAGTGCGCACTTCATGACCGTAGATGCTGAAACCCTTGGTGACGGTAGCGTCAGGGAAGGCGGTCTTTACGTCGCTCACGCTATTGCCGAGGCCTGAACCTTCGTGGGTGGTGAAGGGGATGATGGTTTTGCCCTTCATGTCATTGGCATGCTTCTGGAAGAAGGTGGACATAACGCGTGGATATGTGCCCCACCAGATAGGTCCGCCGATGAAGATGGTGTCGTATGGACTCAGGTCGATGTCGCCCTCGTACTCGGGCAGTTCGCCGTTGTTTGTTTCCTCTTGTGCCAGATTGGTGAGGGGGGTGTAAGCCATACCGTCGTACTTGTGAGTGACTATCTCAAACTGCTGGGCACCAGTAATCTCGCTGATGTAATCGGCAACTATCTTGGTGTTGCCCACTTTTACGTTGCCTACGCTGTAGTTTTCTCCTGCATGTGAGAAGAACACTACCAATGTTTTGCCTTCTGTTTTCATAACTTTCTCTTGTTTTGAACCTCCGCTGCAAGCGGTTGACATCAGCAGACACAGGGCTGATGCCATGATATACTTTATTGTTTTCATTGTTATTTATTTTTAGCTATCAGGAGTTAAAGGAGTTAAAGGAGTTAAAGACGATACTTGAGACCTCAATCGTCTTTACGGTAATGTCTTAACTACTGACTACTTAACTACTTGAGAGAATCGAGCCGTATTATCCGTATGTCTCTATTAAAAATTTCACAAACTGGGGGTCGCTGAAGTTGATGGTGCCCGCATCATGCTGGTTCATGGTGGCTATCTGCGCCATCTCGTCGGCAGTGAGGGTGAAATCGAAGATGTCGAAATTCTGTTGCATGCGCTCCTTGTGGCTTGACTTAGGGATAGCCACGATGCCACGCTGGGTGAGCCAGCGAAGGGCTACCTGAGCGGCACTCTTGCCATACTTGGCTCCGATAGCGGTCAGTGCCTCGCTCTTCACTATGCCGTCAACACCCTGTCCGCCAAGCGGTCCCCACGCCATTATCTTAGTGTTGGTATCAGCCAGGATGGGTTCGATGCCCGTCTGCTGAATCATCACATTACACTGCAACTGGTTCACCATAGGCTTTACCTCAACATAGTGGGCAAAGTCGAAGAAACGCGCAGCCTGGAAGTTTGACACGCCAATGGCGCGCACCTTGCCCTCGCGGTAAGCCTGTTCCATAGCGCGCCAAGTGCCAAACACATCGCCGTAAGCCTGATGGATGAGCAACAGGTCGATATAGTCAGTCTGCAACTTGCGCAGACTCTCGTCAATGCTCTTAGCAGCCTTCTCCTCGCCAGCATTCGATATCCACACCTTTGTCACGAGGAACAGATCCTCACGCTTCAGCCCGCTCTTACGCCAGGCATTGCCCACGCCTTCCTCATTCTGATAAGCCTGAGCAGTGTCGATAAGACGATAGCCAACAGAGAGCGCATCGCTCACACAACGTTCGCACTCATTAGGCGACACCTGAAACACTCCGTAGCCCAACAGGGGCATCTCTACACCGTTAGATAATCTGAAATTCTCCATAACTGAGTTTAGTTTTTAAGTTTTGATGGTGCAAAGTTACGACGATTTTTTTATAGCATTGTTTCACAAAAAGCATTATAATTTTCACTTTTTACTCAAAAAAGTTCTTTTGTATATAAAATAATGTGTAACTTTGCGCTGTGATGAAGGTGAATTTTCATTATTCAAAGGATTTTTATGGTATGAATGCGCCAGAATTGCGCCATACCTGTATGCACCTGCTGTGCAAGGCAGGGGAGGGCAGTTTCGTGTTTAATGAGCACTGTTACCACATAGTGAAGAACGACCTGGTGGTGATACCCTATCCCGACCGCGTCAGCAACCTTGCCGCACATGCTGACATGCAGGTGGAGTGGGTGGCAGCGGATTATAAGTTTCTGCAAAACCTGCTGCCATCAAACAACTACAGCATAGGTGGCAGCATATCGCTGAACCAGAATCCCATTATCAGACTGACAGACGAACAGGCGAGCCATCTGCTCTGTGACTTCAGCAGAATCAAGGAACGCATGGAGGAGAGCGACCTGCAATTCTATCACGAACTGATGGGCAGTCTGTGTCTGACCATGATGTACGACATATTCGAGGCCCATGCCCAGCGTGATGCCACAGACACCCATACCGACCGCACAGCCTACATAGTGAAGCAGCTGATGGCACTGTTGGCTACTGGCATCAGTCGTACGGAGCGCGATGTGAGCTACTATGCCGAGCGACTGAATGTGTCGCCCAAATACCTCTCGGCTACCATTAAGCGTGTGACGGGACACAGCGTAACATCATACATAGACCGCCACACCATACCCATACTGAAAGACTATCTGAATGATGATCGACTGTCGCTCACGCAGATTGCCGAACGCATGAATTTCGCCTCGCTGTCATACTTCAGCCGTTACTGCACCAAGCACCTGGGACGGTCGCCAG
>JAZLBU010000107.1:0-3594 GCA_045613845.1 Prevotella sp. | reverse complement strand
AAGCTTAGCGATATCAGCCTGAGACTTTGGTTCAACAGCAATAGAGATAACGGTGTCAGGGAATGTCATTGACTCCAGTACTATTGGGTGAGCCTCATCACAGAGTGTGTCACCAGTACGGATATCCTTGAAACCTACACCTGAACCTATATCACCAGCAGAGATAACCTCTACAGGGTTCTGCTTGTTAGAGTGCATCTGGAACAGACGGCTTACGCGCTCCTTCTTGCCAGAACGTGGGTTGTAAACGTATGAACCAGCCTCAATCTTACCTGAGTAAACACGGAAGAATACCAGACGACCAACGTATGGGTCAGTAGCAATCTTAAATGCGAGAGCTGATGTAGGCTCATTCTCAGATGGCTTACGATCCTCTTCCTCGTCAGTGCTTGGGTTAGTACCCACGATGTTCTCAGTATCCATTGGTGAAGGGAGCAGAGCACAAACGTAGTCGAGCATGGTCTGCACACCCTTGTTCTTAAATGAAGAACCACAGAGCATAGGCACACACTCAAGTGCTATGGTACCCTTACGGATAGCAGCGATAATCTCTTCCTCAGTGATGGTTGATGGGTCCTCGAAGTACTTCTCCATGAGAGAGTCGTCGAAGTTAGCAGCTGACTCCAGGAGCTTGTCACGCCACTCGTTGCACTCGTCAACGAGGTCAGCAGGAATCTCCTCTACGTCATACTCAGCACCCATTGTCTCATCGTGCCACAGAATAGCCTTCATCTTGATGAGGTCAACCAGACCCTTGAAAGTCTCCTCAGCACCTATAGGCACACAGAGAGGAATAGGGTTAGCACCCAGAACGTCCTTCATCTGCTGCACTACGTCGAAGAAGTTAGCACCTGAACGGTCCATCTTGTTAACGTAGCCTATACGAGGAACGTTATACTTATCAGCCTGGCGCCATACAGTCTCAGACTGTGGCTCCACACCACCCACAGCACAGTATGTAGCCACTGCACCGTCGAGCACACGCAGTGAACGCTCTACCTCAGCGGTAAAGTCAACGTGTCCCGGAGTGTCAATGAGGTTAATCTTATACTGCTGGTTGTTGTAGTTCCAGAAACATGTGGTAGCAGCTGATGTGATAGTGATACCACGCTCCTGCTCCTGCTCCATCCAGTCCATAGTGGCACCACCTTCGTGCACCTCACCAATCTTGTGAGTCTTACCAGTATAGAACAGAATACGCTCTGATGTTGTTGTCTTACCGGCATCAATGTGAGCCATGATACCGATGTTACGTGTCAAATGTAAATCGTGCTTAGCCATAATCTAATTTCGAACTTTTAAACTTTTAAACTTTTGAATTAGATTAGAAGCGGAAGTGTGCGAATGCACGGTTAGCCTGAGCCATGCGGGGGATATCCTCCTTACGCTTGAATGCACCACCCTGGTTGTTGTATGCATCCATAATTTCAGCAGCAAGCTTCTCAGCCATGCCCTTACCACCACGCTTACGAGCGAAAGAGATGAGGTTCTTCATTGCAACAGACTCCTTACGGTCAGGACGAATCTCAGTAGGAACCTGGAATGTAGCACCACCGATACGACGGCTCTTTACCTCCACGTGTGGGGTAACATTGTCAAGTGCCTGCTTCCATATTTCAAGAGCTGATTTCTCTTCGTTCTTCATCTTCTCGTCTACAGTGTTGATAGCAGCATAGAAGATTTCGTAAGAGGTGTTCTTCTTACCATCATACATCAGATGGTTAACGAACTTTGTCACTTTCTGATCATTGTAAACGGGATCTGGAAGGATCACACGCTTCTTTGGTTTTGCTTTTCTCATTTGTTTTGTTTAAATAATTTTGGGTTGTCATAATGGTCTTCAACGCTCCCTCCGAAGCGTTTACTCAACCGTCATTTTTTTTACTTCTTAGCAGCCTTAGGACGCTTAGCACCATACTTAGAACGACGCTGAGTGCGGCTTGCTACGCCAGCGGTATCAAGAGTACCACGAACGATGTGATAACGTACACCTGGAAGGTCCTTTACACGACCACCACGTACCAGCACTATAGAGTGCTCCTGAAGGTTGTGACCCTCTCCTGGTATGTACGAGTTAACTTCTTTTGAGTTCGTCAGACGAACACGGGCTACTTTACGCATAGCCGAATTAGGCTTCTTAGGGGTAGTTGTATACACACGCACGCATACACCACGACGCTGAGGACATGATTCCAGAGCTGGTGACTTTGACTTGTCTACAAGTACCTTTCTGCCTTTTCTTACCAATTGTTGAATTGTAGGCATTTTGTTTTGTTTTTAATTGTTATTATTATTATTTATTGTATTTAATTTCAACGCTTTAGGTGCCGTTTTCGCAATACGACACAGTTCGCCTTTTGAGCGAAATCGGGTGCAAAGGTACTAAAAAAAGTTGAAAGATGAGAGTTGAGAGTTGAAAGATTAGGGTAACACACTGCGTATTTATCTTTTTTTAACAGTTACTACTATCTTTTAACCATCACTTTAATCTTTACTCTTTAATCTATCAACTATTTTGCTTAACTTTGCACCTAAATGAAGAAAGCACCACACATAACGCGCGTACATTTATTATATATAATAAGCCTGCTGGCAACAGCGCTGAGCATCATGCCCTGCACCAGTGTGATGGCACAGAAGGCAGGCACAGTCATAACCGTAAAGCCCGCTGAAGAGCGCAGTTACTTCTACAGTCAGCCCATTCCCGATGATGTCTTTGCCAGAATGCAAGGGAAGTCGTTCCCCACGAACTGCACCACCAAGCGCAGCGACCTGCGCTACCTCAGAGTGTTGCATGTCAATAAGGAAGGCAACACACAGATAGGCGAAATGGTGTGTCATAAAAGCATTTCTGCCGATTTAATCGACATTTTCCGCAAGTTGTATGATGCTCGTTACCCCATAGAGCGCATGGTGCTCATCGATGACTACGATGCAGACGACGATAAGAGTATGGCAGCCAACAACACCACCTGTTTCAACTTCCGTTTCATCACTGGTTCCACCACCCGAGTGTCCAAGCACGGCATGGGCATGGCAGTAGACCTCAACCCCTACGATAATCCATACGTAAAAGGTAACATAGTGAAACCCAAGGGAGCAAAGCGAACCCCTGAAATAACCAAGAACTCCCTACCCTACCGTCTCTTTACTAAGCACGGCTTCCGCTGGGGAGGCTCATGGAAAAGCCTAAAAGACTACCAACATTTTGAGAAATAAAAACCACCCCGTGCAGGCAAGTTAGCACGGAGTGGAAAATGAATAGAAACTCAGAGATTTCAGATTAGATGTGGTGTCCTATACAGCTTGTAGTCGTCAGTATAGTGCATATAGCTGTTAGGATTGCGTTGATAATAACGCTCCAATTCTTTTTAGCTTCTTCGCTCATTTTTCCTCCTTTCTTTTTTTTGTTTCTCGCAAAGGAGGTGAAGCCCTCTTCGAGGTTTGCAGTCCTGCCTTTCATGTTCACTTGAGAACAAGTTCTCAGTGCCCACAAAAGTCAATCCCTGCACTGCTTAACAGCAGTCCTTCACCTCTACGCCAAGAGACCTCCGAGCTCTGCTCGCCTGAGCACCTACGGAGCGCAAGAAAGAC
>JAZLBU010000106.1:0-4373 GCA_045613845.1 Prevotella sp. | reverse complement strand
AAACGAATCTCAGGCTGCTCAGCGAGTGACATGAATGCCCAGTTCTGAGCGTATGGGTCAAGACCACGAGATATTACGTCCACACGGTCGAGCTGGTTTACAGGCTCACCATTGAGACGTCCCTGAAGGTTTACGTGGTAGAGGCAGTCCTGACCATTAAGCCATTGTACCATACCCTTGTCGATAGGCTGAACCACAACGACAGAACCATTGAAGTTCGTCTTCGCGTTCATATTCCAAATAATCCAGTCAACGAATGCGCGTAGGAAGTTACCCTCACCAAACTGGATGATTTTCTCAGGTGCTGTGCTCTTTGGAGCTGTCAGCTTTGATAAAGATTTTAGCTGTGCCATTTTCTTTTGTTAGTTTAGTATTATGTCTTTAAGCAATGTTTTTCTTACTCTCTTTTGCAAAGGTAGCATTAAAAGTTGAAAGTTGAAAGTTGAAAGTTGAAAGTTCTTTTTGCTTTAAGTTTTTTTAACTTACAACGCTCCTTTCGTGGATGGTAGCTGGTAGTGATATATATCCCTCTTAACTGCCATTCTTATGCTACGAGCAAAGGCCTTGAAGATGCCCTCAATCTTGTGGTGCTCGTTAGTTCCTTCAGCCTTTATGTTGAGGTTTATCTTTGCAGCATCACTTACTGACTTGAAGAAGTGCTGGAACATCTCAGTCGGCATTTCGCCAACCTTTTCACGATTGAACTCTGCATCCCATATCAGCCAAGGACGTCCTCCGAAGTCAAGTGCCACCTGACATAGGCAGTCGTCCATAGGCAGGCTGTAGCCGTAGCGCTCTATTCCGCGTTTGTCGCCAAGAGCCTTGAGCAGGCATTCGCCGAGCACTATACCCGTATCCTCTATGGTGTGGTGTTCATCCACCTCCAGGTCGCCTTTACACCTTATATATAAATCAGTCATTCCGTGCTTGCCTATCTGTTCGAGCATGTGGTCAAAGAATCCCAATCCCGTCTGTATGTCACACTTGCCTGTGCCGTCAAGGTTTATGCGTATGGTTATGTCTGTTTCCTTTGTTTTACGGGTTATCTCCACTATTCGTTCGCCAGCAAAGAGTATTTCGGCAATCTTGTCCCATGAGAGTCCGTCCTTACCCAGTATCAAGGCTTTGCAACCAAGGTTTGCTGCCAGTTGGGCATCAGTCTCCCTGTCACCTATTACGTATGAGTTGGCAAGGTCATACTCAGGGTTGTTGATATAATCCTTCAGCATTCCTGTGCCAGGCTTGCGGTTAGGATGATTGTCGGCAGGGAAATGGTTGTCAATCAGTATATTGTCAAACTCCACTCCTTCACCCTTCAGGGTTTGCAGTATGAAGTTGTGTACAGGCCAGAAGGTGTTTTCTGGAAACGAGTCAGTTCCCAAACCGTCTTGGTTTGACACCATTACGAACTCGAAGTCCAGATTCTTGCGTATGAAGGAGAGGTTGCGAAACATTCCCTCAACAAATACCAGCTTCTCGAATGAGTCAATCTGTTCATCAGCAGGCTCTTTTATCAAAGTGCCGTCGCGATCTATGAATAATACCTTTTTCAAACCTTATCTTGTGTATAAAAATATTCTGACCTAATGCTCCCATACAGATAGAGTAGTGAGGCATAGAATCCTACAGACATTATATTAATTATGGTGTAGCACAGAGTGCATGCCACTATCATCATCACATATCCCGAGGTAGGAATTACGGCAGTATCGCCAAAGTTCACCTGTCCCTCAATGCTGCTGAAATAGGCGTAGGTAGAGATGACGTATGGCAAATACACCACCATGCTTATCACTATGAGTATGAAGAGTGACAGGAGTGTGGTGCCCACCACCTTGCCAAAGTGACGGAATATCGCCTTACATACCTTATTAATATGTATCTTCCTTTTCCCCTTTATGCCACACAGACGTTTGAACATCTTATAGAGCCTTATGATGGCAACTACATAAGCCACAAATGTGAGCAGGGTGAGAATTATGGCCGCCACCACCTCTTCCAGGTATATCTGCTTGCCTGCCAGTATCTCCACGTTGGCGTGGGTGTTTACTGCATTTGACAATACGAAGATAAGTGAGAACAGCAGAAAGTATGGTGCCATCACCTTAGTCACCATCCATACGTTCTTAGCGAGGAAGGCATATCCCTCGCTTATGCACTTGGCATACGAACGGTATGTGTAGAGGTTGGTGATCACAGTTTATAGATGATCTTCTATCTTTTATCTATTACCTTTTAACTCTCTTAAGGTCTGTTCCAGTGCAGCAATTTTCTCCAGCGAGTCTGATTCCTTTTTGCGCTCAAGGGCTACCACAGCCTCTGGAGCATTGGCTACGAAACGCTCGTTAGAGAGTTTCTTTCTTACTCCCATGAGGAATCCCTGCAGGTGCTTCAGTTGTGCTTCAGCCTTCTCTATTTCAGCCTCCACATCGATGAGGTTGCCAAGAGGAACGGCATATTCGCGAGTGCCAATCATGAATGCTGATGAGCCTTCGCCCTTCTGCTCCACGTAGTTGATGCCTTCCAGTCCTGCCATTTTCTTGATGATAGGACCAATAGCAGCACACTTGGTGATAACCTTGTCATCATTATTAGCCACAACCACCTCAAGGGTGAGAGGTTCGCGAGGTCCGATGTTCTTTGACTGGCGCACTCCGCGCACACCAGAGATGATCTGCTTAGCCTCCTCAAACTGTGCCATAATCTTCTCGTCAGCCTCAGTAGGAGCGTTGAGTTTGAATACGTCGAGCATCAATGCCTCACCATCCTTGCGGTCTGCTATGTGTTGCCACAGCTCCTCAGTGATGAATGGCATGAATGGGTGGATGATGTGGAGCAGTTTGTCGAATATGTTGAGCGTAGCCTCCAGCGTCTCCTTGTCTATAGGACACTGGTAAGCAGGCTTTATCATCTCCAGATACCATCCAGAGAACTCGTCAGTAAACAGCTTGAATGCAGCCATAAGCGCCTCATTCAGTCGATACTTGTCGTAGTCGTCATTTATCTCAGCATAAGCGCTCCTTATCTTGGCGTTCATCCATTCGATAGCCTTCTTGTTTGACTCAGATGCAGCCTCGTTGCTCACTTCCCAACCCTTAACCAGTCGGAAGGCATTCCACATCTTGTTGCAGAAGTTCATACCCTGAGCCGAGAGAGCATCATCATAGAGAATATCGTTGCCAGCAGGAGCAGCAAGCATCATACCCATACGTACTCCATCGGCACCAAACTTCTCAATCAGTTCCAATGGGTCAGGCGAGTTGCCGAGCGATTTGCTCATCTTTCTGCCCAACTTATCGCGCACTATACCAGTGAAATAAACGTTGCGGAAAGGAATCTGCTTCTGATACTCGCAACCAGACATAATCATTCGTGCTACCCAGAAGAATATGATGTCAGGACCAGTAACCAGTACGGCAGTGGGGTAGTAGTAGTTTATCTCCTCGTTGCCTGGGTTGTTGATACCGTCAAAGAGTGAGATAGGCCACAACCATGAAGAAAACCATGTGTCGAGAGCGTCCTCGTCACGCTTCAGCTGGTCGGCTGTTATGCTTGGGTCTATCTCCTTAGCCTTCTTCAGAGCCTCTTCTTCATTCAGTGCCACCACATATCGCTCTTCCTCGCCCTCAGCAGTTGGCAGGAAGTAAGCAGGAATTCTGTGTCCCCACCACAACTGGCGTGATATACACCAGTCCTGAATGTTCTCAAGCCAGTTTTTGTATGTGGTAACATATTTTGTTGGGTAGAACTTCAGTTCGCCATTAAGCACAGGAGGCAGAGCTATGTCGGCCATGTGCTTCATAGAGAGGAACCACTGCTTGCAGAGTCGTGGCTCTACGGCAGTGTCCTGGTTGCGCTCAGAGTAGCCCACCTTATTATCATAGTCCTCAACCTTCTCCATCAGTCCAGCAGCCTCCAGGTCTATGGCTATCTGCTTGCGCACCTCCATACGGTCTTTGCCTACATACAGTCCAGCAGCCTCAGAGATGGTGCCGTCAGGGTTGAATATATCGATTATCTCCAGGTTGTGAGTCTTGCCCAGAGCATAGTCGTTTACGTCATGAGCAGGAGTAACCTTCAAGCAACCAGTACCAAACTCTATGTCAACATAGCGGTCTTCTATCACAGGTATTACTCTGTTAACCAGCGGAACGATCACCTTGTGACCCCTCAGCCATTGGTTCTTAGCATCCTTAGGGTTTATGCACATAGCCGTATCGCCCATGATGGTCTCAGGACGAGTGGTAGCCACAACAGCGTAGTAGCCCTTCTCATCCTTGTGCCATACTTCGCCCTCTTCACCTGTCAGCACAACAGGGTTTTCGTCGGCATCAGCTACATAATACTTCAGGTGATAGAGTTTTGACTTCTCC
>JAZLBU010000105.1:0-9283 GCA_045613845.1 Prevotella sp. | reverse complement strand
GTACACCAACTACATATACGACACAAAGTCAAGCGTAGTGCTGGTGGACGAGGCGCTGGTACTGGAGAAGCCTGTGACGGCTACACTGATAAGAGTGAAAAACGCATACGAGGCTGTGGCAAAACTGTTGCAGATGTATGCCTCAATGAAACCCAAGAAGGTAGGTATCGACTCACTCGCCTTCATCCACCCCACTGCCAAGATAGGCAAGGACTGCTATATAGGTCCGTTTGTAGCTATTGGTCCTAACGTGACGATAGGCGATGGTTGTGTGCTGCACCCACATGTAACGATTGGCGAGAATGCTTCAGTGGGCAACAACACTGAGATATACTCCAACGCTGTGGTGTATCATGACTGCAAGGTGGGCAACAACTGCATACTGCACGCTGGCTGTGTGATAGGTGCCGATGGTTTCGGTTTTGCTCCAGGTGCTGAAGGATATGACAAGATACCACAGATAGGTATAGTAACCATAGAAGACAATGTGGAGATAGGTGCCAACACATGCGTGGACCGTTCTACGATGGGCAGCACATTCGTAAGGAAGGGCGTAAAACTCGACAACCTGGTGCAGATAGCCCACAACACCGACATAGGCGAGAATACCGTGATGTCAAGTCAGGTGGGCGTGGCTGGTTCCACCAAGGTTGGCAAATGGTGTATGTTTGGCGGACAGGTAGGAATATCAGGTCACATCACGATAGGCAACAACGTGAAACTCGGAGCGCAGAGTGGTGTGCCAGGCAGTCTGAAGGACGGCGAAGCCCTCATGGGTACTCCTCCTATTCCACAGACCAACTATTTCCGCTCATCGGCAATATTCAGACGTCTGCCTGATGTTTACAGACAGATAAACGAGATGCAGAAAACTATTAACGAACTACAAGCAAAGCTTGCTGAACTTACCAAATAGTAAGGGAAGCAGGCTTATGCCATAATAATACACAAACGAAGAAGTTATGACAAAGCAAAACACTCTGAAAGGTAGTTTCTCCCTATGCGGAAAGGGACTACATACGGGTTTGAACCTCACGGTGACATTCTATCCTGCACCAGAAAACACAGGATACAAGATTCAGCGTATAGACCTTGAAGGCATGCCCACAATAGACGCTGTGGCTGAGCATGTGGTTGACACCAAGCGTGGCACTGTTCTGGCAAAGGGCGAGGTAAGAGTAAGTACGGTGGAGCATGGACTGTCAGCCCTGTATGCTTTGGGCATCGACAACTGTCTGATACAGGTAAATGGTCCTGAGTTCCCTATACTCGACGGCTCTGCCATACAGTATGTGGAGAAGATAAAGGAGGTAGGCATACAGGAGCAGAATGCACCCAAGGACTACTACATCATTCGCAAGAAGATAGAGGTGAAGGATGAGGAAACGGGTTCATGCATCACCATACTGCCTGATGAAGACTTCTCAATCACAGCAATGTGCTCATTTGAGTCAAAGTTCATCAACTCGCAGTTTGCCACCATCGACAACATGGAAGACTTCCCTAATGAGATAGCTTCAGCACGTACCTTCGTATTCGTGCGTGACATCATGGCTCTGCTGGAGGCTGGACTCATAAAGGGTGGCGACCTTGACAACGCCATCGTGATATACGAGAACGAACAGCCACAGGAGAATATCGACAAACTATGTGAAAGACTGGGCTACGACCATATCGATGCTACCAAATTGGGGTATATGCAGCACAAGCCATTGACATGGGAGAATGAGTGTACACGTCATAAGTTGCTCGACATCATAGGTGATATGGCACTGATAGGCAAACCGCTGAAGGGACGTATCATAGCAACCCGTCCTGGCCATACCATCAATAATAAGTTTGCACGTGTGATGCGCCAGGAGATAAGGAAGCATGAGATTCAAGCACCTATCTACGACCCTAACCAGGAGCCAGTGCTCGACATCAACCGCATACGTCAGGTGTTGCCTCACCGCTACCCTATGCAGTTGGTTGACAAGATTATAAGCATCAGCGGCACTACTATAGTAGGCATAAAGAACGTAACATCAAACGAGCCTTTCTTCACAGGCCACTTCCCTGAGGAACCCGTAATGCCTGGTGTGCTGATGATTGAGGCGATGAGCCAATGCGGAGCACTGCTCGTACTCAATACCCTCGAAGAACCTGAGAAGTGGACCAGCTACTTCCTGAAGATTGACGATGTGAAGTATCGCAAGAAGGTGGTGCCTGGCGACACGCTGATATTCAAGGTTGAACTGCTCGGACCAGTGCGCCACGGAATCTCGTCAATGCAGGGTTACATCTTTGTGGGTGACACCCTGGTAGCCGAAGCGAAGTTCACTGGCCAAATGGTGAAGAATAAAGATTAAAGTTGAATGTTGAATGTTGAATGTTTAAAGATATAGGTTGTTATGGCAAATCAGATTAGTCCAATGGCATTCGTTCATCCTGACGCTAAGTTGGGTGACGGCAACATCATAGGTCCTTTCTGCTACATCGATGCCGACGTAGTGATTGGTGACAACAACATAATGCAGAACAGCGTAACCCTGAATCAGGGTCTGCGCATGGGGTCTGGTAATGAAATCATGCCAGGAGCAAGCCTGTCAACTAAACCTCAGGACCTGAAGTTCAAGGGCGAGATAACCACGTGTCAGATAGGCGACAATAACTCCATTCGCGAGAACGTAACCATATCACGAGGCACATTCTCAAAGGGTACAACAATAGTTGGCAACAACAACCTGCTCATGGAGAATATGCACGTGGCACACGACTGCGAGATAGGCAACAACTGCATCATAGGCAACTCTACTAAGTTTGCTGGCGAAGTGGTGGTTGACGACTGTGCCATCATCTCTGCTGAGGTTTTGGTACACCAGTTTGTGCACATAGGAGGCTATGTTATGATACAAGGTGGAAGTCGTACATCACAGGATATCCCTCCATACGTAATAGCAGGCAAAGAACCAATACGTTTTGCTGGTCTTAACCTCATAGGACTGCGCCGTAGAGGTTTTGCCAATGAAACCATACTTGCCATCCGCGAAGCATACAACACCATATACTCTAAGGGTTTGATAAAAGAAGGCATAGAGGAGGTGAAGAAGAATATGGAGCTGATACCTGAGATACAGTATGTTATCGACTTCATAGAGAAGGCTGAGAGGGGCATCATTAGGTAGTTAGACAGTTCAAAAGTTCAAGAGTTAGATAGTTCAAGAGTTTTGAACCTGATAGTAATAACTGGTCCTACGGGTGTTGGCAAAACCGAACTCTGCCTAAAGATTGCCGAGCATTATGGTATTGATATAATCAATGCCGACTCACGACAGATATATGCAGAGATACCAATAGGAACTGCTGCACCCACTGCAGAACAAATGCAGCGAGTGCGGCATTATTTTGTCGGTACTCACCACATAGGCGACTATTATTCAGCCTCGATGTATGAGCAGGAGGTGCTCAGTCTCATAGCTGAGAAAGAGAAAGAGCATAGTGGCAAACCAATAGCCCTGTTAACGGGAGGTTCTATGATGTATATCGATGCAGTGTGTAATGGGATAGACGACATCCCGACCATAAAAGACGATATACGCAACGAGATGAAGCGCAGACTTGAGACGGAAGGTCTTGACGCCCTTGTCCAAGAACTGAAAGAGTTGGACCCCCAGCACTGGGAAACTGTGGACAGAAGCAACCCACGACGTGTGGTGCATGCCCTTGAGATATGTCACCAAACAGGGAGAACCTACACCTCATTCCGCACAGGAAGGAAGAAAGAGCGTCCTTTTAACATTATAAAGATAGGACTTACACGCGACAAGGTGCTGAAGGTAAAACGTGGACAGGTGATAATGGATCATACCGAACTGTATGACCGTATCAATGCCCGAGTTGTGAGCATGATAGAACAAGGCCTGGAGAAAGAAGTAAGGAGCGTACTCGCCTATCGCAACGAGAAAGCCCTGAACACCATAGGCTATAAGGAAATGTTCAGATACCTCGACAATGAGATAACCCTTGAGGAGGCTATAAGACAGATACAGAGCAACAGTCGTGAGTATGCTCGCAAGCAACTGACCTGGTACAAAAAAGACGAAAGCATGAAATGGTTTCATCCTAACCAGACAGAGGAAATAAAAGAATACATTAATTCTAATCTATAATGAAGAAAACCTTAAAATACATAGCAGACACCTTTGCGTGGCTATCTGCTAAGTGTAAAACCTTTTGGAAATGGTATAAAAACTGCTATAAGGGCAGACCATGGTACGTAAAGACCGTAACAGTAATAGCATCGCTGATAGTAGCATTCATTCTATACCTCGGAGCTGTGGACATAAACCTGTTCTGGCTGTTTGGCAAGTCACCTGGATGGGTGGACATAGCAGAACACAAAACCAGTCAGGCTTCAGAGCTGTATTCAGCAGACGGAGTGCTGTTGGGCAAATACTTCAACGAAAACCGTACACCTGTGGAGTATCAGGACGTCAACCCCGTATTTTGGCGTGCCCTTATCGATACGGAGGATGAACGATTCTACGACCATTGGGGCATAGACCCATTAGGTTTGCTCGGCGCTGTGAAGGATGCTGCCACAGGAAGAGGAGGACGTGGTGCCTCAACTATTACACAGCAGTTGGCTAAGAACATGTTTCGTGTTCGTACTCAGTACAGTACTGGCTTGATAGGCAAGATACCAGGCGTTAAAATCCTGATAATGAAGACGAAAGAATGGATTACCGCCATAAAACTTGAACTGTATTTTGCAGCAACCAAAGGACGCAAGGCAGGAAAGGACGAGATACTCGTGCAATATGCCAACACTGTGGATTTTGGTCATAACGCATTCGGCATCAAGACGGCAGCTAAGACTTATTTCAACACCACACCAAAGAATCTCACCACAGACCAGGCTGCCATACTCGTTGGCATGCTCAAGGCAACCACCTACTACAACCCTATTTCACATCCCGAAAACTCCATGCAGCGTCGTAACGTGGTGCTTGACAATATGCGAGTACACGGCGACCTCAGCAAGGAAGAGTTTAACCAACTGAAGACTCTGCCTATTGACTGTTCGGAATTTAAGGTGGAGGACAACTACGACGGACAGGCAAAATATTTCCGTGAGGCGATAGCTAAATACATCAAATCACTTAGCGAGGAATATGAAAGTCTGGAGGACATTGACCTGTATAACGACGGACTGAAGATTTACACCACGCTCGACACCAAGATGCAGAAATATGCTGAAGAGGCTGCTGCGAAACAGATGAAGCAGGTGCAGCAAAACTTCAACAACCACTGGGGAATACGTAGGACGCAGGACAACTTCATGCCTGGACAGAAACCTTGGCAGGATGAGAAGCATCAGGAAATAGCAGGTTTTATTGAGGATATAGCCAAGAGACAACCTGTGTATAAATACCTTGCCAATAAGTTTGACAACAACCAAGACTCCATAGACTACTACCTCAACAAGCCTCATACCGTAAAACTGTTTGACTATGAGAAAGGAGAGATAGAAAGAGAGATGTCAACCATGGACTCCATACGCTATATGGTCAGCTTTATGCACTGTGCCTTTGTTGCCATGGAGCCACAGACAGGCTACGTGAAAGCATGGGTAGGCGACATAGACTTCAAACATTGGAAATATGACAAGGTAACAGCAAACCGTCAGCCTGGTTCTACATTCAAACTGTTTGTATATACAGAGGCTATGGAGCAGGGCCTCACACCATGTGACAAGCGTAGGGATGAATATTTCTCTATGAAAGTGTGGGATGCTGCGAAGAAGGAAGAGGTGACCTGGGCACCTACCAATGCCAATGGCTATTTTACTGGCGACTCAATGCC
The DNA here is from genome assembly GCA_045613845.1 of Prevotella sp. Lineage (GTDB taxonomy): Bacteria > Bacteroidota > Bacteroidia > Bacteroidales > Bacteroidaceae > Prevotella. The sequence continues at coordinate 3,436 of JAZLBU010000105.1, read as the reverse complement.
ACTGCGTGCTGCCTTTGCACAGAGTATCAACTCCGTGGCAGTTCGCTTGGGACAGGAAATGGGCATGAAGAATATCGTGGAAACAGCCCATAATATGGGTATAAAGAGCGAATTGGACGAAACACCTTCTCTTGCCTTAGGATCTTCAGATGTCAACCTTCTGGAACTTACCAATGCCTATTGTACAGTAGCCAACAACGGCAAGGCGCATCCTGAGCCTATACTGATAACAAAGATTGTAGATAGAAATGGAAAAGAAATATACATAGCACCAACAGAGGAGAAACAGGCTATAACCATCAAATCGGCATATCTGGTACAGCAATTGCTACAGGCAGGACTGCGTGAGAGAGGTGGAACATCCATGAGCCTTTGGGGGTACATAGGAAAATTCTCTGACACAGAGTTTGGTGGTAAGACTGGTACATCCAACAACCACTCCGATGCATGGTTTATGGGTGTAAGTCCGAACCTGGTTGTAGGAGCATGGGTAGGAGGCGAGTATCGCAGCATACACTTCCGCACAGGCGCCTTAGGACAGGGCTCGCGAACGGCATTGCCTATATGCGGATACTTCCTCGAATCAGTATTCTCCGACCCCGCTTACCAGAAGTATCACGGCAAATTCCAAAAGCCTGAGGATGCAGACATAGAGCGTAGTATGTATGAGTGTACATACACTGGCGGAGCACGTCGCGATACCATTGATGTAGATTCTCTGTCGCACACTACCGAGATACTGCTCGATGACGAGGGCAATCCGATAGAAAAGACCCCTGGTGTGGCACCAGAACAGAAACAACACATCACTGAAGAGGTGATAAACTTTGAAGACCTCTAAAGCAGTTCACAGTTTACAGTTTATAATTCATACAAAAATGCGTAAGATACTATTTCTAATCATAGTTCTCAATCTTCATTTCTCCTTTCTCAGTTCCCTTAACGCAGCACCAAAGCGAGAGTTTCGCGGTGCATGGATTCAGTGCGTAAACGGTCAGTTCGTGGGTCTGGGGACAGAGAAAATGCAGCAAACCCTCACATACCAACTTGACGAGTTGCAGAAGGATGGTGTTAATGCCATTATATTCCAAGTGCGACCAGAATGTGATGCCCTGTATGAAAGTAGCATAGAGCCATGGAGCCGTTTCCTGACAGGACAGCAGGGTGTGGCACCTGTGCCATATTGGGACCCTCTGCAGTGGATGATTAACGAATGTCACAAGCGTGGTATGGAACTTCATGCATGGATAAACCCTTTCCGTGCGAAAACAAAAGTGACTAACCAACTTGCAAGCAACAATATAGTGCTTAAACGTCCTGACCTGGTATTTCCTTATGACGGACTGTATCTGCTCAATCCTGCAAAACAGGAGAATCGCGACTACATCTGCAGGGTAGTAGCTGATATAGTACGTCGTTACGACGTTGACGGACTGCACATAGATGACTACTTCTACCCCTACCCCGTTGCAGGGTGTCAGATTCCCGATCAACAGGATTTTCTGAACAATCCACAGGGTTTCAGCAACATAGGCGATTGGCGACGTAACAACGTGAATTTGTTTATAGAACAACTGAATGACACCATACATTCCGTTAAGCCATGGGTAAAGTTTGGCGTGTCACCATTCGGCATCTATCGCAACAAAAAGAATGCCCATAATGGTTCAAACACCAATGGTCTGCAAAACTATGACGACCTTTATGCCGACGTGCTGTTGTGGTGTGACAATGGTTGGCTTGACTACTGCGTACCTCAGTTGTACTGGGAAATAGGCAATAAGGCTGCAGACTATAAAACCTTGATAAAGTGGTGGGATGAGAATGCAAGTAGCCGACCTCTGTTTATAGGTGAAGACATAGAGCGAACAGCTAAGTTTTCTGACCCCGACAACCCTCGTCAGAACCAGATGCAGGCGAAGTACAGACTGCATGATGAGATGGAGAATGTGAAGGGTACCGTACTATGGTATGCCAAGGCAGCTGTGGATAATACCGGCAATTATGGCACCATGCTACGCCAACATTACTGGAAATACCCTGCCCTGCAACCTCTCATGCCGTTTATTGATGAAACCAAACCAGGCAAGCCCTCAAAGGTGAAGCCTATATGGACAAGTGATGGATACATTCTCTTCTGGCAGGCTCCGAAGAGCAAATCATGGAAGGACGAGGCTGTTAAGTATGTGGTATATCGTTTCGACAATAAAGAAAAGATAAACATCGAAGACCCTGCACATATCATCGCCATAACGTCTAATCCTTGGCTACAATTGCCTTACGTTGACGGAAAAGAGAAATATGTATATGTGGTGACGGCTCTCAACAGACTGAGCAATGAGAGCAAGGCTGTTAAGAAGAAAGTGAAGCTATAAAGTTCATCGTTCATGGGAGGAAGAAAGGATTTTTTTGAATTCCAACAGTTCACTATAGACCAAAGCCATGCTGCTATGAAGGTAGGCACGGATAGTGATTTGCTTGGTGCCCTGTCGGCAGGTGGCAACAGAATTCTTGACATAGGTACTGGCACTGGGGTACTGTCACTCTTTATGGCTCAGCGTTTTCCTACGGCAAGCATAACGGCTATAGATATAGACGAGAATGCCATCATTGACGCTACGAAGAATTTTTCCTCGTCTCCCTTTCATGACAGAATCACGCTCAAGCACACCTCTTTGCAGGATTTTGTCAGGGATTATGATGGTGAGCCTTTCGACTGTATCGTATGCAACCCACCCTATTTTGACAAAAGCCTTGAGGCTCATGACAAAAGTCGCACCAGAGCTCGCCATACTTCAAGTCTTACGTTTAAGGAACTGATAGAAGGTGCATATCGTCTGCTGGCTGACGACGGAGTATTCTCCGTATGCATCCCACCCGAGGTGCTATCTGTCTTTTCTGCCGAGTGTCTGTTGAATGGATTCTGGTTGCAAAGCAACTATATGATAAAAAGCATCCCAAGCAAACCTACTAAAAGATTTATTCTAATATACAAAAAAGGACGTACCGAATGTACGTCCTTCACCTATTGCATGAGGAATGAAGACCACACCTATTCAGAATGGTACAACACCCTTATGTCAGATTTTCTAAAACCTAGAAACAGATAATTACTTACTAAATTCCTTTATGCGCTGCTCCTCTGAGAGTTTGCAGATAAGCAGACGACCATCACGCTGTGCTACGATATATCCATCCAGTCCCTGCACAACGGTCTGTTTGTTTCCCTCTACGTTTATGATGCAGTTTGATGAATCATAAGTCTTAACATTTTCGCTTATGATACTGTTGCCGTTGGCATCACGCTTAGAGAGTGTCTGCAGAGACCCCCATGTGCCGAGGTCGCTCCATCCGAAGTCGGCTGGCAGTACATATATTTCTTCAGCCTTTTCCATGATGGCATAGTCAACAGAGATATTCTCACACTCAGCATAAC
>JAZLBU010000104.1:0-2570 GCA_045613845.1 Prevotella sp. | reverse complement strand
AGTTAAGGAGGTTAGAGAGATTGTAAAGGAATGGAGGAAGCAGGGCTGCACTGTGGGCTTTGTTCCTACTATGGGATATCTGCATGAGGGGCATCAGAGCCTTATCAGTAAGTCGGCTAGTGAGAATGACAAGACGGTGGTGTCTGTGTTTGTGAACCCCATACAGTTTGGTCCTAATGAGGACCTTGCCACCTACCCACGCGATTTGGAGCGTGATAAGAAGAAGGTGGAGGAAGCTGGTGGAGATATCATCTTCAATCCAGAACCTAGTGAGATGTATCCAGATCACTTCACCTCATTCATCGACACCACTGAGACCACCGAGTTGCTGTGTGGTGCTCGTCGCCCTGTGCACTTCCGTGGGGTATGCACTGTGGTTGGCAAACTGTTTAATATAGTAGAGCCCGACCGTGCTTACTTTGGTCAGAAGGATGCTCAGCAGCTTGCCACCATCAAGAGATTTGTGCGCGACCTGAACTTCAATGTGGAGGTAGTGCCCTGCCCTATCATCAGAGAGGATGACGGACTGGCTAAGTCTAGTCGTAACACATACCTGTCACCAGAGGAGCGTAAGGCTGCCCTCATACTGTCACAGAGTCTGGCAAAGGGCAAGGCTGCCATAGAGGGTGGCGAGAAGAGTGCCGAAAAGATTATCAACATCATAAAAGAGAATCTTGAGACAGAGCCACTGGCAAGGGTTGACTATGTTGAGGTGGTGGATTTTGACAACATACAGCGTGTTGACGAAATAAATGGCAATACCCTTGTGGCCATCGCTGTATATATAGGTAAAACGCGACTGATTGATAATTTTATTATCAGTTTATAAGGGTTCGAAAGTTCAAAAGTTCAAAGGTTAATATGCAAATATCACTACTGAAATCAAAAATACACCGCGCCGTGATAACCCAGGCAGACCTAGACTATGTGGGAAGCATAACGATCGATACAAAGTTGCTCAGGGAGGCTGGGATTATGGAATATGAAAAGGTGCAGATAGCTGACATCAATAATGGCAACCGCTTTGAGACCTACACCATAGCTGGTGAGGAGGGCTCAGGCATAATATGCATCAATGGTGCTGCTGCTAAGTGTGTGAACGTGGGCGACAAGATTATCATTATGGCTTACGCTGACATGACTCCTGAGGAGGCTGCGACACATAAGCCCACCGTACTCTTCGTAAATGAAAAGAACGAGCTGGTTCGTAAGGCTAATTACGAAAAGCATGGGCTGCTAAGGGAGCAGGAGTAACGGTTCAAACGCGCTAAAGCGCTAGTTCAAGAAAAATAAATATCGTAGCGAAGCGTATCGTACGAGCAAAGCGAGTTCAAGTTATGCTGACAGGAAAGACCATAGTGCTGGGGGTTACGGGCTCTATAGCTGCGTATAAGATTGCGGGATTGGCATCAATGCTGGTGAAGCAACATGCTGATGTGCATGTTATAATGACCAAGAATGCCTGCAATTTTATCAACCCCATAACATTCGAGACACTTACCAAACATAAGTGCCTCGTGGATACGTTTGACAGAAACTTTGAGTTTAGCGTGAAGCATGTGTCGCTTGCACAAGCTGCTGACGTGTTCCTGATAGCTCCTGCATCAGCAAACGTGATAGGCAAGATAGCCAACGGAATATGTGATGACATGCTGACCACTACCGTTTGTGCAACACGTAAACCTGTTCTCATCTCGCCAGCCATGAACACTGGCATGTTTGAGAATCCTATTGTTCAGGACAATCTGAAGAAACTTGCCCGTTTTGGCTATCATATCATCCAGCCTGCTGTTGGCAGATTAGCATGTGGTGATGTGGGAACTGGTAAGATGCCGTCAGAAGAGGAACTTTTTAATAACATCCTCCTTGCAATAGCAAAAGAAAAGGATTTGAAAGGAAAGCGTGTGCTTATCTCTGCTGGTCCTACTCAAGAAGCTATTGATCCTGTGCGCTATATAACAAACTATTCTTCAGGTAAGATGGGGTATGCTTTGGCAAAGATGGCAAAACTGCGTGGTGCTGACGTGACACTGGTATCAGGACCAGTAAACATCACTGCCTTCTCTGGTATTGACGTGGTGAATGTGAAGAGTGCCGAGGACATGTATGAAGCCATCACGGCTCGCAGTGCTGAGGCTGATATAATAATAATGTGTAGTGCAGTAGCTGACTACACCCCAGCTCACTATTCCGACCAAAAGGTGAAGAAGGGCGATGGCGATATGTCTATTGAGTTTTCACGAACCAAAGACATACTGAAATCGCTCGGAGAGAAGAAGCGTGACGGACAGACGATTGTGGGTTTCTCGATGGAGACAGAGAACCTCATAGCCAACTCACAGGCGAAACTTGTGAAGAAGAATGTTGATATGATATGCGCCAATTCTATCTCTACCGACAAGACAGGTTTTGGCGTGGATACTAACAAGGTGACACTGATATTCAAGGATCATGTTGAGGAACTGCCTCTTTGTTCAAAAGAGGAAACGGCCGAGCTGATTCTGGATAAATTAAAATAGTGATGAAGCTGATTATCGACATAGGCAACTCTACCATCGTTGTTGCAACAA
>JAZLBU010000103.1:0-6045 GCA_045613845.1 Prevotella sp. | reverse complement strand
GGGTACATATCAGGCACTATGACAGTGACCTGCTTGTCCTGCTGACGGAGGTATTCAGCCCACGATAGGACTGAACCGAGGGCATCGCCGTCGGCATTGGTGTGACAGATATTAACTATGTGGGTTGATGTATTGACGAGGTCACGTAATTGCGTAACCTCGTCTTGCGTCATTAAGTCGATAGTCATAACTATTGCAAGCTTCGCTTGCTTGGGAGTTAGAATAATTTTTGTGGATATACGCCGTCAGCCACGAGTTTTGCAATACGAGCCACAGTGTCAGGACGGTCTTCGGAATAGGTGACACCAAACCATTTAGAGGTGGTATCGAGCACCTTACAGGTGGCTGTTCCGTCGTTTATCATCTTATTGACCACCATAGGAATGAAGAACTCAGACTTAGGGTTGCTCATGTTGGCTGGGTCAGAGAGGAACTCCTTGAACATCTGTTCAGAATACTCAAAGTAGTCAGGAGTGAAACCCCAGACATTCATGCTCACAGGACTATTCTCATCTACATTGACCCACTCGCCGTCTTCCTTATTATCTTTGCGATAAGCCACAGAACCATCAGTCTGGCGTGCTATCTTGGTGCGCTCCACACAAGTGGTGAGGTTGCCCTGAGCATCCTTAGAACACAGGCCGCGTGATACGGTACCGTTCTCAGAGAGGGTGTTGCTGATGCGGAAACCTACCATAGCATACTTGCCCTTGGCATCTGCTGGCAGGGAAGAGAGGTATTTGCCTATCACCATGAAGCAGTCACGATTATAGAAATCGTCGCAGTTGATGACACAGAAAGGCTCTTTTATCACGTCCTTACCCATGAGGATGGCGTGGTTGGTGCCCCAAGGCTTCTGTCTGCCTTCTGGCACGCTGAAACCTGCTGGCAGGGCATCGAGCTCCTGAAAACACAGTTCGCACTGTATCTTGCCTTCGTATTTTGACAGTATCTGCTCACGGAACTGCTGTTCGAAATCCTTACGGATAACCCATACAACCTTGCCGAAGCCAGCCTGTATTGCATCATAAATACTATAGTCCATGATGGTTTCACCATTAGGACCTACGCCATCAAGCTGCTTTAAGCCACCGTAGCGGCTTCCCATTCCTGCAGCAAGGAGAAAAAGTGTTGGTTTCATATCTTTAAACATTAAACTTTAAACTTTCAACTCCTAGAGTGGTTCCACCCCTGAGCGAGGAGGTCAAACTCGCCACCATCGCGAGAGATGAGTTTGAGTCCAAATTCGGGTTTGGTGATGTAGCCTATGACCTTGATGCCATCCATGCTCTGGAGTTTGTCATTATCGCCTATCGGACAGGTGAAGAGCAGTTCGTAGTCTTCACCTCCGTTGAGGGCACATGTGGTGACATTCATATTCAGTTCCTCAGCCATGAGAGCCGTCTGATAATCTATTGGCAGGGTGTTTTCATACACTCGGCAACCAGTGCCCGACTGCTTACAGATGTGATGAAGCTCAGAAGACAGACCATCAGAAATATCCATCATAGCAGTAGGACGTATGCCAGCATCACGCAGCTGCTTGATAATATCGCCACGAGCCTCAGTCTGCAATTGGCGCTGAATGAGATATTCCTTACCCGCAAAGTCTGGGTTCCAAGGCTCATCCTTACTCAGTTTGCCCTCCTGCAACTGCTGGTAATACACATTCTTCTCACGTTCGAGCAACTGCAACCCCATGTATGCAGCGCCCAAATCACCTGAAACACAGATGAGGTCGGTATCTTTTGCTCCATCGCGATAGATGATATCCTCTTTCTTAGCCTCACCAATGCAGGTGATAGAGATAGCCAGACCCGTCTTTGATGATGTGGTATCGCCTCCCACGATGTCAACCTGCCATTTGTCACATGCCATCTTCAGTCCGTCATAAAAATCCTGTAGATCCTCTACTTGAAAACGTTTAGATATAGCAAGCGAGACAACTATCTGCTTAGGCGAACCGCCCATAGCAAAGATGTCGCTGATGTTTACCATTGCCGACTTATAACCTAAGTGCTTCATATCAACATAGGTAAGGTCGAAGTGAATACCCTCCATAAGCATATCGCTGGTAACGAGTGTCTCAGTGTCAGCATAATGCAATACGGCACAATCGTCACCCACACCCTTAATGGTAGAAGGGTTTTGGGGTTGTATGTCTTTAGTGAGATGGTCTATCAGACCGAATTCTCCTAACTTAGCAATTTCCATGTAACTATGAACTATGAACTGTTAACTATATTGTGATTCTTTCAAGCATTTGTGTTATGAGGAGGGTCATGCGAGGTTGTACGCTATTGCCCACCTCCTGCACCTCTTCGTGAGTGGCTTTCTCGGCTTCATCGGATATGCCCATATTGGTTATCACGGATACTCCAAAGACCTTGATGCCACAATGACGGGCAACAATTACCTCGGGAACGGTGCTCATACCTACGGCATCAGCTCCCAATAGGTGGAAGGCTTTGTATTCGGCAGGAGTTTCGTATGAAGGTCCTTGCGTACCGTAATAGACGCCATGAACCAGACGCATATTATTTTCCTTAGCTATAGCATCGGCAAGGGCTACATACTCAGGGTTGTAAGCCTCATGCATGTCAGGAAAGCGTGGACCAGTAGGGATGTTTGTGCCCCTAAGCGGATTATCAGGGAAACCATTGATGTGGTCAGTAATAATCATAATGTCGCCAACCTTGAATGACTCATTGGCTCCGCCTGCGGCATTACTAACAAAGAGCACCTTGATACCCAACTCATACATCACACGAACAGGGAAAGTAACCTGTTGCATGGAGTAGCCTTCGTAATAATGAAAGCGTCCCTTCATAGCAAGCACTTCTTTGCCCCCCAGACGTCCGAAGATTAGTTTGCCGTCATGTCCCTCAACAGTGGAGACGGGAAAATTAGGTATATCCTTATACGGGATTTCCAAAGAGGTCTCTATTAGCTCTGCCAGCGTTCCCAAACCCGTTCCCAAGATTATTGCTATCTGTGGCATTGAGGCTGTTGGGGTTTGCGACTGGATTTGTTGCTTGAGCCATGATGTTGTTTCTTGAATTCTTTTGTACATAGTCTAGAATCAGTTGGTTAAACTTTTCTCCATCATCTTGCAAGAACTTTATTTCTATAGGCAGATAATAGAGGTTTTCTCTCACTTGAGTTGATAGTCCTTTGAGGCCAGCCATTCTTACTGCATCCTTCTCAGTTGTCATAATAATGGCTGGTTTCGCCATCATCTTATATGCAAAGTTGATGGACTCGGCATCAGAAAGGGTGAAGTTATGATGGTCGGCAAAGGATATGTGCGTTATGGATTTGCAGAAGGGATTGATATCGTCAAGCATCTGACGAGGTGAGGCTATGCCCGTAACCAGCAGAACGTGGGGTAGTGGTTGAGCGGCATCCTCAGAAATCCCATTATTGAAATCAATTGGTGTGATAGGGTTTGCATCAGGGAATACAGGCTTGAGAGGACAATAGTTAAGTGTAGTAAAGAACAGGTGCTGGAAGGGGAACAGATTCATATTGCGCTGAAGCACTCGATAGGTCATAGGCTTCATTTCCGTAGGACATTTAGTGACTATCACGATGTCAGCCCTATCCTTGCCATTCACGGGTTCGCGCAGTCTGCCAGCTGGCAACAGAATGTCATCAGTTATAATACGATGATAATCAGTCAACAGAATGTTTATGCCAGGTTTCACATAACGATGTTGGAAAGCATCATCGAGCACCACCACATCCACGTTAGCCGTCAGTGGATTGGCAAGCAGAGTGTCGATACCATGACAACGTTTTGGATCAACAGCCACAAAAACATTAGGAAACTTCTTATGAATCTGATAGGGCTCGTCACCTATCTGTTCCATAGTAGAATTGCTGTCAGCTAAAAAAAAACCTTTCGTCTTACGCTTATAACCTCTGGACAATACCGCTGTCTGCACCCTGTTATGAAGAAGCGAAACGAGATATTCTACGTGTGGGGTTTTGCCTGAGCCACCTACGGTGATGTTACCAACCGAAATTACTGGTATAGAGAATGTTCTACTCTTCAGCACCTTTGTGTCGAAAAGCAAATTCCTTATCCATACACCCAGACCATAAAGCCATGAGAAAGGGATAAGCCAGCGATTGATAGATATATGATCACCCTCCATAGAATGATAGTTCAATAGATATTCGGAGACAAAGGTAATAATAAATTGTCAAACAGACAAATTTTACACCTATTTATTTAAGCGCCTAGGCAAGCAGAATGACTATAGGAGGGGTTTGAGAAATCTTGAAGTCTTGCTGGTTTTGCTGCGTGATACTTTCTCTGGAGTGCCCGTCACTACTACCTGACCTCCACCACGACCACCTTCAGGACCTATATCAATAATATGGTCGGCGAGTTTTATCACATCAAGATTATGCTCAATAATGAGTACGGTATTACCCTTATCAACCAGTTGTTGAAGAATGAGCATAAGCACCCTGATATCCTCAAAGTGCAAACCCGTGGTAGGTTCATCGAGTATGTAGAATGTCTTGCCTGTATCACGCTTGGCAAGTTCAGTGGCAAGTTTCACTCTCTGGCTCTCGCCACCAGAGAGAGTGGTGCATGACTGACCCACCTTAATATAACCCAAACCTACGTTCTGTAACGTCTTGAGTTTTTGGCGAATCTTAGGTATTGCTTCAAAAAACTCTACAGCCTGATTGATGGTCATATCAAGTACATCCGAAATGCTCTTTCCTTTGTATCTTACTTCAAGGGTTTCACGATTATATCGTCTGCCCTGACACACCTCACAAGGTACATACACATCAGGCAGAAAATTCATTTCAAGGGTACGATAGCCATTACCACCACAGGTTTCACATCTTCCTCCCTTGACGTTAAAAGAAAAGCGACCAGGCTTGTAGCCCCTTATCTTAGCCTCGGGCAGGTTGACGTAGAGCGACCTTATATCTGAGAACACACCAGTGTAGGTAGCAGGATTGGAGCGTGGAGTTCTGCCTATGGGACTCTGATCCACACACACCACCTTATCTATATTCTCTATGCCCTCAACTCTGTCATACGGCATAGGCTGTTTCTGCGACTTATACAAATGCTGAGAGAGGATAGGGTGGAGGGTTTCGTTGATGAGAGTGGACTTGCCCGAACCGCTGACACCAGTCACCACTATTAGTTTGCCCAGGGGGAAGGAGACGTCAACATTCTTCAGATTATTGCCACTTGCCCCATAGATGCTGATATACTGACCATTACCCTTGCGACGTTCTGGGGGCACTTCAATGGATTTTGTCTTATTGAGATAAGATGCTGTAAGGGTATCAGACTTCAACAGAGTATCTGGTGCGCCTTGAAATACTACATGGCCACCCTTTCTGCCTGCTCCAGGACCGATATCAACTACATAGTCAGCATTACGCATCATATCCTCATCATGCTCCACCACTATTATGGTGTTGCCTAGGTCACGCAATTGTTTAAGCGATTTTATAAGTCGCTCATTATCACGCTGATGCAAACCAATAGAGGGTTCGTCGAGTATGTAAAGCACGTTAACCAGTTGTGAGCCTATCTGCGTAGCAAGACGTATGCGTTGGTTTTCGCCACCAGAGAGAGAAACAGACGGACGACTGAGTGAGATGTAATGAAGTCCTACATCGAGCATAAACTGAAGACGAGTATGAATCTCCTTGAGTATCTCTTCTGATATTTTTCTCTCCTTATTCTCCATGTGGTTTGGAGCCTCGTAAAGCCAACTATTCAGTTCGTCGATATCCATACCTGAGAGTTCGTGGATATTCTTATCCCATATCTTATATGACAGAGATTCTTGGCTCAAACGAGCACCATTACATGCCGGACACAGGGTGTATGAAGCATCATCCTCCTCATCTGTAATTTTATCATCTATAGCCGTCAAGGGGTCGTTAGCGTCCACCATACCCAGTCCTTTGCAGTAGGGACAAGCACCTTCGGGAGAGTTGAAAGAAAAGATATTAGGAGCAGGGTCTTTATATGCCATTCCTGTAGTGGGACACATA
>JAZLBU010000102.1:0-2643 GCA_045613845.1 Prevotella sp. | reverse complement strand
TCCTGCTACGGCATTACCTATACCTTGACCTATTAGCTCTTGGTTGGAGTCGTGCTTGGTTTTGGTGATATTATCTGCAACTATTGAGGTTAGCAGGGTGTCTATTGAACCCAAACCAGCAAGTGTCAGACCAGGAATAATAGATGCTTCAGCTATCTGCATCCAGTCTATGCCGCTAAGGTCGATACCGTCTTTTGCAAAGAAAGGCATGGGGAGACCAGCTGGTATCTCGCCTATGGTGAGGGCTGCATCAAATGAACACAGAATGCTGATAATAGTCATCACGATAAGTGCAACGAGTGTTGCAGGTATCTTCTTGGTCAGACGTGGCACACAGACTATCAGAGCTATAGTGCCGAGTCCGAGTAGCAGTGCTATCAGACTAACGTTGTCGGCACATGCGCTGGGGAAGTTCAGCAGCATATCGAGTGTGCTGACAGGCGATTTCTTGCCTATGAGCGGGTATATTTGTTGCAGTATGATGATAACGCCAATACCGCTCATGAATCCTGATAGCACAGGGTAGGGGATATAGCGCACATACTTGCCTATCCTTATTATACCAAACAGTATCTGGAACAGTCCGCAGAATATTCCTGCCATCGCCATAGCTATTATCACTGCAGAGAAATTGCCCGATGAGGCTGTCCATGCAGCGCTCACTATGCTGGCTGTTACAACGGTCATCGGACCGGTCGGTCCGCTGATTTGTGAATGTGTTCCGCCAAAGAGTGCAGCGAAGAAACCTAACAGAGTAGCGCCTACAAGTCCTGCAAGCGCTCCCATAGAGGCTGCTGCAGGGTCGTTGATGCCGCCAAAAGCCTGAATGCCGAATGCGAGGGCGAGCGGCAATGCTACTATGCCTGCGGTGATACCTCCAAAGATATCACCCTTGATGTTGTTTGTCTGGATAAATGCCATTGATTTTGTTGTTTGTATAAATTCGCCTGCAAAAGTACAAAAAAAGTTTAAATCAGACAAAACTATGAACTATGAACTGTAAACTATGAACTATTTTTTGTACCTTTGCACTCGGTCGTACTGGTTAGATAGGGATACTCATCAATTACAGGAAATACCGAGGGACGCTTCCAGTTGTTAATGGCGGGCCACAATAAAAGTCGCGAGACCGGTGGATTACAAAGGCATGGAGCACCTTATTCTTCTATACTCGGAGTTTTCATCACATCACCAGTGCGGCTTTTTTGTATCCCTTATGCTATTAAATCCATATCAGATCTGCCATTATACTATCGCTGATGTAAAGTCCTTGTCGCGTCAGACTTATCCTTTCACCCTTTATTTGCAGATTGCCACTGGTGATTGCTTTTTCTGCATTCTTAAGCAGATATGATTTGTATGGCTCCTCGACTTTCGTTATGTCAATGCCTTCCTTTGTTCTCAGCGCCGTCGTTATCGTGTCATTATAATGCGTAGCAGGGTCTATAAGTTCCTTCTCTGCAGGTATCTCCCCATTCTCTATTGTCTCGATATACTTCTCTATGTCGCTGATATTCCATTGCCTGCTCTTTCTATCGTATGAATGGGCAGCTGCACCCAGTCCAAGGTATATGTTGTCATTCCAATAACTGGAGTTATGTTTTGAACGGTATCCTCCCTTTGCAAAGTTGCTGATTTCGTAATGCTCATAACCTGCTTCGCTAAGCATTTTTATCAGCACATCATACATTTCCTTACTTAGTGCCTCGTCACATTCTTTTACCTTTCCTTCAGTCATCATGTGATAGAGTGGGGTGCCTTCCTCATACATTAGTGAATATGCTGAAATATGCTCCACATTCAGATCTATCGCTTTCTTGATATCCTCTTGCCATTCTGTTAGTGTTTCGCCAGGAAAACCAAACATTAGGTCTATGCTGACATTTTCTATCCCATGTTTGCGTAGTGTTTGAACTGCCATAGCAGCCTGGGCTGCATTGTGACGTCTTCTTAAAAAACGTAGCCTTTCATCCGAAAAACTCTGCACTCCTAGCGAAACGCGGTTTATTCCCATTCTCACTATCGCTTCTGCAAAGTCTTCTGTCACATCATCGGGGTTACATTCAATGGTAAATTCTTCTATATCACCATCATCTATACCCAGATTGCTTTTTATTGCTTTCACCATGCTTGTCAGTAAGTCTGTCCGCATGTATGATGGAGTGCCTCCGCCTATATATATAGTATGTACCCGTACATTATTTATATATGATGCCCTCAGGTTTGATTCCTTTATTACTGCCTTTGCGTATCTTTCTTGCAAATCTGTTTTTCCTGTTGTAGAATAGAAACCACAATACACGCAACGACTCTTGCAAAAGGGTATATGAACGTAAATTCCAGCCATAAATAAAGTATTGGAGGTTAAATTTGCAGCAAAAGTACTATTTTTTTCAGAAAAAGCTGTTAAAATATGAAAAAACTTTGCTTTTTGTTTGCGAGATTTGCAAAAAGTACGTACCTTTGCACTCGCTTCCGCTCAAAAAATGGGTGATTGAGGCATAAAGAAAGAGTTCTTTGACAGAGTTACATAAACAGGAAAGAAGTAGTACGAGAAGCTGGTGCACGTACCTTATTTATATATATAGGTGTATGCTGCATTAGGGTGAAGAAACAAGTAATAAGTCAACCATCAATTCTTTT
>JAZLBU010000101.1:0-18117 GCA_045613845.1 Prevotella sp. | reverse complement strand
GAGCGGACTTTTCCGTTTTCCCATGCGGTAGCTTAGTAACCACGCACGGTAGCTTAGTAACCACACGCGGTAGCTTAGCAACCAGATGCAGAAGCTAAGCTTCCGCATGCAGAGGTAGCCCCTCTGCAACTAAAAGCATTACTTTTAGCGCTAAAAGCATTGCTTTTACCAAAAGAGGGGAAAAGCCATGCCACCGTTGGTAAAAAACGTTAGAATTTACCTGTTTTAAAAAAACACCTCATAACCTCACTTGTTCCCCTTTAAGCCCAGTGTTTATGCGGTTTCACGATAGTGACCTCTTTTCAATAGAGGTCACTATACAGGTCACTACAGAGGTCACTGTATAGGTCACCATAGTCTCAAGTATTGTCTTCACTCCTAAGCGAAGCGCTAACTTCTGTAACTCCTATAACTTCTTGCCAGATAGTGAGGTCTCAAGTGACCTCTATAGTGACCTGTCAACAAACATAGGTCACTATCCTCAGCCCAGTATTCATGCGCCTTGAGAGCGTTTTAGTGACCTTAGGAGGTTATTTTTTTAAATTCTTCTTTTTTGTATTTTTCTCCCCTTTGTTTGGAGAAATAAAAATAATTATTTATCTTTGCAAGCAGACAAATGTTTATGAACAACAAGGAATACGACATACTTGAAGAAGAACGTGGGATGGCAAGCGAACCTGCTGTTATTTCTGTAATGATGGATTCACGCAGTGACATCAGTCGTACCATAACTGGAGACGAACTGCTCAATCGCTTAACACCAAGAATTCAGGGGTTATTCAAATGAATACAGTAAGATAAATTCAAAAATCTTAAATACATATTGAAATAGAAGCGTCCGCTTGAATTCTTGTTCTAGAAAATCGGCAATTTTTAAATTAAAGGATTTGGATTATGAATAAATGTGTTGTTGAAACGACATTGCAATTATTGTCCAACTATCCCGAATGGGAGGAACGTTATGCAGGGTATATCAAGAGTTTAGCGAATAAACATCCAAAAAGATTCAGAAAGCCTGAAGGCCTTTCTGTATATAGTTCTGTAAGCAGGCATAAAGGTGAAACATATGATTTGCGATTTGATGGTCAAAGCGTAGGTGAAATATCCTCAACCCCTGACAGAGTATTATTGTACCCAAGAGAGAATGCCAATGAAAAATATTTTGGATTTATTCTCAATAAAAATAGATATGATTGGCGCAACAGTAATGAGGCAAAGATGTTTAGAAAGTTTTTCCGCGATAAAGCTAAAGAGGCTAATGACATAAAACTCAAAAGCCCAGAGCATAGAGTGGAAAATAAATTGTTAAATGAATTTGCTAAAAGGACTAAGGCAGAAAAAAAGGCTTTAACAGGAATACAGCCTATAAAACTAAATGATTGTTTCTTCCAGTTACCGACTCCCATAAAGGCAAGTGAGCATAATCCTCAATATGCT
Source organism: Prevotella sp. (assembly GCA_045613845.1). Lineage (GTDB taxonomy): Bacteria > Bacteroidota > Bacteroidia > Bacteroidales > Bacteroidaceae > Prevotella. Next base: position 16,680 of record JAZLBU010000101.1, on the reverse strand, counting down.
AAGCAACTCGGAGGAGGAATAGACATCCTTTCACGCGTAAAGAGATTGGATAGAATCTCAAGGTTATGCGTAATGGAAGTAAAAGATGAAAATCTGCCTTCAGAAAGTCAATCAGATGCAATGGAACAAGCACTAACATATGCAACCTTTATAGCTAAATTGCTTCGCAGTAAATCTGGACAAAAATGGTGGGATTTCTTTATGAATAGAGAATCTACATCAAGCCAAATATCGAGCCATTTGGAAATCGATGTTGTTACCATTATGCCTGTAGGTTGCACAGAAGAATTTGTTAATGAGATTATCCCTGTACCTAGTATTAACACCAATTTTCATTGTCATTCTCTATATTATGATGACAAGGAATTTACAAAAGGAAAATTTGTGTTTAGTGGAACATATCCCCAATTGCTAATGAAATGAACATCAAGATCCATCGCGGTACACATCAGATAGGTGGTTGCGTGACAGAATATGAGCAAGACGGTTGGCATTTGTTCGTTGATTATGGCGAAGAACTGCCTGGTGGTCCCAAGACTGGAGATTTGCAGGTAGAGGGTCTGACTCATGGCGATTTATCGAAGAGTGCACTCCTAATAACCCACTATCATGGTGACCACATAGGCAATATGCATAAACTGCCTAAGGAACTGCCTATCTATATGGGTGGTTTGGGTCGCGATATTCAGACGATTCTCTCAGACCGATTAAAGTCAATACGTCCTGAGCATAAAGAAATGCTTGAGCGTCTTAAGTCTGTCAATATCTTCAAGGCAGGCAAGTCATTTGATTTTGGTCCTTTTACTATCATGCCTGTTACGGTTGACCATTCCGCATTTGATGCTTACGCATTCAGGATTTCTACAAGTAGAGCATCCGTATATCATACGGGTGACTTCCGTATGCATGGTTTCCGAAGCAGTAAGATGGAAAAGATGCTGAAAATGTATATTGGTAAGGTTGACTATGTTGTCTGCGAGGCAACTAACGTTTCTCGTCCTAATGCCACTACGGAGTCTGAACTTCAGCGTAGTTTCTATCATATGTTTAAGAATAAAGGAGGATATATAGTTTACCTATCTTCCACCAATATTGATAGGTTGTTCTCACTATACCATGCTGCTCTTGATGCAAACCTTCCTTTCTATGTTGATTGTTATCAGAAAAAAGTAATGGATACCATTGTCAACAGCGATTCTATTTGGACAAAATCAGAGTTGTATAAATATGGTAAATACAAACCCATACCACTTGAATGTGATAAGAAAAACAAGGGAGTTTTCTTCGTTACTGATAAGTTTATAGACTTCCTTAACCTAAAAGGCTATGTGCTTATAGCTCGCGCTAATCCACGCTTTGACAATTTGATAGAGCAAATCCCAGGCGAGAAAGTGAAGATACTGTCCATGTGGAAAGGCTATGTCAAAGAGGGTTCTCCTGCCTACAACAAAGATTTAGCTAAATCGGTAGGTGAGATTTTTGAGCTTATGCACACTAGTGGTCATATCAATATGAAGGATATGCGTGATTTCCTCTCTATCCTAAATCCAAAGGGCGTCATACCTATCCATACGGAAAATCCAAAACAGTTTGCTGAAGAATTTGGAAACGAATGGCAAGTTCATTTGCTCAACGATGGTGAATATATTTCCATATAGTAAGTAAACAAGCATTTTTTAAGTTACATTCTGCGGCGTTTTTGCATAATTAAAGGCAAAAATGCCGTTTTTCGTATTTTTCATTCGTATAATATATATAGAGGGGCTTCTTTCCTAAACAAACTGTCAAACAAAAAAATAGTAGAAAACATTATAGGTTAAACATATTAAATCAGATAAAATTATTGCAGAAATCAAGACAATTATAAAAATATTGCAGAACAGAGTTCGCCTCGCAGAATATACTCCGCGAGGCGATTTTTTTTAGTGTTTCGTGATGCCTATTTACTAAGCTTTTTCCATAGCCAGAGAACTACAACGGCTCCGCAGATGGATGTGATAAGTTCGCCAAGCCAGTTGAAGGCTGGACCTATGCCGAGCAAGCCGAAGAGAGTGCCACCTACGAAACCACCGATGAGACCTAAGAGAAGGTCGATGATGCAACCTTTGCCTTTTCCGTTTGTAATCTTGCTTGCAATAAAGCCTGCAAGAATACCTGTAATTATTCCTATTATCATATTGTTAAAATAATTGAGTATAGTCTTATACTTATAACCTTAGAAAACCAACATTTCGGGCAGTCGTGCTTGCAGGCGATTGCGCTGTGCATTTCTGCGAATGTCGAGTATGGGCTTATACATGTTGCCGAGAATCTCGTGCAACTGGGCATCCAGATAAGTGCCTTTGTTTGTGGTGCTGCTAAGCAGGTCTTCGTACCAAGGAGTGGGCTCAGGATAGCTTACTGAGTGGTATTCTTTCAGTTTGGCTAATTCGGCCGCCTTCCTTATTGCATCATCAAGCGAGCCAAGTTTGTCAACGAGTTTTATGGGCTGTGCGTCAGTAGCAAGCCATACTCGTCCTTGTGCTATGTCATGAACCTGGTTACGACTCATTTTGCGTCCGTCAGCCACTATGCCTAGGAATGTTTCATAGCCTCTGTCAACGTAGGTCTGCATATAGCGTATCTCCTCAGCATTATTCTTGCCTACAACAAGGTTCTCCTCGAAGTCTGTATAGCGGTTGGTCTTTGTGCCATCAAACGTGATACCCAGTTTGTCAGTAGCCAATTCGCTGAAGTTGGGTACGATTCCGAATATGCCTATGCTGCCTGTTATTGTGGTGGGTTCAGCAAATATGTAGTTGGCTGGTGAGCTAATCATATAACCACCTGAAGCTGCCAGTCCGCCCATTGAAACCACTACGGGTTTTCTTGCTTTCAGCATTTTCACTGCATGCCATATCTGCTCTGATGCCACAGCACTGCCACCAGGCGAATTGACGCGTAACACCACTGCCTTTATCTCATCGTCCTTGGCAAGTTTATTAAGGTCTTCAACCATCTCGCTGCCTACTATGCAGTGCTCTGTGGCGAAGAGGCTTGTCTGTTCGTCTATAATCTCGCCGTAGGCGTAATATACGGCAACCTTGTTACCCTTTTCTTCCTCGGGGTAGGGCAGGCTCTTCATATCGGCAAGGGTTAGTTGGTTGATATCCTTATCCTCTGCTATGCCGAGTTTGCGCTTTATTACACGCTTTATTTCGTCAGGATACATCACGCGGTCGATGAGGTTGCCCTTATGATAGTCCTCAGGGTTGGCAAAAGCCAGAATGCTGTCGCTCACCATCTTGTCTATCTGGTTAGCAGAAATCTTGCGGCTTGCAGCAATGTCGTTGAGCCAGTGCTGCCATATTCCATTCTGGTAGGCAAGGGTCTGTTCACGATTTTCGGCACTCATGTCCTTTCGTGTCACGCTCTCCACTGCGCTCTTGTATTTTCCCACTCTAACGGTTTGATACTTTATGCCGAGTTTGTCATACAGGCCCGTCATAAACTGTTGCTTGCCGCCAATGCCCTTCAGCTCAATCATTCCAGTACGATTGAGGAAAACAGAGTCGGCAGCAGAAGCCACATAGTATGCAGCCTGTGTATATACATCGGCATAGGCAAGAACCCACTTGCCGCTCTTCTTAAAATCCTTCAGCGCATCCCTTATTTGCTGGGCTGTAGCAGGTGAGTCGAATAAGGCTGCTCCGCCCTCTATATATATGCCCTTGATGCCCTTTTCTTCAGCTGCCTTGCGTATGCTCAGTGTGATGTCATCAAGTCCCATCATTGACATTTCGCCCTTGCTCATAAGCATATCGAGAGGGCTGTCCTCCTTGCTTCGCTCGTCGATTAACCCGTCTAGTTTCAGCACAAACACTGAGTTGTCCTTTACTTCGGCTGTTGATGAATCAGATGCTGCCATACCAGCAATAATCGCGATAAACACTATTCCCATTATCAGTGAGAAAACCAGCAGACCGCAGATGGTTGCCAGCATGTATTTCAGAAAGTTTTTCATTATTATTTGTATAATATGTAATTTCAGGGCAAAGTTACTAAAAAAAAATGTATAATCAGCAGATAGCGTGACACTTTTTACTCCAAATAAAAAATAGCGCAACGGATATTTTCCGCTGCGCTATTACTATGTATTTTAGTTTCTCTTCTCTCCTATAGGGGTAGGGAAGTGTAGAAACTATTAGTTATTCTCAGGACGGAGCTGACGAACAGTCTCAGCTGTGCGCCACATCTCTGAGTCGTGGAGAGCCTTCAGCTCCTTCTCAAGACCTACGCGGTAGTCAGGCTTTGAGTTGGCATCGATAGAAATCTGAGCCTCGTTGCCAGACTTAACAGAAGCGTAGAGCTTCTCTACTACAGGCTTGCAAGCATCGTGGAATGGACCCATCCAGTCGAGTGCACCACGCTGTGCTGTGGTAGAGCAGTTAGCATACATCCAGTCCATACCCTTCTCAGCAAAGAGAGGCATGAGTGACTGAGTGAGCTCCTCAACTGTCTCATTGAAAGCCTCAGAAGGAGTGTGACCATTCTCACGGAGCACCTCATACTGAGCAAGAAGCAGACCCTGGATAGCACCCATCAGTGAACCACGCTCGCCAGTGAGGTCAGATGTAGCCTCGCGCTGGAAGGTTGTCTCGAAGAGATAGCCAGAACCAATACCGATACCGAGAGCAAGAGTACGGTCGAGAGCCTTGCCTGTAGCATCGTTATAAACTGCGTATGAAGAGTTAAGACCACGACCCTCAAGGAACATAGTACGGAGTGAAGTACCAGAACCCTTTGGAGCTACCATGATAACGTCGATGTCCTTTGAAGGAACACAACCTGTGCGGTCAGACCATGTGATAGCGAAACCGTGAGAGAAGTAGAGAGCCTTACCAGGAGTGAGGTACTTCTGCAGAGTTGGCCATACTGACATTACGGCTGCGTCAGAGAGCAGACACATAATGATAGTACCCTTGTCAGCTGCCTCCTCAATTGAGAAGAGAGTCTCGCCTGGTACCCAACCATCGTTGATAGCCTTCTCGAAAGTCTTGCCCTGACGCTGACCAACGATTACGTTGAAACCGTTGTCGCGGAGGTTACAAGCCTGACCAGGTCCCTGTACACCATAACCGATTACTGCGATAGTCTCGTCCTTAAGGATTTCACGAGCCTTCTCGAGTGGGAATTCTTCACGTGTCATTACCTCTTCGATAACGCCACCAAAATTCATTTTTGCCATTTTGTTTGTTGTTTAAGTGTTAATAAAATTAATTTTACGATATTTCGTTATTTCGATATGTCGATATTCCGAATTATTATTACTTAGCCCTAAAGCCCATCATCACTCTGGCGAGTTCAGTTTGGTTGCCATCAGCTTCCATGCGTGTAATGCGGAAGTAGTGTTGCTCTTCATCAGAGGTGTGATAGATGCGTAAAGTCTCTCCCCAGTGTCCTTCGGCCACGTAGGCTATCTCGACACGCTTTACCTGATAGTTGCGAAGATAGTCGATAGGGAAGGTGTCCATCACGTGGTCGATGTACTTCATCGAATTAAGATGACAGTTTACATCAAGATCGTTGTACATCACCTTGAACTCAGTGTAATCCTCCATCGCAGGTGTCTTCACGCGCGATACATCTTTTATAGGACATTCTTTCTCAGGATAAAGGTATTCCAATATCTTGCCGTCATGCATGGCGAGAATGTCTTGTGGTTCGCGTGTTTGGGTGTCAATCATTGCCCATATACTCTTGGCATAGCCATAAACCTTCTTGCCGTCTTCTGAGTATATAGCCCAGTTACGTTTAGTGAAGAACTTCATGGCGTGTTCCACCCAGGTCTCGATGATGTATTTATCATGCTCAACGGGAATATCTTCAAGTTCGATAGCAAGTCGTGACAACACCCATGTCTTGTTCTTGGTCCATAGGTATGTCATTCCGAAATTGCGTGCCGTAGAGTGCATGTCGGAAGCATTCAGCAGGGCATTACCCAGATGGCCAATGCATAACTGCTTGGAGAAATCGCAGTGGAATGCATCTGCTGAAGTGTAGTAGAGTGGTGATGTCTTTGGATCTTCTGTCATCATATTTCTTCCCCTCTTTCGTGTAGGAATTTGCTGACCTCTTCCTGACAGCTACGTGTCACAGCAATACGTCCTGAACGTGTGAACTGGAGCACGCAGTCAGGAGTCTTGCGCAATTCATGGAAGAGTGTAAGAATATCAGCTGTAGTGCCTTCGCATACAGCGATGCAGAAGGTTGAGTTAACCTCTGTTATGCGTGCTGAAGAATGACGTATGGCACGTGAGATGTTGGAATCAGCCATTACCTTTTCGGTAGAAAGTTTGAAAAGCGCAACCTCAACATGGAATATGTCGGAGCTGGTGTAATAGTGCGCTTTAACCACATCTATCTTCTTTTCTATCTGTTTCACTACCTTTTTAATGGTTTCCTCGTCAGAGTATGCTGTGATGGTGTATTTGTGTATGCCTTTGATAGAAGAAGGCGATACGTTTAATGATTCGATATTGATCTGCCTACGTGTGAACACGCCTGTTATTTGGTTGAGCATACCAGCCATGTTCTCAGTATATACCTGCAGAGTGTAAAGTGTATTATTGTTATTATCGCTCATTTTATTGTGATAGTCTATAGAATATTATCGTTTAGCAATCAATGTTTAATACCATTTCATCAACAGCCTTGCCTGGAGCAGTCATTGGCTCAACATTAGCATTAGGCTTGATGACTGTCTCAAGAAGGAACGGACCATCGGTGGCAAGCATCTCCTTGACAGCATCTTCTAATTCTGCACGGTCAGCACAACAGCGGTAAGCTATGTCATAGGCCTCAGCAACCTTTCCAAAGTCAGGATTGGTCATAGGGGTGAATGACTGCTTGTGGTGGAAGAACATGTCCTGCCACTGGCGCACGTTGCCGAGATAGTTATTGTTCAGCAGAATCATCTTGACAGGAATGTGATGCTCCATAATAGTGCCGAATTCTTGTATCATCATCTGCAGGCCTCCATCACCCATGAAACAACATATAGTGCGGTCAGGAGCTCCGTATGTAGCACCCATAGCTGCAGGCAGACCATAGCCCATAGTGCCCATGCCACCTGATGTTATGATACTGCGGCTCTTATGATATTTGAAATAGCGTGCAGACATAAGCTGGTTCTGGCCTACGTCAGTTACGAGCACAGACTCAGAGTTCGTTAATTTCGCAACGGTATGTGCCACCTCGCCCATAAGCAGAGGGCCTTCTGTAGGCTTTGTTGCTGGGGTGATGACATTTTCAATTTCCTTCTGGCGCAGAGGTTGGAATGACTCTTTCCAGTCAGAGTGATCAGCCTTGTTGACCAATGCTGTCAGGGCAGGCAGTGACACCTTACAGTCAGCTACGATAGAGACGGTAGTCTTGACGCACTTGTCAATCTCTGATGGGTCGATATCCAGGTGTATAATTTTAGCCTGCTTGGCATAGCGCTCAAGATTACCCGTTACACGGTCAGAGAAACGCATGCCGATGGCTATCAGCACGTCAGCCTCTTGCTCTTTGAGGTTAACGGAGTATGAGCCATGCATGCCGAGCATACCCATATTAAGTTTGTGGTTAGAGGGCAGGGCTGAGAGTCCCATCAATGTGCGACCTGCAGGAATGTCAGCCTTCTCAAGGAAAATGCGAAGTTCCTCTTGTGCATTACCCAATTCTACGCCTTGACCTACGAGAGCCATAGGCTTCTTAGCATTATTGATAAGTTCAGCAGCAGCCTTGAGGTCTTCCTCTTTTGGTGTAGGATAAGGAACATAGCTGCGGATGAAATCTACATTTGCTGGAACATAATCTATCAATTCAGTCTGCGCATTCTTAGTGAAGTCAAGGACAACAGGACCAGGACGCCCTGAGCGTGCAATGAAGAAGGCACGACTAACAGCCCATGCTATATCCTTGGCAGAACGTATCTGGTAAGCCCACTTAGTGATAGGCTGTGCAACATCAACGAGGTCAACCTCCTGAAAAGCATCGCTGCCCAGTACGCTTGTAGCCACCTGGCCAGCAATAACCACGATAGGAGTAGAGTCCATCATCGCATCAGCCACGCCAGTGAGGGTGTTTGTCACTCCAGGACCAGATGTAACAAGAGTTACACCTACCTTGCCACTCACGCGTGCATAGCCCTCGGCTGCATGTGCAGCAGCCTGTTCATGGCGTACGAGGATGTGGTCGAAAGCTTTCTTTTCGCCACGAGTATAGTCAAATAGTGAATCATAGGTAGGCATGATAGCTCCGCCAGGATAGCCGAAGATGGTTTTTACACCTTCAGCCTTGAGTGACAGCATCAATGCTTCTCCACCAGTTATTTTTTCCATTTTCTTTGTTGTTTTTATAGTTCCTATAGTGACTATAGTATCTATAGTTCCTATTTCTTATTAATCTATAATTCTTACGCCACCCTTGTCAGCTGAAGATACTGACTGAGCGTATGCACGCAAAGCCTTGCTTACCACACGGTTGCGCTTCAGTGGCTGTTGTGGGCGAGCTGCCAATTCTTCATCAGAGAGCTTCACGTTGATAGAGCGTGATGGTATGTCTATAACGATGATGTCACCATCTTTTATCTTACCGATGTTACCACCACTTGCAGCCTCAGGAGAGATGTGGCCGATAGATAGTCCTGATGTGCCACCTGAGAAACGACCGTCAGTTATCAGAGCGCACTCTTTACCCATGTGCATTGACTTGATGTATGAGGTAGGGTAGAGCATTTCCTGCATACCAGGACCACCCTTCGGACCTTCGTGGGTTATGACCACGCAGTCACCCTTCTTCACCTTGCCGCCAAGTATTCCTTCGCAAGCATCCTCTTGAGAGTCAAATACCACAGCAGGACCTTCAAAATGCCATAACTCAGGTGCTACGCCTGCAGTTTTTACCACGCAGCCATCCTGTGCTATGTTGCCGAAGAGAACAGCCATACCGCCATCCTTGGTGTAAGCATGCTCTATGTCGCGAATACATCCGTTAACACGGTCTGTATCAAGACTTTCCCACTGAGCATTCTGTGAACCCATAACGTTAGAGAACTTGCGTCCTGGTGCAGAGTGATATATGCGTGAAGCTTCAGGATCAATGGTGTCGCCTGTTATGGAGTATTTCTTAATGTCCTCACCAAGTGTAGCACCATTTACACGCTTGCATGAGAGGTCGAGCAGATTGCCTTTTGCCAATTCTCCGAGTATGCCGAGTATGCCACCTGCACGGTTCTCTTCCTGAATAGAATACTTCTGCCAGTTAGGAGCCAGTTTACAGAGGAAAGGAACTTTGCGTGAAAGAGCGTCTATGTCTGACATCTTAAAGTCCACTTCGCCTTCCTGTGCAACAGCCAGAAGGTGTAGCACCGTATTGGTTGATGCACCCATAGCTATGTCAAGAGTCATAGCATTAAGGAATGCCTGACGTGTAGCTATGGAACGTGGCAATACAGATTCATCGCCATCCTCATAGTATGCAAGGGCATTCTTCACAATAAGTTTTGCGGCGTCCTTAAAGAGCTGTATGCGGTTTACATGAGTAGCAAGTATTGAACCATTACCAGGCAGTGACAAACCGATAGCCTCAGTGAGTGAGTTCATAGAGTTTGCTGTGAACATGCCAGAGCAAGCTCCACAACCAGGACAAGCACATTGCTCTATTTCTTTGAGCTCCTCGTCAGAAACAGTTGGATCACCACCCTTAATCATCGCTGTGATGAGGTCAGCGTTTTCACCCTTATACTGACCAGCCTCCATAGGACCGCCACTGACAAATACTGCAGGGATGTTAAGACGCATAGCAGCCATCAGCATGCCTGGTGTAACCTTGTCGCAGTTTGATATGCAAATCATGGCATCAGCCTTGTGGGCATTGACCATATACTCCACAGAGTCGGCAATTACATCGCGTGATGGCAACGAGTAGAGCATGCCATCGTGTCCCATTGCGATACCATCATCTACAGCGATGGTGTTGAATTCTGCAGCATAGCATCCTAGCGCCTCTATCTCCTTCTTTACAATCTGACCTATCTCATGCAGGTGGGTGTGACCAGGTACAAACTGTGTAAAAGAGTTGACAATAGCGATGATGGGCTTGCCAAACTGCTCGTGCTTCATTCCGTTGGCAACCCATAGAGCTCTTGCTCCAGCCATGCGGCGACCTTCTGTGCAGACACTGCTGCGAAGTTTATTCTTCATAATGGTTTTGTTATTTTTATTAATCTTTTTCCTTCAAGTTTGCTGTTGCGTACATAACTTTATATGTACATACACGCGCGTGTACGCGCAGATTGAATGCAAAATTACTCATTTTATGGTAATTAACCAAGAAAATGAGTAATTTTCTTTTAAGCTATTATGAAAATATAACGAAAAAACTTTATTCTTCGTCTGCTACGAGATTCTCAGGGTCTAATATGTGTAATTGGAAAGCCCTTGTTACCAACCTTAATGCATTAACGCTTTGCTTGTGTCCGTTAGGAAACAATTTTTGTATAAGGTCTGTCTGTCTTTTCTCAAGACTCTTAACACCGAATGGCATTCCGCGCAGTCCTGTTATCTGTTCTTTGGTGTATCCTAATGCTAAATGACGTAAGAAGCGTTCGTCATATTCGTCTATGCTGTATCCAATACTTGCCTCTTGTCTCAGCATTTCTCCTGATATGCTTTTCCTGAAGTTGTTTACGATAATCTCCATTATAGGCTGGTTGAATACGTATTTCTTTCCAGACATAACGTTGATAACGTCGGTTCTGGTAAGCATTTCGCCTGTCTTCAGAATAATACCGTCTGCACCAGCATCAAGCACATCCACCCAAAGTTTCTCATTGAGTATCTCACCCGTGAATACTAATACTTTTACGTTCTTATGTTCAGCTTTAGTGTTTCTGCACAGCTCCACACCTATGGTTGTACTGCCTTGTAACCCTAAATCGAGTAGAACTAGGTCGGGTTCTACAGTTTTCATCAGTTTAAGATATTCAGCCTCAGTTTGTGCAGTACCTATAATCTCAGCCTCGGGCACTTCAGCTCGAAGCAGTCCCTCGGTGCCTTTCATCTCTAGTGGCACGTCTTCTACTATTACGACTTTGAAATTATTCATTATGCTAATGCTGTTTAGGTTTTGTTTGATATTCAGAGTTACAAAAAAAGGTTACAAACGCTTTGTTAAACGAATGCAACCTTCTATCTTTTTTATGCTATTCTCTGTGAGATTTTCTTATCCCTTGAAGAATGCGTCAACTTCCTCATTACGAACCATGTGCTCGTCAAAAATGTAAGCGCCAGTCTTAGGGCTCTTTACCATCTTGATAACCTTTGTGTAAGCGCGACCGTCCGATGAACCTTCATGGAGGGTAGCGACCGCTTTCTTAGCCATAGTTAATTATTTGAATTTTAAATGTTAATCCTTGAAACGCAATTACTTAATTTCCTTATGAAGAGTCATTTTCTTGAGGATTGGGTTGTACTTCATCAACTCAAGACGCTCAGGAGTGTTCTTGCGGTTCTTTGTTGTAATATAACGGCTTGTACCTGGCAAACCGCTGTTCTTAATCTCTGTGCACTCGAGAATTACCTGTACACGATTACCTTTTGCTTTCTTTGCCATGGTGCTTATTCTCCTATTACTTTAATATCTTTCCAATCTACGTAGCCTTTTGCTACAGCTTGCTTAAGGGCTGCATCAAGACCAACTTTGTTGATCATACGCAGGCCAGCAGCAGAAATCTTGAGGCTGATCCAACAGTCCTCCTCTACATAAAAGAACTTCTTAGAGAAGAGGTTTACATCGAAGCTACGCTTTGTGCGATGCTTAGAGTGAGAAACGTTGTTACCGATCATTGCCTTCTTGCCGGTGATTTGACAAACTTTAGACATCTCTATCTTTTACTTTTTTTAAGATCGTTAAGTGATACTTATTCCAAACAGTGTGCAAAGGTACTACTTTTTTTCGAATTGGCAAAAGAATACATTTTAGACAATTCGTTTTTAAACTTTTTTAATAATTTAAATCAAGTGAGGAAAACAATTCAGAGCAGGACTATGCCGTTTTCCGTAATTTCTATAAGATGGCGCTTGTATAAATTTCCTATTGCCTGTTTGTATGTTCGTTTGCTCACGCCGAACTGTGCTTTTATTTCTTCTGCCGAACTTTTATCGCCCAGCCAGCAGCGTCCGCCTCGTGCTTCGAGATACTTTAGCAGTTTGGCTGAGAAATCGGTAGTATGTTCGCGTCCGTTTTTCTGTAATGCGCAGTCAATCTTGCCGTCTTGGCGTATATTGGATATGAATCCGCGCACTTTGTCGCCAGTATGGAGTTGGGTGAACACCTGAGAGTCATACAGCAAACCTGCATACTTGTTGTCTATAATGACCTTAAAGCCTAAGTCGGTCTTTTGCCATACGAGCAGGTCTACTTCCTGGCCTACGGCATATCCCTCAGGCAGGGGCTCTATGAATTTTTCCACTTTGGCCGATGCCATAATGCGGTAGCTCTCCTCGTCTATGTGCACGTGTACAATATATGAATGTCCTTGCTGCATCCTGCGTTTTTGTTCGCGGAACGGACAGAATAGGTCTTTCATGAGTCCCCAGTCAAGGAATGCTCCGTACTCGTTAACCCATGCCACTTCAAGGTATGCAAAATCGCCTACCATTGCCTTTGGCTCTTGTGTTGTGGCTATGAGTCTTTCTTCGTTATCAAGGTATAGGAACACCTCAATTTCGTCACCAACTTCAAGGTCTTCAGGCACATAACGCTCAGGCAATAGAATCTTGCCTTCATAGCCACCACCTTCAAGGTACATTCCAAAATCTACTTTCCACGCAGCTTTTAGCGTGTTTTTTTGTCCCAATTTCAAATGTGCCATAAGTCTATGCTTCTTCTGTGTTAGGTGAACTTATTGTACCATCAACGATATGAATGGTTCTGTCGGTTAGTTTTGACAGTTCCTCGTCGTGAGTGACTATTATAAAGGTCTGACCGTATTTATCTCTAAGGTCAAAGAAGAGTTGATGCAATTCCTTCTTGTTTTGAGAGTCAAGAGAACCTGATGGCTCGTCTGCAAACACAACCGCAGGATTGTTAATCAGCGCTCTGGCAACGGCTATTCGCTGCTTCTCGCCGCCTGACAGTTCGGCAGGTTTGTGAGAGGCTCTGTCGCTAAGGTTTAGGAATGAGAGCAGTTCTTTCGCACGTTTCTTGGCTTCACTTTTTTTTGTTCCTGCTATAAGGGCCGGAATGAGAATGTTTTCCTCAGCTGTGAACTCGGGTAACAACTGATGAAACTGAAAAATAAAACCTATGTTTTTATTGCGAAAATCAGCCAACTTGTTTGATGATAAGTTGTTGACATCTACATTACTAATAATAATAGAGCCACTGTCCGCTTTATCCAGCGTACCCATAATTTGTAATAGGGTAGTCTTGCCAGCGCCACTTGGTCCGACGATACTCACCACTTCACCATTGTCAATGTGTAAATCTATTCCTTTCAGCACTTGTAGTTTGCCAAAGGATTTTGATATGTTTTTTACGTCTATCATATTAGTGTGCAAAATTAAGAATATTTTCTTAAATGAGCAAATTATTTGTTTGTTTGAACGTTTTTTAGTACCTTTGCAAGCGTTTGTGCAATAAATAGAACAGAAATCACGTTATATTTGAAAAATATAATCAAGAACAATGAAAAGAATTCTTCTTATAGCTTTAGTGGCATTGATTAGTTTTAACGGTGCAATAGCACAGTCAATGTCTGACTCGCAAATAATTTCTTTTATCCAGAAGGAGCAAAAGAAAGGAACTTCACAAGCTCAAATTGTTACCAAGTTGATGCAAAAGGGTGTAAGTGTTACCAGGTTGCAGAAACTGCGTCGCACCTATCAGGGTATGGACAAATCGTCTATGGGCACAGCCAGAAGCTCTGAGGTGACAGAAGACTCAAACCGTTCGCGTAGTGCCAACACTTCACAGCGTGCAGGTGTTGGTGGAAACGAAAGCAGTATGGGATTAAGCGAGTCTTACGGAGGCACATCAAGCAGGCTGAGTGATGGCTATAGCGAAGAAGATGAGATGGCAAGCGTTTTGAATGACTTTATGCCCGACTCTTTGTCATATAAGGAAAAACTGCTTGAGGAGAAGATAAGAAATCGTAAGAAGGTGTTCGGACGTGATATTTTCAATAACAAGAATCTGTCATTCGAGCCCAACATGAACATCGCAACCCCACAGAACTACGTGCTTGGACCTGGTGATGCGGTATTTATAGATGTATATGGAGCTTCGCAGAAGAGCGTACAGGCAACAGTTTCTCCTGATGGTTTTATAAATATTGATGGTTTTGGTCCTGTTCAGGTAAGCGGACTTACAGTCAGTCAGGCTAATGCCCGTCTTCGTTCTACTTTGGGTTCGCGTTATTCTTCTTCACGCATCAAGCTTACAGTAGGTCAGACTCGCACCATAATGGTTAATGTGATGGGCGAGGTAAAGGCTCCAGGCACATACACCCTTTCAGCTTTTGCCAGCGTGTTCCATGCTCTCTATATGGCTGGAGGTACAAGCGAAATAGGTACTCTACGTAATATTAAGGTGTATCGCAACGGTCGCTTGGTTTCTAATGTTGATATCTACGACTACATACTAAATGGCAAGTTAACAGGAAATGTGCGCTTGGCTGATAATGACGTCATCGTAGTAGGTCCTTATGACTGTCTGGTCAATATAACAGGTAAGGTAAAGCGTCCTATGTATTATGAGATGAAGAAGACTGAAAGCGTGCAGACACTTCTCAAGTATGCTGGAGGCTTTACGGGCGATGCCTACACAAAGAGCGTACGTCTGGTACGCAAGAATGGTAAGGAGTATGGCGTGTTTAACGTAACAGAGTTTGATATGGCTTCATTCCGCGTTAGTGATGAAGACTCTGTAAGTGTTGACTCTATCCTTCCACGTTATGCTAATACCGTTGAACTCAAGGGAGCAGCCTTCCGTCCTGGACTATATCAGTTAGGTGGCGAGGTGACAACGGTTAAGAGCCTTATAGAGGTAGCCGACGGATTACGCGAAGATGCCTTCACTCAGCATGCTGTTATGCATCGCTTGAAGGCTGATCGCACACTCGAGGTTATTTCTATAGATATTCAGGGAATCATTGATGGAACCCAGCCTGATATTCCTTTGTGTAATGAGGATGTGCTTTTCATTCCTTCACGCAAGGATCTTACTGACGAACGCAAATTGAAGATTTACGGCGAGGTGTATTATCCTGGCACCTATCAGTATGCTGATGGTATGACGGTAGAAGACTTCGTGCTTCAGGCTGGTGGATTGAAGAATGGTGCGTCTAACAAGGTAAGAGTTAGCCGACGCATACTCTCTCAGGGCAATGAGGGTGCTTCAGGTCAAGAGGCACGTTCTCAAAACTTTGAGATGACCTTGGTAAATGGTTTTGTTGTTGAGGGGCAGCCAGGTTTCAAACTTCAGCCTTTTGATGAAGTGTATATAACCAAAGCAGCAGGATACACTGAGCAGTCTAATGTTCAGGTTGAGGGCGAAGTGCTTTCTGAAGGCTATTATGGTATTGTTAAGGATCAGACGCGCGTTAGTGATGTGCTGAAGATGGCTGGTGGATTGACTCAGCGTGCTGCTACTAACGGCACATACGTACTTCGCAAGATGAATGATGAGGAGCGTCGTCGTCGTGCAAAGAGTCTTATTACCAGTCGTGCAGACCGTGCTAATGCCTATGCCTCTATTACTTCAACGGGTGCTGATGAGAGGTATCTCTTTGCAGACTCTCTCTTGCAGGAGAAGTATATGCATGAAGACATTTACCGAGTAGCAGTAAATCTGCAGTCTGCACTTAAGAATCCAGGAGGGGTTGATGACCTAATACTTCGTGATGGCGACCGTCTCATAGTTGAGGAGGTTAACAATACCGTTAGGATTACAGGTGCAGTGCCTTACGAGAATACGGTACCTTACGTCAAGGGTAAGAATGCCAAATACTTTATGCAACAGGGTGGAGCGCGTGGTCGTGCTAACCGCAAGTGGGCTTATATAGTATATCAGAATGGTAGTGCCCAGATGGTGAAAGATGGAGCCAAGGTGGAACCAGGTTGCTCTATCGTATTACCTGAGCGTCACACCACTCCTAACACCCAGTCGGCATCCATGTGGGTTAGCATAGGTTCTACCATCGCTACTATGGCTGCAGTAGTCGTTACAGCGATAAAGTAACTATACTAATTGCTAATTACTAATTAGCGCTACGGCATAAGCGCTTATGCCTTCCTTCCTGCCTGTGAAGCCCAGCTTCTCTGTTGTGGTGGCCTTGATGCTGATGTTGTCTATATCAGTACCCATCACGTTAGCGAGGCAACGCTTCATCTCCTCAATGTGAGGATTAAGTTTAGGTTGTTCAGCACACACCGTGCAATCGATATTTCCGAGCTTGTAGCCCTTTGTGGCTATGAGCTCGATTGTTTTTTTGAGTAGTATCTTGGAGTCTATGCCGTCAGTTTCCTCAGCAGTATCAGGAAAGTGGTAGCCTATATCACGCATGTTGGCTGCCCCAAGTAGGGCGTCGCAAATAGCATGAATCAACACATCCGCATCGCTGTGACCCAGCAGTCCGTGAGTGTGTTCTAT
>JAZLBU010000100.1:0-5532 GCA_045613845.1 Prevotella sp. | reverse complement strand
GCTCCGTATAATAATAGTCGAGATACTCGGCACCAGCAGGTTCGAAACGATAGGTGAACTGCCACTGCCCGTTGCCGCACTGTGTCATGCGTTGAGTGAGAAGGGTGCCGTCAGCCTGGCGTATGTTGACATAGAGGTCGTTGCCAAACTGGGTGGTGTATGCTATGTTGAGGTAGAGAATCACGAGGTTAGAGTTGAGAGGTTAGAGGTTAGAGTTGAGCTCCCCTCGCTGACGCAAGGGGAACGGTGGCTCAGAAGAGGTTTGAGGTTAGAGGGTTTCAAGGGTAATTTTCATTCTTCATTCTTCATTCTTCATTCTTCATTCATTAATTATAAGGTAAACGTAGTAGGCTATCATCAGGAGGATGAAGACGAAGCCCTCGGATCGGGTGAGGGTGTAGTTTTTCTTGCCAAAGGCGCAGAAAATCCAGAGCAACACGGAGGAGACGAGCAAGATGATGATGTCGATGGTGGTGATGCCCTTTGCGCTGAGAGGCTGTATGGCTGCTGCCGTGCCCAGGACATAGAAGACATTGAAGACCACACTGCCCACCACATTGCCTAATGCCATAGCGGTATCACCCTTCTTGGCTGCCATGACAGAGGCGGCGAGCTCAGGGGCTGAGGTGCCGATGCTGACGATGGTGAGGGCTATGATGCTCTCGCTGATGCCCATGGATGATGCTATGCCTGAGGCTCCGTCAACGAGCCAGTTGCCACCTAAGAGGAGCAGTGCCAATCCGACCACCACGCCAAGGACAGACTTCCAGAGTGCAACGGACTTGGAGGATTTCTGTTCCTGCGTCACCTTCATGCTCGACGCTAAGGAAAGGGTGTAGCAGATGAAGATGGCAAAGAAGCAGAGCATCAGGATGCCTTCGCCCCGTCCCAACTCTCGCTTGCCACAACTGTCTGGTAATAACACCGTTGCAGTGATAGCGATGCTGGAAAGTACGGCAAAAGGTACATCGTAGAGCACGTTGCTTCGCTGCACTATGACAGGACGCACCAACGCCGTGACACCCATGATGCCAAGTATGTTGAAGATGTTGCTGCCCACGATATTACCCAGCGCTATGTCGGCATTGCCCTGTATGGCAGAAAGAACGCTGACCACAAACTCTGGTGCGCTGCTGCCAATAGCCACGATGGTGAGTCCCACCACGAGGGTAGGGATGCCAAAACGCTCGGCTATGGAGGCAGCACCGTCAGTGAGCCAGTCGGCACCCTTGATGATAGCCAACAAGCCCACTGAGAAGAGGAGTATGTTAATGAGGAGGGACATATTTTTTTTAAGCTATCAGGAGTTAAGTAGTTAAGTAGTTAAGACAATACAAGAGTGCCTCACTCAAATACTCTGTGCAAGAAACGCTAATGTCTTAACTCCTTAACTCCTGAGCTAGTTAATCTTTGGAAGCTGAGCGAATGCCTGCTGCAGTTCTTCGTCAGTAGGGATGTAGTCGCCCATTTCGTGTGAGTTATATTTCTCGTATGCCACGAGGTCGAAATAGCCAGTGCCAGTCAGTCCGAGCACGATGTTCTTAGCCTCACCAGTCTCTTTGCACTTGAGTGCCTCGTCGATGGTAGCACGGATAGCATGGCTTGATTCTGGTGCTGGCAGTATGCCCTCAGTGCGAGCAAAGAGGGTAGCAGCCTCGAATACTGATGTCTGTTCTACAGCACGAGCCTCGAAGAGTCCGTCATGATAGAGCTGAGAGAGTATAGGACTCATACCGTGGAAGCGCAGACCACCAGCGTGGCTGGCACTTGGTATGAATTGGCTTCCTAGGGTGTACATCTTGGCAAGAGGACAGATTTTACCAGTGTCGCAGAAGTCGTAGGCAAATTTACCACGAGTGAAACTTGGACATGAAGCAGGCTCTACAGCGATAATCCTGTAGTCAGCCTCGCCACGAAGCATTTCGCCGATGAAAGGTGTTGCAAGACCACCGAGATTAGAACCACCACCAGCACAACCGATAATCATATCAGCCTTAACGCCGAGTTTCTTCAGTGCAGCCTGTGCTTCCAGTCCTATCACAGTTTGGTGAATGAGTACCTGATTGAGTACTGAGCCAAGCACATAACGGTAACCCTCATGTGTTACGGCAGCCTCTACAGCCTCAGAGATAGCACAACCCAATGAACCTGTTGTGCCAGGGTGTTCAGCAAGAATCTTTTTGCCCACCTCTGTTGTTTCACTTGGTGATGGTGTTACGCTTGCACCATAGGTACGCATCACTTCGCGACGGAAAGGCTTCTGTTCGTATGAACACTTCACCATATAAACGTTACAGTCGAGTCCGAGGAATGCGCATGCCATACTGAGAGCCGTACCCCACTGACCTGCACCAGTCTCAGTTGTCACACCCTTCAGTCCCTGCTTCTTAGCCACATAAGCCTGTGCTATAGCAGAGTTGAGTTTGTGAGAACCAGAGGTGTTGTTGCCCTCAAACTTATAATAGATGTGGGCAGGGGTGTCGAGTGCCTTCTCAAGGAAGTAAGCACGTGTGAGAGGAGAAGGACGATACATCTTGTAGAACTCAAGCACCTCTTCAGGAATGTCGAACCACTTGGTGTCGTTGTCCAGTTCCATTTTGTTGAGTTCTTCGCAGAAGATGGGGTTCATCTCCTCCAGTGTCAGGGGTTTGCCAGTGCCAGGGTTAACCAGTGGTGCTGGCTTAGTCTTCATGTCTGCACGTACATTATACCATTTTGTTGGTATCTCGTTTTCTGAAAGGTAGGTCTTGTAAGGGATTTTCTGTTCCATTTCTTTATACTTTATACTTTTTTCTTTATACTTTATACTTTATACTCTATACTTTATTCTCATCAGAACTGCTTGAAGAAGTCGTTGCCCTTGTCGTCAACCAGAATGAAGGCAGGGAAGTTCTCTACGCGGATTTTCCATATAGCCTCCATGCCCAGTTCAGGGTACTCCACACACTCGATGCTCTTGATGTTGCTGGAAGAGAGGAAGGCAGCAGGACCGCCGATAGAGCCGAGGTAGAAGCCGCCATGCTTCTTGCAGGCATCAGTAACCACCTGGGTACGGTTGCCCTTGGCAATCATGATGAGCGAACCGCCATTATCCTGGAACTCGTCAGTGTAGGGGTCCATACGGTTTGCCGTGGTAGGTCCCATAGAGCCGCAAGGCATTCCCTGAGGAGTCTTGGCAGGACCAGCATACAGCACTGGGTGGTCTTTGAAGTATTGTGGCATACCCTCGCCATTGTCGAGGCGAGCCTTGATCTTAGCATGAGCTATGTCACGAGCCACGATGATGGTGCCGTTGAGGTTTACACGGGTAGAGACAGGATATTTGCTCAACTCCTTGCAAACGTCAGCGATAGGCTGGTCGAGGTTGATGTTTATTGCGTCGCCTTCACCTGCCTTGCGCAATGCCTCAGGTATCAGCTCGTATGGTTTGTCGTCCATCTTCTCGATAAAGATACCATCCTTAGTTATCTTAGCCTTGATGTTGCGGTCTGCAGAACAAGAAACACCCAGTCCGATAGGGCAGGAAGCACCATGACGAGGCAGGCGAACCACACGAATATCGTGGGCGAAAGCCGTACCACCAAACTGTGCTCCGAAACCAATCTTCTTAGCTTCCTCAAGCAGTTGCTCTTCCAAGGCTGTATCGCGGAAGGCACGTCCAGTCTCGTCACCAGTGGTAGGCAGAGAGTCGTAGTATTTTGTTGAGGCGAGTTTCACAGTGAGCAGATTCTTCTCTGCTGATGTGCCTCCTATTACGAATGCTATGTGGTATGGAGGACAGGCTGCTGTTCCCAGACTCTTCATCTTCTCCACGAGGAAAGGCACCAGTGTGCCAGGGTTCTGTATGCGTGCCTTAGTCTCCTGATACAGGTAGGTCTTGTTAGCAGAACCACCACCTTTTACTACACAAAGGAAACGATATTCCATTCCTTCTGTTGCCTCGATATCTATCTGTGCAGGCAGGTTACAGCGGGTGTTAACCTCGTTATACATGTCGAGTGGTGCATTCTGCGAATAGCGCAGGTTGTCCTGGGTGTAGGTGTTGTAAACACCCTTTGCCAGCGGCTCCTCATCTTCAAATCCTGTCCACACCTGCTGACCCTTCTCAGCGTGAATTATCGCCGTACCTGTGTCCTGACAGAATGGCAACTGTCCTTTGCAAGCTACCTCGGCATTGCGTAACATGGTGAGTGCCACATACTTGTCGTTGTCTGAGGCATCAGGAGCGTTAAGTATGGATGCCACCTTCTCATTATGCTCTCTGCGCAACATGAAGTTTACGTCGTGGAAAGCCTGTGTGGTAAGCAGTTCGAGAGCCTCCTTAGAAACTTTCAGGATTGGTGTGCCCTCAAATTCGCTTATTGACACACCCTCTTTTGATATCAGACGGTATTCTGTCTTGTCTTCGCCAAGCTGGAACATTGGCGCATACTTGAATTCTGGATTAGCCATTATGTTTTTGTATTATTATTGATTAACTTATTGAGTCGAGGAATTCAGTTATCTGCTGCTCGCTCACATCACCCATCTCATACTCTCTCTCGGCGTCGTGGCGAATGGCATCGAGCCATTTTTCGTAAGCCTGTTCTGTATCAGAGTCATTGTCGCTGCATCCCTTCCACTGGTTGTAGCCGTCAAAGATGTTCTTGAAACGGTTTTCGAGGGTTGCTATGTCATTGATGTCGTCATTGAGTATGTCTTCCCTTATCTGCTCCACAGCCTCAGTAGGGGTGAGGAGTCCGAGAAGGTCAGTCCAGTCGTCAGTGCTGCTGGCATTGCCATACATGCGGAGGGCAAGTTTGTAGTACTCCAGACCATGCTGCAGGGCAGAGGCTGTGATGGTGAATCCCTTGCCTGTGTATTCCTCTGCATCATAGCCCTGTTCAGATTGCATCTCAAGCAGACAGTTCATGCCAGCCTTAATGCGCTCTATCACATAAGGTGAGAGCCAGTCGTAGTTGATGAGCGACTTACGACCCTCAGCAGGACGTTTGTCTCGCTTAGGCCATTTCATCACGTCTCTGTAGGTGCCCACTGTGGTCAGGTTGCGACCAGGCACCAGCATCGTCTTGCGTCCTTCAGCTATGACATAAGAGAAGGGGAAGAGCGAGGTGTCAGGGTGTGTCTGCACCTTACCCATAACCATAGAGAATGCTCCTATGTGGGCAGGCCATAGAATGTGGGCTCCGCTGGCAGTCTTCGAACCTCTCTCCATAGTACCATAGTGTATAGGTCCCATCTTGTAGGCATGGTTAGAGAAATTGGTGCCTGAGCCAGCGTTGTAGAAGGAGTGTTCGCCTCCGATTATGAGTGAAGACTTATGGTGGCTCACTGAGAACGGTCCGCAGAGGGCTGCACAACTCTCGCCATTGTCCATGTGGCTGTTGGCAAAGAACAGCGAACCCTCGCTGGTGAATCCTCGTCCTATGTGGCAAGCCTCGCCCACGAAACTGTCGTAGAGCTTCGCTCCATCCACTATGGTAGAGCCAGCCTGTGCCACTACATTCTCCATTATCACATCGTCACCTATAT
>JAZLBU010000099.1:0-15889 GCA_045613845.1 Prevotella sp. | reverse complement strand
CTTGCTATCATGAAGTCGGTAAACACGTCGCTGTTCTGTGCTATCTTGTGTGCTGCTACGGTAGCTACGCCTCCAGCACCAATCATTATTACTCTAGACATTTATTTTAAATTGATAATTGATAATTCTTCTTTAACCTCTAACCGTTAACCTTTAACCTATTTATTATTCTCCTTCTCCTGTGCCTCTTTGTTAGCCTCCATAGCATTCTGTTTGCGATGGAAGTTATAGCGGATGCCGTTTTGAGAGAGAATGAGTGAATCACTGCTGAGGCTCACCATCTGGAGGGTGTCGAGTGAGTAGGTAGCCTTGGTATCGTGGAATCCTCCTTCACGAGATACGAGTACCAGATTACCATTAAGCATATACCACTTGATGTAGTTCTTGACAGGAGGGTATATGACAGGCGAATCGTCTTCGAGAGTGTTAGAGCGCATCACTCTTCCTACTGCCTGAGCGTTGTGGCTGCGCTTGAGCGTAAAACCATATTCGCGAGGAATGAGGAACTGTTCCTTGATGGAATCGTTAACATGTGCCATCATGCGTCGCTGAGCACGACGAGACATATTCTGAAACTCCTTCATTATAGGCATGACGGGATAGGTCCATGTGCCCTTCAAAGCATCGAGATTGATCACAAGGGTAGCAGTCAGCGTGTCCTGAGGGTCACGCATCACACCAATCCAGTCGCCTATCTCAGGTTTGCCTATGACGCGTCCGCTCTCCTTTGCGTCAATGCAGTTAAGAGTGATAGGGTCGCCATGAAAAGGCCAGATGACCACTACAGAGTCGGATGTGCCATCGCATGACAGACCGTAGAGCATGGAGTCGCCCTTAACTTCAGGGGCATCGTCATCTAGTATCAGACTCGCTTGGTCGTCAGTTTTCTCGGCATTCTTCTTACATCCCCCCAACGCTATCATAGCACTGAGGCAGAGGCATAATATTGAGAAATGTATCTTCATTTTATGTTTTAAATGTTATGCTTTTGGAAAAAAATATTTTCAAATCACAAAGGTAGTTATTTTTCTGCTAAATTCAAAATAAATTAGTTAGTTTTAAGTGAAAAAATTTTGAAAATTCACAAACTTTTAAGAACTTTGCAGTCGTAATTACTAAAAAAACGAATGTACTTGATGAATAGATTATTAGCATTATTGGTGGCATGTGTGGCATTGACGGCAAGTGCACAGACACAGTCGAAGATGGAACAGGAAATGCACAAATTGGACGAAGTGGTGGTGAAAGGAGTAGCCAAGAAACTTGTTGTGAGGGAGGATACCTTCATATATAATGCTGATGCCTACAAGACACCAGAAGGTTCGACGATAGAAGAACTGGTGAGAAAACTGCCAGGTGCGCAGGTGAGCGACGATGGCAAGGTGACCATCAATGGCAAGGAGGTGAAGAAGATAAAAGTGGACGGCAAGGAATTTATGACGGGTGACACACAGACGGCACTCAAAAACTTGCCAACAGCCATAATAGATAAGGTGAAGGCATACGACGAGAAATCAGACCAGGCACGCTTGACTGGTGTGGACGATGGTGAAGAGGAAACAGTGCTCGACTTCAACATAAAACAAGGTATGAACAAGGGTATGATGGCAAACATAGATCTTGCCATAGGTACCCACAAACGTTATGCAGAGAGGGTGATGGGAGCATATATGAAGGATAACTCAAGACTGATGGTATTCGGCAATGCCAATAACACTGGCGACAGAGGATTCTCAAGCGGTGGACGAGGCGGAGCTGGAGGTGGCAACGGATTGATGGCCAACAAGATGCTGGGAATAAACTATAACTACGAGTTGAAAGATAAGTTGAAGGCCGACTTCTCCATAAGGTGGAATCATAGCGATACAGACAACTGGCAGAAGAGTGCGACAGAGAATTTCGTATCTACCCAGGGCTCGTTCACCAATAGCATATCGCAACAGTATGGAAGAACAAACAAATGGGACATACGAGGAAAGGTAGAGTGGAAGATAGACACCCTGACAACACTCATCGTGAGACCTACCTACACAGGCAGTTCAACAGACTCAAGGGGTGACAGTCGTAGCGCGACCTTCAACAGCGACCCTTTTGAGTATTCAGATGACCCTTGGAATATGGACGAGAGTGTAGGAGGAAGCGATCTATGGGTGAACAGCAAGAAGACAAACACGCTGTCGTATGGTACGTCGAACGCATTCAATATTCAGGCTACCTTATCACGCAAACTATCTTCAAACGGTAGGAATGTGACTATGCAGGCACGGTATAATGTAGGAAAAGATGATAGCGAGGACCTCTCTACGCAGTTTGTGAAACTATACCAGTTAGAAGACCAGTATTACAAGAACCGCTATAGTCTTACGCCAATAAAAAACTGGGGACTGCGTATGAATGCCACCTATAGCGAACCTATAGCCAAGGCAACGTACATACAGCTGAAATACCAATACCAATACAGCAATAAGACGAGTGACAGAAGCACGTATGACTTCAGCGATGAGCCTGACTTCTATCGTGGTATAACACCAGAATATCGAGACTTTGACTTCTATCTGGCACCTTATAGGCCGCTGGACGAGGAGTCGCAATACTACAGCAGGGATCTCAGCCGTTTCTCGGAGTATGACAACTACATACACCAGGTGGAGGTGAGTCTGAAGCGAACTCGTCCAAAGTATAATCTCAACGTTGGTGTGATGCTACAACCACAGATATCACACCTTGCATACAGATACCTAAGTAAAGACTTTGACGTGCGCAGAACGGTTACAGACTTTACCCCAACGCTCGACTTCAGATATAAATGGAATAAGAAGAAGTCGCTCAGGGTGAACTATCGAGGAAGGTCAGCCCAACCATCGATGACTGATATGTTGCCAATAACTGATGATGCCGATCCACTCAACATTAAGATAGGCAACCCAGAGTTGAAGCCGTCATTTACGAACACTATGCGTGTACAATATAATAATTATGTGTCAAGTCACATGCAGACGGTGATGGCATTCCTTAACTATCAGATGGTGCGCAACAGTGTGTCGAACAGCGTGGAATATGATGCTGAGACAGGCGGAAGAACCACCAAGCCTATGAACATAAACGGTGACTGGAGCATAGATGCAGCGATGATGTATAATGCAGCCGTGGACAGCGTGGGGAAATGGAATTACAACTCCTTTGCCAATGTGAGTTATAAGAATGATGCCAACTACACCTATCTTAATGAAACAAAACAGACGGAAAAGAACTACACACGTACGACAAACCTTAGCGAAAGACTAGGTATAGGCTACCGTTTGGACTGGATAGAGGTGGAGCTGAACGGACAGGTGCAATATACCATTTCAAACAACAAACTGCAACCTAATGCCAACCTTAACTCATGGCAGTTTCAGTATGGTACGGACATAACTCTTACAGCGCCTTGGGGAACGAGTTTCTCAACAGGCGCACACATGCAGAGCCGACGTGGTTTTGCTGATGCGTCAATGAATACTAACGAATTTGTGTGGAATGCGCAGATAGCCCAAAGTTGCCTGAAGAGCAAAGCACTAACATTCTCTTTGCAGTTTTATGATATACTCAACGAAAAGAGTTCGTTCAGTCGCAGCATCTCAGCCTCACAACGCAGCGATACATGGTATAACAGCATCAACTCATACTGTATGCTTCACGTGATATACCGCTTCAACGCCTTCGGAGGAAAGCAGGCAAAGCGTGGCGACAGACCAGACGGCGAGTTTGGCGACCGTCCACCTCGTGGTGAAGGTGGCTTCGGCGGAGGCGACAGAGGCAACAGAGGAAGCGGAGGTTTTGGTGGAGGACGTCCACGCTTCTAATTGCACACGCTTCTGATGAAAAAAGGATGGTAATGATACCATCCTTTTTTATTGTGTCTATGAATAAGAAACTACATCGTCTGTTTGGTTTCTAGACGACGATGAGCCATCTGCTCATACTTGGTGCCTGGTTTGCCGTAGTTGGCATAGGGGTAGATGGAGATGCCGCCACGAGGCAGAAAGAGTCCTGTAACCTCTATGTATTTTGGATCCATGAGTTTGATGAGGTCTTTCATTATGATATTGACACAATCCTCATGAAAGTCGCCATGATTGCGGAAAGAAAAGAGGTAGAGTTTGAGACTCTTGCTCTCGACCATCTTCTGATCGGGTATGTACATTATCTTTATCTCAGCAAAGTCAGGCTGTCCAGTGATTGGACATAGAGAGGTGAACTCTGGGCAGTTGAACTGTACCCAGTAGTCGTTCTCAGGATGCTTGTTCTGGAAGGTTTCGAGTACTTCAGGCGAATAATCGCTTTTATACTCCGTCTTCTTGCCCAAAAGCTTCAGACCGTCCTGCTCTCTGTTGGCGCTATTCTTCTTCTCTGTCATCTACGTTTTCGCCGTTTGTGGGTTTGAGGTCTTCTTCGAAATTTACTCCAGCCTCGATGAGAATGTTATACCATTGCACAAGTTTCTTGATGTCAGAGGTATGCACACGATCGCGGTCGAAGTTAGGAACGAACTTAGCGAAATAATCGTTCAGTTCACTGCCACTAGCCTTCTTATAGTCGATACTTGCCTTCTTGCCGCCCTCCATATCGCGCTGTGCTATAAGGATGTTGCCAAGGGGCATATCTTCATCATCAGTGTACATGGCGATGTCGGCGAGGGATGTTACCCTGTCGCTGGCAAAGGCAGGTATGCGCTTGTGGTCGAGTAGGTTTTCAACTATCAGAGAACCCTTACCACGTGAAACGAGCTGGTAGAGTCCGGGTTTGCCTGAAATGGCTAAAATTGTCTTGCTCATAAGTGTTGTATGTTTAATGTTTACAGTTTACAGTTTCTTTAAAAGTTCGTCTATCTGCTTGTTGAGGTCGGCTGAACCATCGTTAATTATTATGTAGTCGGCACGTTGAGCTACCTCCTGTTGGTTGTATTGTCCGTCAACCCATTGTGCAGCTTTGTCGTAGGATATCCCATCGCGCTGCATTATGCGTTTGATACGAACATCTCGTGGGGCTGTGACAGCTATTACCTTATCAACAAATTGCTCCAGATGGGCTTCATAAATAATGGCACATTCCATCCATTCCATTCCTGAACGATAGAAATCGTCTATTACAGCAGGGTGTACTATGCGGTTTATTGCCTGTTTGTTTTTCTCAGAAGCCAACAGGAATTTGGTTACTGCCGCTGTGTTATATACCCCATCAACGTAGGTGTCTTCGCCTATCAGGTTTACGAGTTTGTCGTGAATATCCTTTGAAGTGTTGATGATACGACGTGCTTCCTTGTCGGAATCGTAAATCATGATGCCACGCTCGTTAAGCAATCGGCAGACGTATGATTTTCCTGCTCCTATGCCACCTGTGATGCAATATCTTTTCATGGCTTATAGAGTTTCGAGAATATAGTCCACCTTATTATCTTTTATAGTGGCACGAACTATTCCGCGAGGCTGTATCATTATCTTCACCTTCAGTTTCTCGTTGGGGTTGGCTGATATATCGTTATAGTCAGCCACCACGTTAAACAACTCTGGTTTTATCTGTGATATGCGTGCCACAGCAACCGTCACCTTTACATCTACCCTGGCAGGGAATGTTTTGAGTACTATGCCATCAGGCACGTTAACAGTTCTTATTGGGGCATTGATGGTTATCTCGGTCAGTTGTTCAGCTATCAAACTCATAGTGAGTGTTGAAGGTTCTATTCTTGCACCTGTGATTCTCTGTAAAGTCACGTTGTGCGTGGATGATTCCTTTATTCCCGTCAGGTTGAGTGGTTCGGTATAAGCCACGTTAATGGTGTCAAGGGCGTCTGTTGAAGCATAGACAGCTACACTGTCAGGTGTAAACACAGTTCGTGTTATGAAATAGTTGGTAGCTGGCATTACCTGTCCGTAGATAGCTATAGGCACCTTCTTCATGGCACCATAGTTATAATAGAAATCCCAGCGGTCTGACTTTACAGATGTGATGGAGGTGGTCTCCATGGTGCGTGATTTCATTATCTTCTGTATATCACCAACTGATATGCTTCCCTTACCACTGGACTTGGCATATTGTGCAAAGCGCAGGTGTATAGGACGTAACACATCGTTGAAGGCAAATTCTAACAGGTTGAATCCCTTATCACGCAATGTTACCTTGATGGTGTCGGGTAGGGGTTCAGTAATAACTATGTTGTGTGGAATATCGGTTATCTCAATCTTTACGGGATATTCTCTCTCATAGGTGTCATTGAGCGTGGAAAGAAACCAGAAAGTGGCACTGACAGCGAGGAAGAATAAAAATATGAGAAACTCCTTACTCGAAAATTCAAGCAAGGAATTTCTCAGATCCTTATATTTTTTGCTTATTTGCAGAGAGTCCACAGTGTGGTTGGATTATTTCATCTGCTGGCTGGCAGCATCGGCAAATACGTATCCACGGTCTATGGTAATGGTAACACCCTTAGCGATTTCAACGTCGAGCGAGTTCTGCTCCAGGTTGATATGCTTCACAGTACCATATACACCACTTGCTGTAACCACCTTGGTGCCTTCAGTTATTGAGTTTTGGAAGTTCTTGATTTCCTTCTGCTTCTTCTGCTGAGGACGAATCATGAAGAAATACATGATGGCAAATATAGCCACCATCATAAGAATCATTGAATAGCCGCCACCAGCACTGCCCTGTGCGGCAAGAATAATGTTAGTCATTTTGTTTGTTATTGTTTATTGGTTGTCTTTTTCTGTTTTTTCTCAGGCATAGTCTTTAGGAGAATGCCTTTGTCAATGAGGTGACGAGCTATGGCATCGAGCATACCATTGATATATCCGCCTGAGCGTGTTGTGGAGTAGAGTTTTGCCAGATTTACATACTCGTTGATGGTCACGTTGACAGGAATATTTGGGAATGTCATCATCTCGGCTATGGCGAGTTGCATTATCACCACATCCATGTATGCTAGTCGTGAGAAATCCCAATTTCTACTTGCTTCCGTCATATATCGCTGATATTGGTCAGCATTGACTATTGTGGCATGGAACAGTTCCTGCGCATATTCCTTATCCTCTTCATCGGTGTATTCAGGCAGCAACTCCTGATTTTCTCCGTTAGCAGGGTCGAATCGCTTTATGGTTTTAAGTACGAATGTGTCCACCACCTCTTTGTCGTCATTCCAATATATAGACTCCTCCTCAAGTGTCAGACTGAGGTCATCATTATTCTGAATGAATAGTTTGTATAATTTCCTCCACACCTCGCGATGGGTTTCGTAATCGTCGTCAGTAGAACTGATAAACTCACGATAGGTCTCGCTCTGCTCCATCTGCAGGTAGAGGTTTTTCACGAATTCTGCCTTGTCCTCCCAAATATTCTTTTGGTTCTCGGCAAACTCCTTCAGCTGTTTGTTCTCTTCAAGCTGCACGGCAAACTTGTTGAAGGCAAACCTTGCCGATGGTCCTGAGAATCCTTCGCGCTCAGCCTTGGCCGACGCAATATCGTAATGCTTCCTTGCCATACGTGTTATGGCAACAATGAGCAACAGGAGGGTGTGATATAGGTGATAAGCCTTAGTGAGAGAGAACATCAGTTCTTTCTCAGCATTTTCTAAGTTATGGTTTCCGTTTTGGAAGTAGGCATAGGTTAACTGAACTGCCTTGATTCTTATAAGTTCTCTGTTAATCATAAAATGTCTCTCCTTAAGATCGCTGTGTTATAGTACTCTGTTAGTTGATGCAATATCGCCACAAAGTTAATACATTTATATATAATAGCAAAAAATGCTTGTCCTTTTTATGTTTTTTTTGCAGTTTTATTTGTCTACGTCAAAAATAATTGCTACCTTTGCACCCGCAAAAATCGCAAAGCGCGTTTGGGGCGACGCTTCAGTGATGAATTCAGTCGGTCCCCTTGTGTGATGGCAGATTAAGCAAAAATCAATTAAAAACTTAATTTAGAGTAACACAATTATGTTAGAAATTTCACTTAAAGGTCAGAAGCGTGCTGACCTCGGTAAGAAGGCTTCAAAGGAAGCTCGTAAGCAGGGTCTTATCCCTTGTAACATCTATGGCGAGAAGAAGGGTGAGAATGGTCTGCCTGTTGCAGTGTCTTTCGTTATTCCTTTCTCAGAGTTGCGTAAGGCTATCTACACTCCTAACGTGTATGTAATCAATCTTGAGCTCGATGGCGAGAAGAAACTTGCTATCATGAAGGAGATTCAGTTCCACCCCGTTACAGATGCTCCTCTCCACGTTGATTTCTTCGAGATCACTCCAGAGAAGCCAATCACTGTAGGTATCCCAGTAAATCTTGTTGGTCTTGCTGCTGGTGTACGTCTTGGTGGTCGTATGTCACTCTCTATCCGTCAGATTAAGTTTACAGCACCTTACACTCGCATCCCTGAGAAGCTTGACGTTGACGTTACCGCACTTGAGATTGGTAAGTCTATCAAGGTTGGCTCACTCTCTTACGAGGGACTAGAGTTTGCTACACCTGCTGAGGTTATCGTATGTTCTGTTAAGATGACACGTGCTGCACAGGCAGCTGCTGCAGCTGCTGCTGAGGCTTAATAACCTCGTCACGTCATCATTCTTGAATATATAATAGACGATGATACATAAGGCATCCTTGGCAACAAGGGTGCCTTTTTTATTTCATAGTTCACAGTTCATAGTTCATAGGTTGGAAAAATTTCTTATTGTAGGTCTTGGCAACCCTGGAGCAGAGTATCACGAGACCAGACATAATGTAGGTTGGATGGTAGCTGACGCTTTTGCTGCTCAGCAACAAGTGACGTTTGAAGATAAGCGCTACGGATACATAGCGCAGACGAGCGTCAAGGGCAGAAAACTCTTCCTCCTCAAACCTACCACATATATGAATCTCTCAGGTAATGCTGTTCGCTATTGGCTCGAGAAGGAGAATATACCTACAGAGCATCTCCTTGTGGTTGTAGATGACCTAGCTTTTCCTTTGGGCAAGATGCGCCTAAGAGGGAATGGTTCGAATGGTGGACATAATGGGTTGGGACATATACAGCAACTCATAGGAGAGAAGTATGCCAGACTGCGCATAGGTATAGGTAGCGAGTTTCAGCGTGGTGGACAGGTGGACTGGGTGCTTAGCAAGTTTAGCGATGAGGATAAGCAGGTTCTGCAACCCCTAATTGAGACTGCTTGTGAGATTATTAAGAGTTTCGTGCTAGCTGGTGTTGACCGCACGATGAATCAGTTTAATAAAAAGTAAGTAAGCATCTGGGTCTAAGGATATTATAGAATGGAGAGCAAACTAAAATATCAAGAGTCAGCACGTCTCGATAAGTGGCTTTGGGCAAGTAGAATCTTCAAGACTCGCTCCATAGCTGCCGATGCTTGTAAGAATGGACGTGTCACCAAGGATGGTGTCACGATTAAACCATCCCGAACGGTGAAAGTGGGCGAGGTGATAAGCGTTAAGAAACCACCCATTACCTACTCTTTCAAGATACTCAACGCCATAGAGAATCGAGTTGGTGCCAAACTCATTTCTGAGGTTTATGAGAATGTCACTGACCCTAAACAGTATGAGTTGCTCGAGATGTCGAGAATCTCTGGATTTATAGACCGTCAGAAGGGTACTGGTCGACCCACCAAGAAGGACCGTCGTGCTATGGACGCTTTCGTTGACCCTCTCATGTTTGGTTGGGATGACGATGACGAGATGTTCGACGACGAAGATTGAGTTAGCGCCCCTTTTAGGGGCTATTTTTTGCACATTTTCATGGAAATGAGTAAAAAGTTTTGCTATCTCAAAGAAATATGTTACCTTTGCATCAATGTAATTTTAATTTTCATCTTAAAACTAATGTCAACAATTACTATTATCGTTGCCGCTTTCGTTATTGGCTATTTCTTCATAGCCATTGAAAGTGTCACAAAAATCAACAAGGCAGCTATTGCCATTTTGATGTGTGTCGTTTGTTGGACCCTCCTTGCTTTGGGTCATGCCGACATGCTGGGTATCTCATTGCCAGCTCACTGGGAACTTGGCGAAGCCATTGAGAAGAACCTTGGTGAGGCAGGTACTACTCTGTTCTTCCTTATGGGTGCTATGACAATCGTTGAGATTGTCGATCAGCACGGAGGTTTCAACTGGGTTCGTGGAGCGTTGGCTTCTAAGACTAAGCGTTCTCTGCTTTGGAAGATAGCCTTTATGACCGCTATTCTCTCAGCAGTGCTTGACAACCTCACCACCTCTATCGTTATGGTTATGATTCTGCGCAAACTCGTGCAGGATAAGCAGGACCGTATGTGGTTCGCAGTCTGCGTTATCATCGCAGCTAATGCTGGTGGCGCCTTCTCACCTATCGGCGATGTTACTACTATCATGCTTTGGAATGGTAAGATGATTACCGCTCTTGGTGTAATCTCTGAGATTATCGTACCATCTTTCATTGCCTTCATCGTACCAACAGCAGTAATGCAGATGCACTTGAAGGGCGAACTCGTTGTGCCAGAAGACAAGCGTGAGGCTGAGATAAGCTATATAACAAAGGTTGAGCGCAAGCTCATCTTTATCCTTGGTGTAGGTGGTCTGTGCTCTGTGCCAGTATTCCACTCCCTCACTGAACTTCCTCCATTCATGGGCATCCTGCTCGTTCTTGCTATTCTTTGGACTGTTACTGAGATTATCTATCGTCGTAAGGAAGAGCATGACCCAATGGCAAAGCGTGTTACCAAGATGCTTACACGTATCGATATGTCAACCATACTCTTCTTCCTTGGCATCCTCATGGCAGTTGCTACTCTCTCTGAGATTGGTGTACTCCGTGCCCTTGGTGAGTATCTTGACCAGACAATCGGCAATCACTACCTCGTAACAGGTGCTATCGGCGTTCTCTCATCTATCGTTGATAACGTGCCTCTCGTAGCAGGTGCAATGAAGATGTATCCAATGGGAGCTATTGGCACCGACTTTGGTGTTGACGGTATCTTCTGGCAGCTTCTGGCTTACTGTGCTGGTGTAGGTGGTTCAATGCTTATCATCGGCTCAGCAGCAGGTGTTGTTGTTATGGGTCTCGAGAAGCTTACCTTCGGATGGTATATGAAGAATGTTACATGGATTGCCTTTGTAGGCTACGTAGCAGGTATCCTCTGCTATTGGCTTGAGAAGACATATCTCTTCTAAATGGACGAACAACTTTTTTTTCTTATAAATGCCCACCACACGGAGTATTTTGATGCTTTCATGTGGATGATGAGCCAGAAGACGGTATGGATTCCGCTCTATGCAAGTCTGCTCTATGTGGTGTGGCGTAACTACTCATGGCGAGGGGTACTCACAGTACTCCTCGTCTTTGGTATAGGCATGCTGTTTACTGATTGGGGTAATGCTCACATACTGCGTCCATGGATAGGCAGACTGCGTCCTAGCAATCCTAACAATCCCATCGCCCCTATGGTGCACATCGTTTATGGCAGGCATGGCAATGGATGCGGAATGCCCTCAGCCCATAGTGCCAATATGTGGTTGCTCACCTTTGTTATCAGCCATTGGTTGCGTTCTCGATGGATGTATGTCAGCATGACTATTCTCACGCTCATCATCTGTTATTCGCGTGTCTATCTGGGTTTCCACTATCCTGGCGACATACTCGGTGGCTTTGTCCTTGCTTGTATGGTCACCCTCGCATTGTCTTTCGTTTTTCGTAAGAATCTGTGGAGGGTCCCACCCGTGGATACTCTCAGGCAGGTGTGCCTTCCATCAGTTGTGATATTGCTCACTATCGTGTCTTTCTTGGTGTCATCATTATTTATGGTGGCATAGGGCGATATCAAGATATTTCCCTTAAATTTGGATGTTTCAGGGAAAATGTGTAACTTTGCAAGTGATAAGACATAAACAACGAAATAAAACGTCTAATTTAACAATCTACAAGATAAAGTGAATATACTCGAACTTTCAGAACAAGAGATAGGACGCAGAGAGAGTCTGCAAGAGTTACGCAATATGGGCATCGACCCATATCCAGCTGCTGAGTATGCTACTAACGCATTCTCTACTGATATTATAGAGAATTTTGAAGACCTGCCATTTGAGACTGATGAGAATGGTCAGCAGGTGAAAGACGAAGAGGGTAATCCTGTACGCATAAAGGCTACTGAGGATAATTCTCGCAATGTGGTAATCGCTGGTCGTATGATGTCTCGTCGCATCATGGGTAAGGCTGGTTTTGCTGAGATACAGGACTCTAAGGGACGCATACAGGTGTATGTGCAGCGTGACGAACTCTGTCCTGGAGAGGATAAAGATTTTTACAACAAGGTGTTCAAGAAACTCCTTGATATTGGCGACTTCATTGGTGTCAAGGGTTTCGTATTCCGCACTAAGACAGGTGAGATTTCTGTTCATGCTAAGGAGCTGACCCTCCTGAGCAAGTCGCTTAAGCCGCTGCCTATCGTGAAGTATAAGGATGGTGTGGCTTATGATAAGTTTGACGACCCAGAGCTGCGTTATCGTCAGCGTTATGTTGACCTCGTAGTTAACGATGGTGTGAAAGAAACCTTCCTCAAGCGTGCCACTATAATCCGCACTCTGCGCAGCATCCTTGATAATGCTGGCTACACTGAGGTGGATACCCCTATATTGCAGAATATACCTGGCGGAGCGAGTGCCCGTCCATTCATGACCCACTTCAATGCGCTCAATCAGGATATGTATATGCGTATCGCCACAGAACTCTACCTCAAGCGCCTCATCGTTGGTGGTTTCGAGGGTGTCTATGAGATGGGCAAGAACTTCCGCAATGAGGGTATGGACAAGACCCACAACCCTGAGTTTACCTGTATGGAGCTCTATGTCAGCTATAAGGACCTCAATTGGGGTATGGGCTTTACTGAGAAGATGCTGGAGCAGATCTGTACCGCTGTTAATGGCAAACCTGAGGTGGAGATTGACGGCAAGGTGATATCATTCAAGGCTCCATTCCGTCGTCTGCCTATCCTTGATGCTATCAAGGAGAAGACAGGCTACGACCTCTATCCTATGAGCGAAGACGAGATACGCGAGGTGGCTAAGAAACTCGGTATTGAGGTTGACGATACTATGGGTAAGGGCAAACTCATCGACGAGATATTTGGTGAAACATGCGAAGGCACCTTCATACAGCCTACCTTCATCACTGACTATCCTGTTGAGATGTCGCCACTCACCAAGATGCATCGTTCTAAGCCAGGACTGACAGAGCGCTTTGAACTTATGGTCAATGGTAAGGAACTTGCCAACGCTTATTCTGAGCTTAATGACCCAATAGACCAGGAGGAGCGCTTCGTAGAACAGATGAAACTGGCTGACAAGGGCGATGATGAGGCTATGATAATCGATCAGGACTTCCTTCGTGCCCTTCAGTATGGCATGCCTCCAACATTCGGCGTGGGCATTGGTATCGACCGTCTGGTAATGCTTCTTACTGGTAAGTTTGCTATTGGCGAGGTGATGCTGTTCCCACAGATGAAGCCCGAGGCTAAGACTCCTCAGAGCAGCAAGGCTGAATGGGCTGAGATAGGTGTCAGCGAAGAGTGGGTGCCTGTACTCAGAAAGGCTGGCTTCAATATGGTTCAGAATATAAAGGATGAGAAGGCACAGGGCCTTCAGCAGAAGATAGGCGAGATAGTAAAGAAATACAAACTCGACATGCAGAAACCTTCTGTTGACGATATACAAGGTTGGATAGATAAAGTGCAATCATAATTGTCAATTAAAACAAAGGTGTTTGATTGTGGTAAAATAGCAGTAATAGGTGGTGGTAGCTGGGCAACGGCTATCGCTAAGATAATCCTTCACAGTACCCACCAGTTGGGTTGGTACATGCGCAGGGACGACCGTATTGCCGACTTCAAGCGTATGGGTCACAATCCTGCTTACCTCACCTCTGTACATTTCAATCTCGACGAGATAGAGTTCACCTCTGACATCAATAAGATAGCTGAGGAATATGACACCTTGGTGTTTGTCACCCCATCGCCTTACATGAAGAATCACCTCAAGAAACTCAAGGTGCGACTTCGTGAAAAGTTTGTCATAACAGCCATAAAGGGCATAGTGCCTGACGAGAACCTGTGTTGTTCAGAGTATTTCCACGAGGTGCTTGATGTGCCTACTGACAATCTTGCCTGCATAGGTGGTCCGTCACATGCTGAGGAGGTGGCACTCGAACGTCTCACTTACCTCACTGTGGGTTGCTCTGACCTTGAGAAGGCGCAGGCATTTGCCAATGTGCTTTCTAACAGGTATGTTAAGACTAAGGTGTCTGATGATGTCTTGGGAATAGAATACGCCTCTGTTTTGAAGAATGTATATGCCATAGCAGGCGGAATATGCTCAGGACTTAAGTATGGCGACAACTTCCATGCTGTGCTCATGTCCAATGCCCTACAGGAGATGTCACGATTCCTTGAGAGCATACACCCTATAGAGCGTAGGATGGAAGACTCAGCCTATATGGGCGACCTGCTCGTTACGGGTTATTCCAATTTCTCTCGCAATCGCACCTTTGGCACTATGATAGGCAAGGGCTACTCCGTCAAGTCTGCCCAGATAGAGATGGAGATGATAGCCGAGGGCTATTTCGGCACCAAGTGTATGAAGGAGATCAATCAGCACATGCATGTCAATATGCCTATTCTCGATGCTGTATATAATATATTGTACGAGCGCATATCGCCCCAGGTGGAGATAAAGCTGCTTACTGATTCATTTAGGTAATAATTAAAAATAATGCTATGATATGAAAGAAGTGTTGAATCCTCAGATAGACCCCAAGCAGGTAAAGATTCTCGTTGTTGACGATATACCGCTGAATGTGCTTCTGGTAAAAAAGATGTTAACCCCCCTGGGCTTTGACACCATCGAGGCCGAGGATGGCGTAGTGGCAATGGAGAAGATAGGTGCTGATAAACCAGACCTGATACTCCTTGACCTTATGATGCCACGCATGGATGGTTTCGAGGTACTCAGACGTCTGCGTGCCAATGATGCCACCAAGTCTATACCTGTGATAATCCTTTCGGCATTAAATTCTAATGACGATGTAGCAAAGGGTATTGCGATGGGTGCTGAAGACTACATTACCAAGCCCATCATAATGGATCGCTTGCAAAGCAGCGTAATAAAGCAGGTTAACAAGCTCTTTGGATAAGTTCCCGTTCCCGTTACCTCTCCACCTTCAACCTCATTTCTTCCTTAAACGAGGAGAATGAAGGGTAGGTCTCTACGAGTTTCTGTAAGAACTCCTGTGGAGTGAGTCGTTTAGCTATTTCGTGTGGTTCTGCCAGTCTCATGGTGAGGTCAAAGGCGCCATTATGCAGTCTTTGAGCCATCGTCACCTTGATGCGTGGCAGAATATTTTGTATGTCGTTGAGCAGTAGGGTATTCTCTACTATCACCTCGGCATGAGGTATTTCAGTAGCCTTGATACTTGCATTCATCATGCGCTTGGCAAGGGCGTTGAATTTTGGGTTTACCATCATCCTGTTACACATTGACAGCCATTCTCTGCGTAGGTCGTCGTCAGTGAACGATGCCGACTCATTAGCCGCCTGACCAAGTGATAGGTCTTCCTTCTTCGTGTTTTCCTCTTTCTTACGCATCATGTTGTGCAGCGATACTCCTATGCCTGAAAGTTTTATGCCTTTCTGTGGTGTGTTATTAGGAGTATTGCGAGTGTTGTCGCCAGTCTGTGATGGAGTGGCGTCATTGTGGTTGTCAGACAAATCAGGGGTGGTTGAACGAGTCTCCTCAGCCTTGGCCACCTGTGCTGCCATTTTTGGCTGAGCCTCGTTCAACAGTTTTTTGAACAGGGATTTTAGTCTCTTACAGGGCCTACGCCCCGAACTGGCTTCATCGTCTTCCTGCTGAG
>JAZLBU010000098.1:0-68650 GCA_045613845.1 Prevotella sp. | reverse complement strand
AGACGAGTGGCAACTTCCTCGACCTGGTGGACATAAAGGTGGACTGCGACAACGACACCTTGCTGGTGAAGGTTCACCCTCACGGTCCGACCTGCCACACTGGCACAGACACCTGCTGGGGGGAGAGTAATAGTTGAAAGTTGAAGGTTGAAAGTTGAAAGTTAAGAAATTAAAGATATAATGGAAGAGAAAAATCCACTGTTGTTCCTGACAGAGTTGCAGGACTTTATTGAGACACGTTACAAGGAAATGCCTGAGGGCAGCTACACCACATCGCTCTTTAAGGACGGACTGAACCGCATGGCGCAGAAAGTTGGCGAGGAAGCTTTAGAGCTGGTGATAGAGGCTACCAACGGCACTAACGAGAGACTGGTGTATGAGGGTTCGGACATGCTGTATCACCTCATAGTATTGCTGACATCTAAGGGTCTGCGCATAGAGGATCTGGCAGCAGAACTGGCAGAGCGCCATAACCCAGGGTGGAAAAAACATTAAGACCCTCTAAATCTCCCTTAAAGGGAGACTTCTGGAGTCAAATATTAAAAAGAGATGCTGATAAATTACAAAAACGTTAGTTTTCGCCACGTAGATGACGACTTCGTGCTGGAGGGTGTGAACTTCACCGTGGAGCACGGAGAGTTTATCTATATAATAGGTAAGGTGGGCTCAGGAAAGAGTTCGCTGCTCAGAACCTTCTACGGCGAGATGGATATAGACTCGGCTGACGAGGCTATGGTGTTAGGTCGTGATATGACCTCAGTGAAGCATGGAGAGATACAGCGACTGCGTAGAGAAATGGGTATTATATTCCAGGACTTTAAGTTGCTGACCGACCGCACGGTGAAGAAGAATCTGGAGTTTGTGCTCAGGGCTACTGGCTGGAAGAAGAAGGAAGAGATAGAGCAAAGAATAGACGAGGTGCTGAAGATGGTGAAGATGACTGGCGTGGAGGATAAGATGCCACACGAGCTCTCAGGTGGCGAACAGCAGCGAATAGCCATAGCACGCTCTCTGCTCAATTCACCAAAGATAATACTTGCCGACGAGCCTACGGGCAACCTCGACCCAGAGACGGCAGACCAGATAATAGGTCTGTTTAACGACATAGCCGCTACGGGTACGGCTGTGGTTATGACTACCCACAACCTGCCTATGCTGGAGCGCTTCCCTGGAAGGGTCTTTAAGTGCGAGGAGCAGAAGTTTACGGAAGTATTTGATAATTGATAATTGACAATTGATAATATAAAAGATAAAAAGATTTAGGATAAAATGGAAGTAATGAAATTCGGCGGCACCTCTGTGGGTTCTCCAGAGCGTATGCAGGGTGTGGCAAAACTGATAACAAAGTCTGGTGAGCCTACATTCGTGGTGCTCTCAGCTATGAGTGGTACAACAAACTCACTGGTGGAAATCTCTGACTACCTCTACAAGAAAAATCCAGAGGGAGCACAGGAGGTAATCAACAAGCTGGAGAAGAAATATATGGGACATGTAGAGGAACTGTACTCTACTGACGCCATGAAGCAGAAGACTCGTGCATTCCTGAAGAAGGAGTTTGAGTTTCTGCGTTCTTTCACCAAAGACACTTTCACCAGTTTTGAGGAGAAGATAGTAGTGGCTCAGGGCGAGGTGATGTCAACCAATATGGTGACCAACTACCTGAACGAGCAGGGTGTGAAGACCATACTGCTCGACGCACTGGAGTTTATGCGTACAGACAAGAATGCCGAGCCAGATATGCCTTACATAAAGGAGCATCTGGATAAGGTGATGAAGGCTAATCAGGGTTATCAGATATACATCACACAGGGATTCGTTTGCCGTAATGCATACGACGAGATAGACAACCTGCAGCGTGGTGGTTCAGACTACACCGCGTCACTCATAGGTGCAGCTATGAACGCTAAAGAGATAATCATCTGGACCGATATAGACGGTATGCACAACAACGACCCACGCTTTGTGGAGAAGACTGATGCAGTTCACCAACTGAACTTTGAGGAGGCAGCCGAGCTTGCTTACTTCGGAGCAAAGATTCTGCACCCTACATGCGTGCAGCCTGCTAAGTTTGCTGGTATTCCTGTGCGCATCAAGAACACTATGGAACCAGATGCCGAGGGTACAGTAATCAACAACGAACTGGTGCGTGGCAAGATTAAGGCTGTAGCCGCAAAGGACAATATCACAGCCATAAAAATCAAGTCAAGCCGAATGTTGCTTGCTACAGGTTTCTTGAGAAAGGTGTTCGAGATATTCGAGGTAAACAACACCCCAATCGATATGGTGACCACCTCAGAGGTAGGTGTGAGCGTGTCAATAGACAACAAGAGCAACTTGCAGCGCATAGTTGACGAACTGAAGAAATACGGATCGGTGACTGTGGACGAGGATATGTGTATCATCTGTGTGGCAGGCGACCTGGACTGGTCAAACGTAGGTTTTGAGACAATAGTAACCGATGCTATGGCTAACATACCAGTGCGCATGATATCATACGGAGGTTCTAACTACAATATCTCATTCCTCATCAAGGCTGAAGATAAGAAGAAGGCTCTGCAGAACCTCTCAGCTAAACTCTTCGCCTGAAACAAAGCAACACAATACAACGCACAAAGAAGAAGATGACAAATTTTCCGACAGACAAGTTTCAAGGCATCGAGACACCTTTTTATTATTACGATAAGAAGGTGCTCCTTGCTACACTTGACACTATAAAGGCTGAACTGGCAGAGCGCCCAAACTATCACCTGCACTATGCCATAAAAGCTAATGCAAACCTCGAAGTACTCAAAGAGATACAGAAGGCAGGATTTGGTGTGGACGCAGTGAGCGGAGGCGAGATACAACAGGCACTGAAGGCTGGTTTCGAGGCACAGAAGATAGTTTATGCTGGAGTAGGCAAAAACGACTGGGAGATAAACCTGGGTCTGGATGCAGGCATATTCTGTTTTAACGTGGAATCGCTCGAGGAGCTACGTATAATCAACGAACTCGCCGAGAAGAAGCAGAAGACGGCAAA
This sequence comes from Prevotella sp., assembly GCA_045613845.1. Lineage (GTDB taxonomy): Bacteria > Bacteroidota > Bacteroidia > Bacteroidales > Bacteroidaceae > Prevotella. The sequence goes on along the minus strand of JAZLBU010000098.1, from coordinate 65,631 downwards.
GGTATGCTTCCGTATCAACCCTAATGTGGGTGCTCACACTCATGCCAACATCACCACAGGACTGATGGAGAATAAGTTTGGCATAGCGATGGAGGATATGGAGCTTGCCATAAGGGAAGCCAAAGAACTGAGCAATATAGAGTTCATAGGGTTGCACTTCCACATAGGCAGCCAGATACTCGAAATGGACGACTTTGCAGCCCTTGCCAATAGGGTGAACGAGTTGCAGGATCGTTTGGAGAGTCAGGGCATAAAGGTGAAGAATATCAACGTAGGTGGTGGCTTAGGTATAGCCTATAACGACCCTGACGGCAAACCTGTGCCAGACTTCAAGAAGTATTTTGAGACATACGCCCAGAACCTCAAACTGCGTGAAGGACAACAGGTTCACTTTGAGTTGGGTAGGGCAGTAGTAGGCCAGATGGGTTCGCTCATCACGCGCATACTCTACGTCAAGAACACCCACCACAAGCAGTTTGCCATAGTGGATGGCGGAATGTCAGACCTTATTCGTCCAGCCCTATATGATGCTCACCACAAGATACAGAACATATCAAGCTCGGAGGCAGAAGAAACATACGATGTGGTGGGTCCGATATGTGAGTCAAGCGATGTCTTTGGCAAGAATGAAAAACTACCAAAGTGTCATCGTGGCGACTTGATAGCGCTTCGCTCAGCAGGAGCATACGGCGAGATTATGGCTTGCCAATACAATTGCCGTAAGTTGCCTAAGGCATATCTGATGTAAGAAAGAAAGATGATTTCGTTACCTGTGATTATAATGATAGCGGTGTTGCTGGTGTTTGCGCTGGTAGCCCCTTTGTGTACTCCTTTCTATCGTACCGACAAGGACAATCTGCCCCAACGAAAAGAGGATGAGGATGCCGAAGAGGAGGCTATACCAACACAGCCATTGTTTAAGGACAAACCAGTGTCAATAATAATCACGGTACATGATAACGCACATCAGTTGGAGAAGGTGATAGACTCTTTTCTGTCACAAGAATATAATGCAGACTATCAGGTGGTTATAATAATTGATGAAAATGATACTGCATCAGAAGATGTGCTGAAACTGAGAAGCGAAAACAAGCATCTCTACTACACCAAACTGCCAATATCATCACGCTATTTGAGTCGAAAGAAACTTGCCATAACGATAGGTATGAGGGCTGCGAAATATGACTGGTGTGTGATAACCAGTGTTTATTGCTACCCAACCTCAAATAAATGGCTTAGGAACTTTGCCCAGCACATTAGCGACGATAACAATTTGGTGATAGGAATGACACCTTACGAGAAGGAGTCGCCAACATATTACAGATACGAACAGTTGCGCACGATGCTTTATCATCTACGTTCGGCAGAGAATGGTATGGCTTTCTCAACCAACCAAAGTCTGGTGGCACTGAAGAAGTCGGAGTTCTTTAAGGAGCAGGGGTTTGCAGGTTATCTGGAATACCAGCGTGCTGAGTATGAGCACTTAATTAATAAGTTTGCGCACAGAAACAGTACGGCAATTGCCATAGACCCCGAGACGTGGCTGACATTCAGGATGCCATCACAAAAACAGTGGCGCTACCGTCACATGCATAGCATAGACTCCTTCAGTGCTATGAAACGTGGACATTCGTTCAGATGGCTGTTCCATTTCGACCTGTGGATGATGCACATATACAACTGGCTCACCCTTGCTGCAGTGATCTATGGACTGGTGGACATTTTTACATGCGAGGAAGGTACTGTTGAGGGCATTCTCCTTATGGTATGCGCAATACTGTTCTGGATAGGACAGATAGCACTGCGATGGCGCATATACACCCCGGTATTAGAGGCATTCGGCAATGTCAGTGCTCCGCAAGCAATAATAATGGATTGGATGGTGTCTGGATACAACATGTTTATTCGCGTCTTGTATAAGGTTACAGACAAATATGATTTCATGACGCACAGACTTTAATAGAGAAGAAAAGCGGCAAGTATGAAGATACTGCATTACATACCTGACTTTTGGTCTTTGAATAATACTCAGGCACAGAAGATGTTGCGCCTGATAACCGCTGTGTCAAGACAAACGGAATCGTATTTGGTAACATCATCACCTTTCACCAAAGAGATGGAGCAGCAGTTGAAAGATGTGTATAAACTTCAAATGGTGTATCTGCCCAAACTCTCTACCAGTAATCCTCTCAAAATATACCATGCCTATAAGGTGATAAAGGAATGCCTGATGCAGTTGCAGCCAGACTTGGTGCATGTGCATGGTTCGTGGAATCCGTTACTGTTTGTAATGGAGCGTACAGCCAGAAGGAAAGGATATGTGACCTGTGTGTCAATCTACGGAGGAATGGCACCAGAGGTGCTCAACACGGAATTTTTCAAACGCAGACTGTTGCCGCTGATTTTCTATCAGGCTCCACTCATACGTCATTCCACCTCGCTCATAGCACAAAACGAGAAAGAGTGGAAAGACATCCGCAACCTGAACCTGAAGAAGCGTGTAGAGATATTACCGCAAGCATTATCAACGGAGGAAGGTGCTCAGGCATACACTCAGGCAATACTTGCCGCCTACCAGAAGGCTATAGACTCATCATACAAGAATTATATCACACCAGAAGAGGAGATGCTCGTGGAGCGCTGTCTTATTACAGCCACCACGATGGACGCTAAGTTTGTACCAAAAAGTTCAGCTGAGAACGGAGAAAATCAAGACAAACAGGCACTCTCATTCCGCAGAATATATTTCTATGCCTACGATGAGGATGTGCTAGACAAGGTGATAGAGGGAGCAAAGAGTCTGTCGTATAACTTCCCTGAACCATCAAATATCGGTGACATACCACGCTATGCAGACAGAAAGGCAAAGAAACGTGGGGGAATAGAACAGTTGCAGTTGCCAGTCAGAAAACTGCATATAACAGACGAGAAAACTCTGGAATATAAAGTGATAACCTCATTACTGAGAGTGCAGAAAGAGGGTATTAAACGGCTCACTCTGCGACATAAGGCAGAACTGTATAATTTATTCCGTAACGATGATTTTGACGAGGGTATAGTAGGTGAGGAACTGACACGTCTGCGTCTAAAGAGCTTCACCAAAAAGATACAGAAGATGTTGCATGAACTGTATAATATGCCTGTGGGATACGATATCTTTTAACGGTAACCTTTAACCTATCTTATGAACTACGATATAGAAAAAAACATACACTATCTGCAATTGCTGTCTAAGTCTTTTCCTAATGTAGCAACAGCGTCGAGCGAGATAATCAACCTTTCAGCCATAATGAATTTGCCAAAGGGAACCGAGCATTTCCTGGCGGACATACATGGTGAGCATGAGGCATTCCTGCATGTGCTGAAGAATGCTTCAGGACGCATATCGCAGAAGGTGGACCAGATATTCGGTGAATATATGCCCCATCAGGCTAAGAAAGATTTGTGCACCCTGATATATTATCCTGAGCAGAAACTGGAACTGGTGAAAGCAGAATTTTCGCAGCATCAGTCGTCAGATGTGCAACTCTCAGAATGGTATCGCATGACCCTCTACCAACTGGTTGAAGTGTTTAGGGTTATATCATCAAAATACACCCGTTCTAAGATACGTAAGAATTTGCCTGAGGAATACAGCTATATACTTGAAGAACTGCTACAGGAACGCACAGAGGACGACAACAAGGCTGCCTACGTAAACAATATTATCGACACCATAATATCAACCGACTCGGCAGACGATTTTATCACGGCTTTGGCAAACGTGATACAACGTCTGGCAATAGACCAGCTGCACCTGTTGGGTGATATATATGACAGAGGTCCTGGTGCTCACATCATCATGGACAAACTGATGAACTATCACTCATGGGATATGCAGTGGGGCAACCATGATATACTGTGGATGGGAGCCTGTGCAGGAAATGATGCCTGCATCTGTAACGTAATCAGACTGTCTCTGCGCTATGCCAACCTTATGACCTTGGAAGACGGTTACGGCATCAACCTCATGCCACTCGCCACATTCGCTATGGAGACATACGGCAACGACCCTTGTGAAGCATTCAAACCACGACTCAACAGCGAAAACAAAGACCGTTTTGACGAGAAGACCTTGCGCCTTATGGCTATGATGCACAAGGCTATCTCGGTGTTGCAGTTTAAGGCTGAGGCACAACTCATAAAACGTAATCCAGTATGGAAGATGGATGACCGTTGTATGTTCTCACGTGTAGATTTTAACGACGGTACATGTGACATAGACGGCAAGAGATACAAGATGCTGGACATGAATTTTCCAACCGTCAACCCAGCAAATCCAGATGTATTCACAAAAGAGGAAGAACTGTTGATGGCGAAGTTGCACCACTCATTTAGAGTATCTGAGAAATTGCAGCGACACATACGCACCATACTCTCTCACGGATGTATGTATGCCATATACAATGATAACCTGCTGTTTCACGCTTCAGTACCGCTCAATGAAGACGGAACCCTGAAAGAGGTGGAGATAATGCCTGGAGTATTCGCATCAGGTCATGTGTTGATGCATAGAATAGGAATGCTGGTGCGTTCAGCCTTCGCCAACGATACTCCACAAGAAGAAAAAGACTATGCCCGTGACTATTTCCTCTATCTATGGTGTGGTAAGGATTCATGTCTTTTTGATAAATCAAAGATGGCAACCTTTGAGCGCTATTTCTTAGCCGAGAAGGAGACCCATGAGGAGAAGAAAGGTTACTTCTTCCAGTTGCGTGGCAACGAGGCAACAGCCGAGAAAATGGCAAATACCATACTTGATGCCTTCGGGGTTAAGGGTGAGAACCGTCACATAATAAACGGTCACGTGCCAGTTCACGTAAAGAAGGGTGAGAGCCCGATAAAAGCCAACGGCAAGATAATGGTTATAGACGGAGGTTTCTCTGAGCCTTACCATAAGGAGACAGGTATTGCGGGTTATACGTTGGTTTACCACTCAAGAGAGTTTGAACTCGTTCAGCATGAACCATTTACGAATATAGAGGATGCTGTGCGTGAGGGACGCGATATTAAGTCGAAGACCCAGATTGTGGCAACCACAGGACGCAGACTACTTGTGGCAGATACAGACAGAGGACGCGAATTGAAGAAGCAGGTTGACGACCTCAGGATGCTGCTTTATGCTTATCGTCATGGTTTTATAAAAGAGGTAAAATAATCATTAGCAGTTAGTAAAGGCAATGAACCAAGAGTTTATTTTTCAATATATCCTGACTCTTTCCACCATAGTACTTATACCACTGTTGCTATGGATGGGCAAGAAACGTGATATGCGTAAGATAACGTATGCAGTCTTTGTCATGCTTATAGTGGCTGATATAGCTGCCTATTTTCTTTTAGGAGAGTTGGCTACCTACTTCTATCTTGCAGCGATAACTGCGATATCACTCCTTTTTGTAAGAAAAGACAAACAGGTTCCTGAGCAACAAACAACAGAGTAAACGGATGACCTTAAGAGCACTTGAACCACAAGACTTAGAACTTCTCTATACGATAGAAAACGATAGGGAACAATGGCAGGTTGCTGACACCAATGCGCCATATAGCCGTTATGACTTAGAAAACTACATACTGAGTCAGCAGCACGACGTATATGCAGACAAGCAACTGAGGTTGGTGGTGTGCGATGATAAGGGCAGTGGAGTAGGACTTGTTGATTTGTTTAATTTCTCTCCAGCAAACAAGAGGGCTGAACTTGGTCTTGCCATACTGAAATCAGAACGCGGCAAGGGTTATGCTAATAAGGCTTTACAACTGATGAGCGAATATGCTAAGAATACGCTTCATCTACATCAGATATATTGTATAGTACCTGAAGATAATGAGGTGTCACTCGCTATGCTTCATACAGCTTCCTTTATTGATGATACCTTGCTTAAAGAATGGCTAGCAACGCCAGAAGGTTACAAGAATTGTTACCTTTTGTTCAAATACCTCTAAATACAAACCCCTTAATATTCTATTTTTTCAAGAAATAGAGCATTAGCTGGCATTGATTCTCCAGCCATAGTGCGCTTTTTCCCTTCTATCACGTTACGGAAATCATCAAGAGACAGACGATGTCTGCCAATCTCAACGAGTGTACCTACAACAGCTCTCACCATATTGCGAAGAAAACGATTTGCCTTGATTCTGAAATAATAACATCCCTCATCATCCTTTATCCAATTTGCTTCAATAATATTGCAAAGTGTCGTCTTTACATCAGTATGACTTTTGCAGAATGACGCAAAATCCTTGTATTCCATAAGTATCTCAGCCGCCTGGTTCATCAATTCAAAATCAAGGTCATAATGACACAGCCAGGTGTATTGACGATTGAAGGGATTACGCTTGGTTGAGATATAATAATGATATGTACGCGAAGTAGCTGAGAAACGGGCATGAAGGTCATCAGCAACTTTCTCTATCTTATAGATGCAGATATCTGGTGGCATCATGCGATTGAGACGATAGCACAACTGTTTTGTGTCGCACCCATCCTCAAAATCAAAGTGTGCCACCATGTGACGTGCATGCACTCCAGCGTCTGTTCTTCCTGCTCCAACTATGTCTATAGGCTGACGCAACAGGGTAGAGAGACGCAGTTCTATCTCGCCCTCCACACTTATTCCGTTGGGTTGTATCTGCCATCCGTGATAGCGTGTTCCGTCGTATGCCAGATGTATGAAATATCTCATATTCTGTGCAAAAGTATAAAAAAGTTTTTATTTTAGTCTTTGTTTTCGTTTATTTTTAGTAATTTTGCCACTGATTTTTGTATAAAGGTCAAAGTTAACCCCACTTGTGACGGGGAATTTTAATCATCAAAAAGCGGCATGGCGCCATCCATGTGTTATTATTTATGAAAGTACTTAAGTTTGGCGGAACGAGTGTCGGTTCCGTAGAAAGCATCTTAAGCCTCAAGCAGATTGTAGAGAATGAGGCAAAAGAACAACCCCTTGTAGTAGTAGTAAGTGCCCTTGGCGGCATAACAGATAAACTTATTCAGACCAGTCAGTTGGCTTTGGCTGGTAATGAAGCTTATCGTGACGAGTTTGAGCGCATTGTTGACCGTCACCATAAGATGATAGACACAATAATCACTGATAAGACTGACAGAGAGAAACTCTTCAATACTGTTGACGCTTTATTGGAGCAGTTACGTTCCATCTATTTCGGAGTATATCTCATTCACGACCTTTCCGAGAAGACTCAGGATGCCATCGTGGCTTATGGCGAACGTCTGTCGTCAAACATAGTTGCTACCCTCATCAAGGGTGCCAAGTGGTTTGACTCACGTGATTTTATTAAGACTCAAAAGAACCAGTATGGCAAGCACGCACTCAGTGTTGATCTTACCAACCAGCTGGTGAAAGATACATTCATCGAACTGCCTCGCATATCCCTCGTGCCAGGTTTTATCTCTAAAGATGCTGAAACTGGCGAGACGACCAATCTGGGCAGAGGTGGTTCTGACTATACCGCTGCCATCATAGCAGCAGCTCTTGACGCTTCGGTGCTTGAGATATGGACCGATGTCGATGGCTTCATGACTGCCGACCCTCGCGTCATAAGCAGTGCTTATCCTATCAGAGAACTTTCCTACGTAGAGGCAATGGAGCTCTGCAACTTCGGTGCTAAGGTTATCTATCCTCCAACGATTTACCCAGTCTGCATCAAGAATATTCCTATCAAGGTGAAGAACACCTTCAACACTGATGCTGAGGGAACGGTGATAAAGGAAAAGATAGAGGGCGACCACAAGCCGATCAAGGGTATTTCTTCTATCAACGGCACAGCTCTCATCACCGTAACGGGACTGTCTATGGTGGGTGTGATAGGTGTCAACCAGCGCATCTTTACCACTCTTGCTGAGAGCGGAATATCTGTCTTCATGGTCTCTCAGGCTTCATCTGAGAACTCTACTTCAATAGGTGTCAGGGAGGATGATGTAGACGAAGCAGTAAGAGTGCTCAATGAGGAGTTTGCCAAAGAGATAAAGACTGGTGCAATGTTCCCTATGAGTGCTGAAACTGGTCTTGCCACCATAGCCATTGTGGGTGAAAATATGAAGAGAACCACAGGTATAGCAGGTAAGCTTTTTGGCACACTCGGTCGCTCTGGTATCTCAGTAATAGCTTGTGCACAGGGAGCATCTGAGACCAATATCTCGTTTGTCGTTAAGAGCATGTATCTGCGAAAGTCTCTCAATGTGATTCACGACTCCTTCTTCCTTTCCGAATATAAGGTGCTCAACCTTTTTATCTGTGGCGTAGGAACAGTTGGTGCTAAACTCATAGAACAGATTCGCGACCAGTATGAGACGCTGAAGATGGAGTCACGTTTGTTACTTAATGTGGTGGGTGTGGCTTCGTCAAAGAAGGCTATTTTCTCTCGTGACGGCATCAATCTTGACACATATAAGGAACAGTTGGCTGCCAGCGAACCAAGCGATTCGCGCAAACTCCTTCAAGGCATCATTGATATGAATATCTTCAATTCAGTGTTTGTGGACTGTACGGCATCTAAGGACGTGGCTATGCTCTACCAGTCTCTGTTGGAACATAATGTCAACGTGGTGGCTGCCAACAAGATTGCTGCATCAGGCAATTATGAGTCTTATCAGAAACTGAAGGAAACAGCTCTTAAGGCTGGAGTGAAGTTCCGCTTCGAGACAAATGTAGGTGCAGGATTGCCTATAATAGGCACAATAAACGACCTCAAGAATTCTGGCGATAAGATACTGAAGATTGAGGCAGTATTGAGTGGCACGCTTAACTATATATTCAATGCTCTGGCTGAAGATTGTCCGCTCTCTCAGGCAGTTCGTCAGGCTAAGGAACTTGGTTTCTCTGAGCCCGATCCACGTATCGACCTCAGCGGTATGGATGTGGTTCGCAAACTCATCATCCTCACCCGTGAGGCAGGCTATCGCATCGAGCAGGCTGATGTGGAGAAGAATCTCTTCATTCCTGACGACTATTTCGAGGGTGATGTCGAGAGTTTCTGGAAGAAACTGCCACAGCTTGATGCCCAGTTTGAAGAGAATCGCAAGAAACTCAAGGCAAAGAACTGCCGTCAGCGTTTTGTAGCTAAGATGGAGGTCGTGGGCGACAAGGTCAAGGCAAGTGTAGGTCTGCAGGACATTCCTCTCAACCACTCATTCTATGAGCTTGAGGGTAGCAATAATATCGTAACCCTTTCCACGGAGCGTTACAAGGAATATCCAATGCTCATACAGGGCTTTGGTGCAGGAGCCTCAGTTACCGCTGCGGGCGTATTTGCTAATGTCCTGAGCATCGCGAATATCTAAAAGTTCAGCCATCGTTCCCTTCGCATCAGCGAGGAGGTGGCGTAACAATACGACTAAACAATGAAGACAATAATAATCTTGGGTGACGGCATGGCCGATAACCCGATAGAGAAATTAGGCGGCAAGACACCACTGCAGTTTGCCAAGACTCCTTATATGGATATGCTTGCCAAGAATGGTAGGACAGGCAGACTCGTCACCGTGCCTGAAGGCTACACGCCGGGTTCGGAGGTTGCTAATACAGCCATCTTAGGCTACGACCTCGACAAGGTGTATGAAGGTCGAGGACCTCTTGAGGCTGCATCTATAGGTTATGATATGGATAGTCTCGACCTCGCCTTGCGTTGCAATATCATCTGTGTGCGTGAAGACGGCACCATCAAGACTCATAATGGCGGTAACCTGCAGACCGAAGATGCCAAACCGCTCGTGGCTCTGCTTAATGAGAAATTGGGTTCTGACAAGGTGAAGTGGGTGTGTGGCATTCAGTATCGTCATCTGCTCATCATTAAGGGTGGTTCCAAGCATATCGTCTGTGCTCCGCCTCATGATCATCCTAACGAACAGTGGCGTCCGCTGCTTGTGAAACCTGAAGAGGGTATGGAGAACTTCCACGAAGAGGGTAGGATGACACCACAGGAAACTGCTGACCTGCTCAATGACCTTATTCTTAAGTCTGTTGATGTGCTGGCTCAGGCTCCTCTCAATATAGAACGTAAGAAGCATGGTGCCGACCTTGCCAATATCATCTGGCCGTGGAGTGGTGGGTATCGTCCTGCTATGCAGACTCTCATGGAGCAGTATCCTCAGGTCAAGACTGGTGCTGTGGTGAGTGCAGTCGACCTTATTCAGGGTATAGGCAAATATGCTGGTCTCGACATCGTAAAGGTTGAAGGTGCTACAGGTTTGTGGAACACCAACTACGAGGGTAAGACGCAGGCTGCTCTCAATAACCTCAAGCATAAGGATTTCGTCTTCCTCCATGTTGAGGCAAGTGACGAGGCTGGTCATGATGGCGATATAGACCTCAAGGTCAAGACTATCGAGAATCTCGACTCCCGAATGATAGGTCCTATCTACGAGGAAGTAAGCAAATGGTCTGAGCCAGTGTGCATTGCCGTACTTCCTGACCACTACACCCCCGTAGAGCTTCGCGTGCACGTGGGCGAGCCTGTACCTTTTATAATATACTATCCTGGCATCACCCCCGATGTGGTGCAATCCTATGACGAATTCACCTGTGTCGGTGGTGGCTATGGAGTTCTGCGTCTTCAGGAGTTTATGCAAACACTAATGGCCCTTTAATTATTAATTATTAATTATCAATTATCAATTATCAATTGTCAATTATCAATTAACCATGCAATACTATTCAACTAACAAAAAAGCCCCTATGGCTTCGCTCGAGAAAGCGGTAGTCAAGGGATTGGCAGAAGACAAAGGTCTCTATATGCCTGAGCGCATCAAGCCCCTGCCAAAAGAATTCTTTGACAGTATCGAAAAGATGTCTTTTCAGGAGATAGCATACACCGTGGCTGATGCTTTCTTTGGCGAAGACGTTGATGCTGACTCTCTCAAGAAGATAGTGTATGACACCCTCGCGTTCGACTGTCCTGTGGTGAAGGTTACCGACCAGATATATTCTTTGGAACTCTTCCACGGACCTACGCTGGCATTCAAGGATGTAGGTGCTCGTTTCATGGCTCGTCTGTTGCAGTATTTCCTCAAGAAGGAGAATAACGGCAAAGAGGTCAATGTGCTCGTAGCTACCTCTGGCGATACTGGTTCGGCTGTTGCCAACGGTTTCCTTGGTGTTGAGGGCATTCATGTCTATGTGCTTTATCCTAAGGGCAAGGTCAGTCCTATACAGGAATGTCAGTTCACCACCCTCGGCAAGAATATCACTGCCATAGAGGTTGATGGTGTGTTCGACGACTGTCAGGCTCTCGTCAAGTCTGCCTTTATGGATGAAGAGCTGAATAATCACATGAAGCTCACCTCAGCCAATTCCATCAACGTAGCACGTTTCCTGCCTCAGTCGTTCTATTATTTCAATGCCTATGCGCGTATGAAGGAAATAGGACTGGCTGACCAGCTGGTGATGTGTGTGCCAAGTGGCAATTTCGGCAATATCTGTTCTGCGTTGTTTGGTCATAAGATGGGACTCCCAATCAAACGTTTCATAGCGGCTAACAATGCCAACGACATCTTCTATAACTACCTGAAGACAGGCGAGTATAACCCTAAGCCTTCTAAGGCTACGTTGGCTAATGCTATGGATGTTGGCGATCCTTCAAACTTTGCTCGTATTTACGACCTTTATAAGGGTGACCATCAGCTCGTTACCAGCATTATTGATGGTGCTACATATACTGATAATAATATCAGGCAGACCATGCAGTCTTGCTATGCTGAGACGGGATACATTCTCGACCCTCATGGTGCTTGTGGCTATCAGGCTCTCAAAGACCTGCTCCAGTCAGATGAGGTGGGTGTGTTCTGTGAAACGGCTCACCCTGCTAAGTTCAAGGAGAAGGTTGACGATATTCTCTCTTCCGACGTCGAGATACCTCAGCGTCTTCAGGAGTTTATGAAGGGCACCAAGCAGAGCATAGCCATGAGTAAAAACTTTGAAGATTTCAAATCCTACTTGCTTAGCAAATAGGATTTAATAGGCACTATAAGGAGCTAAAAACAAAGCAGTGCCCCGGCTCTGTCGCTGGTGTAGCAATACACGAGAGGAAAGTCCGGGCAGCATAGGGCTCCCCACTTGCTAAAATACAAGTAGTCAGTGATGATTAGCTAAAGGCAGAAGAAAAGAACCGCCCTATACTTTGACTTGTTCAAAGAAGATAACCATAGGCTGTCTTGGGTAAGGGTGAGAAGGTGGTGTAAGAGACCACCAGGCATTTGGTGACAAGTGTGCTGTGTCTGCTGGGGGCTGCAAGTTCAAGTAAACCATCGTCATGTTAGGGCTGCTCGCCCGAAAGTTTTGCTTACGATGGAGGGTAGAATGCTAAAGCCGTATGGTGACATACGGATTAGATAAATGACAGGCGCCACCTCTATGGTGGAACAGAACCCGGCTTATAGGGGCACTGCTTTTTATTAGAAATCAGAAAAACAAAATAGAACGTTTATTTTTTGTATGAACATAGCAATTTAAACTATGAGCAGTAAGTTGATAGACCACCTCCTAGCCCTGTGGCATGATATTGACGACAAGAGAATAATGGGAACAGCAGTCAATCTTACCTATTCTACCTTGTTGGCTTTTGTGCCTATCATGGCAGTAGTATTTGCTATAGCACGAGGCTTTGGTTATTCTATGTATATAGAAGATTGGTTTCGTGAATCTCTCGCTTCTCAGCCTGATGCAGCAAATACCATCATTGGTTTTGTTAATTCTTATCTTGTACATACTAAGAAGGGGGTATTTTTGGGTATAGGTCTATTGTTCATGCTCTTTACTGTGCTCATGCTTATCTCTAACATAGAATTGGCATTTAATGATATCTGGCAGGTAAAACGTCAGCGTAGTGTTTTTCGTACTATAACCGATTATATCACACTGCTATTCTTTGTTCCTATCGTTATAGTTCTTAGTTCGGGACTAAGCATCGCTATTACAGCTATCAACTACCGACTGAGTGATGTTGTGGTCATAGGTCCGCTTATGTCCTTTTTTATAGAGTTTATACCTTACCTTATATGGTCTGTTGCCTTCACAGCTCTCTATGTTTTCATGCCTAATACTAAAGTGGAGCTGCGCAGTGCCATTGTGCCAGGTATTATCGCGGGAGTGTGTATGCAGGCATTCCAGATGATATACATAAATTCTCAATTGTGGATATCAAATTATAATGCCATCTATGGATCCTTTGCCATCATACCATTCTTTCTGTTGTGGTTGCAGACCTCGTGGATTATCTGCCTGACTGGAGCCGAACTATGTTACTGCCGTCAGAACTCTGACGATTTCTTTGCTAATTCATTCCAAGAACTCAGTTTTCAAGAGAAAGAAGTGATATCATGGGAGATTATACAACTCATCTCTAATAATTTCCGTGAGGGTAATCATCCATTCACTGACATCGAAATAAAGAAGAGTCTTAACCGTCCTATGCGTGTGGTAAAGCAGTTACTATATGATCTGCAGCGCATCAATTACATTGCAGAACTTACATACGATGAGAAAGGTGATGCACCTCATTACCTTCCCGTTCAAGATATTATCAATTTCACCCAAACTGACATGCGAGACAAACTCGCAAAACTCCGCCCAGTAAAATGATGTTGGTTAAAAAAACTTAAAGATAACCATTCTTTATCATCTAAATCCCATGAACCTTTGAATGATTGAACTTTTATTTGTAACTTTGCGGTCGTAAGAACTCAGGAATAGTTTGTGGCTTTTTATCTCACCGTATCAGGTGTGCCATGAACTATGACAATTCACTACATTTTTTATTTATAGAACAACATAATTATAGCTAAGAGTATATAATGGCTAACGAAGAATTAGAAAACTTGGAGGTTGCTCCCAAGAAAAAACGTGGAAGACCAAGTAAAGCAGAACTCGCTGAGCGCGAGCGTCTTAAACAACAAAGTGAGGCGCAGGCTGTCACTGAACCTCAACTTGACTTTGCACCATCTGCGGATGATGCATCAGTCAGTGGTGATGGTGCTACCGATAGCGCTCCTAAGCGTAAGCGTATCAGGCGTACCAAGGCTGAGATAATTGCAGCTGCAGAGGCTACAGCTGCTGCCCTTGCAGAGAATAATCAGAAGAAGGCAGATCTGTCTAAGGCTATGGAGAATGAAGGCTTCGATGTGCCCGAGGCTTCATTCGGGGTAGGAGAGAGCAGTGATGGCGATGAGCCGTCATTAGGTTTGATAGAGCGTTTGCAATCTAAGGTAAACTCTCAGAATAATCTGGACCAACCATGGGAGGAAGCACCGACAGATGGTTCTGACTTTATTATTGTTCAGGATATACCAGTAGAAGATAATGGCGTAATACCTTATTATGACATGTTCGATCATCCTACTACAGTAGAGAATACTTCCGTAACTTACGACGAAGCTGCAGACTCTGATGATATCTCCTATGATTTCTCTGATATCATCAAAGCTAATGGGTTACTAGAGATAATGCCTGATGGATATGGATTCCTCCGTTCCAGCGATTACAACTACCTTTCTTCGCCTGATGATGTGCACCTCACCATACAGCAGATTCGCTCATTCTTCCTCAAGACGGGTGATGTAGTAGAGTGTATGGTACGTCCACCACACGGCAACGAGAAATATTTCACTATGACCACGTTGCTGAAGGTTAATGGCAGAGATCCCCGCGATATACGTGATCGCATCTCCTTTGAGAATCTCACTCCACTGTTCCCAGAAGAGAAGTTCAATCTCTGTGGCAATCCAAGAGCAACTAATATATCTACACGAATAGTAGATCTATTCTCGCCAATCGGCAAGGGACAGCGTTCACTCATAGTATCACAGCCAAAGACTGGTAAGACTATCCTGATGAAGGATATAGCTAACGCCATAGCAGCCAACCATCCTGAGGCATATATTATGATGTTGCTCATCGACGAACGTCCTGAGGAGGTTACCGATATGGCTCGCACAGTGAATGCTGAAGTTGTAGCATCAACCTTCGATGAACCAGCTGACCGTCATGTAAAGATTGCTGGCTTGGTGCTTGAGAAGGCTAAGCGACTTGTTGAATGTGGACATGATGTAGTTATTTTCCTCGATTCCATAACTCGACTTGCTCGTGCCTATAACACTGTTGCACCAGCTTCTGGCAAAGTGCTTACAGGTGGTGTCGATGCAAATGCCCTACAAAAACCAAAACGTTTCTTTGGTGCTGCACGTAATATAGAGAATGGAGGTTCATTGACAATTATTGCAACAGCACTGACAGATACAGGTAGCAAGATGGATGAAGTAATCTTTGAGGAATTCAAAGGAACAGGTAACTCGGAGTTGCAGCTTGACAGAGTGCTTGCCAACAAGCGAATATTCCCAGCTGTTAATCTTATCGCCTCAAGTACGCGTCGTGATGATCTGCTGCTTGACGAAACAACCATCAACCGTATGTGGATATTACGTAAGAGTATTTCAGACATGAACTCTGTTGAGGCAATGCAACAGATTCATAATCTTATGTCACGAACTCGTGACAATGCAGAGTTCCTCATGGCAATGAATAGCTAATATCTGATAAGTGTTATACAAAAGCAAACAGGCGGAGCTATAATGCTCTGCCTGTTTTGTATTTATACCACCACTTCTTGAGTTCCTGATAGGCTGACACCTGTTCCTTGTGCTGAATCGAGGTGAAGGTGAGCTCCTCTGGAGCAGGCCCATATTGGTCGGGAAAGATAATCATAAGGTTGGTGCCGTGATAATATTCAGTGATTTCCTCAGGCAGTTTATCGATAGCAGCCTTATATGACACAGTACCCTGACGTGCCGTAATTATTACGAGCATCTGGTCGTCGGGGGTATTTGCAGCCACTTCACGCAGTCCTATCCACTTTGCCATCTCAACATATTCAGCCCTTAAATGTTTATGTCGATGTACCACATACTGTTGTATTAATGCATTAGTCGTTGTGGTGGCATGAAAAACAATTTTGCACTCCAATGCTTTGGCAAGACGGCAAAGACGTTCCAACCAGCGATAGAAGCCTGGCTCATATTCAGCTCGTGAAGGCACTGCCACCTGTATCGCCCTAAGTGTAGAAAATGGCTGTCCGCAACGTGCTATGATAATCTGTCGTGAGAGGTTGTTGAATACACTTTGTGCAAACTCGCCCCAAAAGACTCGCCTAGAATTAGGGTGAAGGTGTACGCCGAGTATTATCTCAGAACAGTCGTATTCCCTGAAGGCGTGCTTAATGCCATTGCCAATGTTAGTGGCCAGTCTCACTTGGGTTTGTATCCTAACGTCGGCAGCATTAGCTGTCTGTGTTACATGTGCTAGGAGTTGCTGTCCCTTTCGTTGGTTTATCTCTGCATCTTCATCGTCATATACTACGTTAAGCGCTATGAGTCCACGATTTAGTTCCCTATTGCGCATCATTATTGCGAGATGCATCAGCGTGTCACAGGTTTCAGGGTATTTTACTGGTATAAGTATTTTCTCATCATCAAAACTATTATCAAGTCGGCGATGGTCAGATAGTTTGTCCATCTCTTCTCTAAGCACAAGGGCACGGGCTGAGTTCTCAGTGGTGATAGTTGAGATAATGCAGGTAAAGAGTATCATCATAACAACACCATTCATCATGCCGTCATCAACTATGTATCCTACGCCATCAGGCGATATCATACTGACACCAATCATTGCCATTGCTATACTACCAGCAGCATGAGCAGAGGTGAGTCCAAACATAAAGTGCCCTTCTAGCCATGATAGTCTGAATAGGATGCATGAAATATATGAAGCCAATGCCTTGCCCAGCGTACCCACTATTACAATCACAGCAACAATGAAAAGCACGTCGACCTTCATCATCAGGCGTATATTGATGAGCATGCCTACACCTATAAGGAAATAGGGAATGAATAGTGCATTGCCAATAAACTCAATACGGTTCATTAAGGGCGACATGGTGGGAATGAAACGGTTTAGGATGAGTCCGCTTATGAATGCTCCTACTACACCCTCAATGCCTATGATTTCACATAGTGCAGCACTCATAAACATCATCGCCATAACGAATATGTATTGCATGACTGAATCGCTGTAACGTCTTAGGAACCAGCGTGTCATGTGAGGAATCAGATAGAGCATTGCTACACAATAGCCACCTAGTTTTATGATGAACAAAGGCCAGAAATACCATTCCGCTCCACCATTATGAGAACCTGCTACTGCAGCCACTACAACGAGTGAGGTAAAAAGTGACAACATCGAGGCTCCAACGGATAGGGTGGTGACATGATGCTTCTGTAATCCATATCGTGCCACTATGGGGTAGGCTATCAGAGTGTTAGAAGCCATGATACATGACAATAACATAGTAGCTAACGGACTATAGCCCAATATTGTTATACCGGCTATGTAGGTAATGGAAAAAGGAACGAGGAAGGTCAATAAACCAAAAATGCCAACATGTTTCAAATTATGTTTCATTCCCTCCATATCCATCTCTAAACCTGCAAGAAATATGATATACAGAAGTCCCACCCGTCCAAAGAGTTCAAAAGAAGAGTCACGCTCTAGAATATTGAATCCATAGCGCCCTATAACCACACCAGCAAGCACCATTCCGATAATATGCGGAATGCGAAATTTACTCATTACGATAGGCGCAATGAGTATTATCAGTAGCACTACGAAAAAGGCGATAGTAGGGCTGGATATAGGAAATGAGGAACTTAATAGTTCAGAGTTCATATTTTACCGTTTACGGTTTACGGTTAATAGTGTGAGAGTTCAATTTGTGAAATTTCAAATGCAAAGGTGCAAAAAAAAACTGAAATATGCTAATGTTTAGACATTTTTTTGTACTTTTGCAATCAAAATATAACTGAAATACAACAGAAATAAAACAAAATAGAAAGATGAAAGTAGCAATTGTAGGCGCATCAGGCGCTGTAGGACAGGAATTTCTCCGTGTTCTTGATGAAAGGAATTTTCCACTTGACGAACTGGTTCTCTTTGGTTCACAGCGTTCAGCTGGCACCAAATACACCTTCCGTGGTAAAGAATATGAAGTAAAACTGCTTCAGCATAACGACGACTTTAAGGATGTGGATATAGCATTCACATCAGCTGGTGCAGGTACATCAAAAGAATTCTGTGAGGATATTACAAAATATGGTGCTGTAATGATTGACAATTCAAGTGCTTTCCGTATGGACAATGATGTGCCATTGGTGGTGCCTGAGTGTAACGCTGAAGATGCACTGAATCGTCCACGCGGCATCATTGCCAATCCTAACTGTACAACTATCATGATGGTAGTATGTCTGCAACCATTAGAGAAACTGTCTCACATCAAGCGCATTCATATTGCTTCCTACCAGTCAGCATCAGGTGCTGGAGCAGCTGCTATGGCCGAACTGCAACAACAGTACAAGGAACTTGCTGACAACCAGCAACCTACTGTTAATAAGTTTGCATATCAGTTGGCATACAACGTTATACCTCAGATTGATGTCTTCCAAGATAACGGTTATACTAAGGAGGAGATGAAGATGTTTAATGAAACAAAGAAGATTATGCATACCGATGCTCGTTGTTCAGCTATGTGTGTACGCATCTCTTCACTCCGTGCTCACTCTGAGGCTGTATGGATTGAGACTGAGAAACCTATCAGCGTAGCTGATGCTCAGGAAGCACTTCGCAATGCTCAGGGTGTAACCCTTATTGATGATCCAAAGAGAGTGGGGGCAAAGGCTAATGCTGATGCTACTAAGGAGACTATGGAAGGTCTGCCTTACCCTATGCCTCTCTACACTGCTGGTAAGGATGATGTGTATGTAGGTCGTGTGAGGGAAGATCTCGCTAACGACAACGGCCTTACATTCTGGCTCTCTGGCGACCAGATTAAGAAGGGTGCTGCGCTCAATGCTGTGCAGATAGCCGAATATCTTATTAAGGTGGGCGACGTAAAATAAGTGTGGATTATAAATATCTAAATAGTATAGAATATCCGGCAGATCTCCGCAAATATGACGTAGAGGTCTTGCCGGATATTTGCCGTGAATTACGCGATGATATAGTGAAGGAACTGTCAGTGAATCCTGGACATCTTGCCTCTAGTCTGGGAGCAATAGAACTGACTGTAGCTTTGCATTATGTCTATGACACCCCTAACGACCGCATTGTTTGGGACGTAGGTCATCAGGCTTACGGCCATAAGATACTCACTGGCCGACGTGAGTCTTTTAACACCAACCGTAAATTAGGCGGACTGCATCCTTTCCCTTGTCCTGCAGAGAGTGAGTATGACACCTTCACCTGCGGACATGCATCAAATAGTATCAGTGCTGCACTGGGAATGGCTGTAGCCGACAAACTCCTTGGCGAGAATCGCCATGTGGTGGCAGTGATAGGTGATGGCTCTATGAGCGGAGGTTTAGCTTATGAAGGATTGAATAATGTATCATCCTCACCTAACAATCTGCTGATAATACTCAATGACAACAACATGTCCATAGACCGCAGTGTGGGAGGCATGAAGCAATATCTGCTTTCACTGAACACTAACGAGTCGTATAATAAGTGGCGAAACAACATAGCCACATGGTTGAGAAGTCGTGGATGGCTTGACGAGGCAACTAGAAAGAAAACCATTCGACTTGGCAATGCACTCAAGGCAGCACTCTCGCCACAGGCTAACGTGTTCGAGGGCATGAATGTGCGTTATTTCGGTCCGGTAGATGGAAATGACGTAAAAGAGATGGTTCGAGTATTGCGTCAGTTGAAGTCTATGAAGGGACCAAAACTGTTGCATATTCACACCATAAAGGGAAAGGGATACAAACCAGCAGAGCAAGCAGCCACTATCTGGCATGCACCAGGTAAATTTGATGCAGAAACAGGCGAGCGCATAAAGGAATCTAACACCAACCTGCCACCAAAGTATCAAGATGTTTTTGGCAATACACTCCTGGAACTGGCTCAGAAGAACCCCAGGATAGTGGGAGTAACACCTGCTATGCCTACAGGGTGCTCAATGAACATTCTTATGGAAGCAATGCCTGACAGAGCATTTGACGTGGGAATAGCCGAAGGACATGCAGTAACATTCTCAGCTGGTATGGCGAAAGAGGGACTCATACCATTCTGCAACATTTACAGTACTTTCTCACAACGAGCTTACGACAACATAATACATGATGTGGCAATTGACAATCTGAACATTGTGTTGTGTTTGGACAGAGCAGGCATAGTGGGCGAAGACGGTGCTACCCACCACGGAACATTCGACTTAGCTGCACTCAGACCCATACCTAACCTCACCATCTGTGCACCAATGAACGAACATGAACTTCGCAGAATGATGTACACAGCCCAACTGCCTAATCAGGGACCAGTGGTGATACGCTATCCACGCGGTCGTGGCGAAAAGGTTGATTGGCAGTGCACTCTTGAACCAATAGCAGTAGGCAAGGGTAGGAGGGTTAGCCTTAACTCCCAAACCTCAAATCCAGATATTGCAGTGCTCTCGATAGGAACAATAGGCAACAATGTGCAGAAAGCACTCGCTATGCTCAACGCAGACAGAAGGGAGAAGGTCGTTCATTACGATATGAGGTACCTTAAGCCTATCGACACCGATATACTGGATTATGTGGCACAGACTTGCAAATTCGTGATAACCGTAGAAGATGGTGTGAAGGAAGGCGGACTTGGTTCGTCAGTATCCGAATATTTTGCTTCTAAGAATATTAAGCCTGAAGTCGTAAGACTGGGCATGCCTTCTACATCATTCGTGGAGCATGGCACCGTAGCCCAGTTGCAACACATGGTGGGTATAGATGCTGAAAGTATAGCGCAACAGATAAATAGTATAGAGTTATGAAAATAATCATAGCGGGCGCACAGGCCGTTGGCAAATATCTTGCCTCGTTGCTTAGTCGCAACAACAGTGAAGACATCATCATCGTTGATGAGGATGCCGAGGCATTGGAGAGTCTCGGACAAGACCTGGACATATTATCCTTCGAGGCATCGCCTATAAGCATCAAGGCGCTTCGTGCCATAGACACTCAGAATGCAGACCTCTTCATTGCCGTGACTAATGATCAAGAGGTGAATATGTGTGCCTGTGGAATAGCTAAGTCGCTGGGAGCCAAGCAGACCGTTGCCAAGGTAGAGGATTATGAATATGCTTCGCCTAAGAATGAGGAAACACTTAAGAAGATGGGTATTGACTCAGTGATATACCCTGAAATGCTTGCAGCTCAGGATATCATCAACGGACTGAAAATGTCGTGGGTGCGCCAGCGATGGGATGTGCACGGAGGAGCACTCATAATGCTCGGCATAAAACTTAGAGAGAATTGCCACATACTGCATCGACCGCTGAAGGAGGTGTGTGGTGCCACCGAACCATACCATGTAGTAGCCATAAAACGTGGAAACGAAACCATCATACCAGGTGGTAATGATACACTGGAACTGTATGATATGGCTTATTTTATGACCACCCGTGATTATATACCATACGTTCGCAAAATGGTTGGCAAGGCCGATTATACCGATGTGAGCAATGTTATGATTATGGGTGGTGGCAAATGTGCGTTGCGCACTGTGCACACCATGCCTGAATATATGCACACCAAAATAATCGAGATTGACCCACAGCGTTGTGAGAAACTCAACGACCTGTTGCCTGGAAAGGGTGAACTCGTTATTAACGGTGATGCTCGTGACACCTCGCTATTGCTTGAAGAAGGCATCCGTAACACTCAGGCATTCGTGGCACTGACAGGAAACAGCGAAACGAATATCCTGGCTTGCTTGGCAGCTAAGCGTATGGGTGTGCGTAAAACCGTTGCTGTAGTAGAGAATGTGGACTATATCGATATGGCTGAAAGTCTGGATATAGGTACCATAATAAATAAAAAAGCCATAGCAGCCTCACGCATCTACGAGATGATGCTCGAGGGCAGTGCTACCAATGTGCGATTCCTGATGCAGGCTCGTGCTGATGTAGCAGAATTCACTGCACAGAAAGGCTCCCCCATAACCAAGAAGAAAATCTTTGAGTTATCATTGCCTACAGGGTGTACTATCGGTGGACTGGTGCGTGATGGTGAAGGAATGCTCGTTACGGGTGGCACACAGATAGAGGCAGGCGATATTGTGGTGGTGTTCTGTCATAATACTGAGGTAAAACGCATCGAGAAACTTTTCAACTAAAAAATGAACTATCGCCTTATAAGCAAAATATTAGGTTCACTCCTTGTTCTTGAATCGCTCTTCATGCTTATATGCCTTTGCGTTTCAATATGTTACGAGGAATCTGACTTATTACCGTTTATCGTTTCCATCGCCATAACTATGGTTGCTGCGATGGTGATGCATTATGTAGGTAGGAAGGCCGACAACCTTATGAGCCGTAGAGATGCATTCCTGGTGGTAACCCTATCGTGGAGTGTGTTCAGTCTGTTTGGTTCGTTGCCATTCATGCTGGGAGGCTATATTACCAGTTTCACCAATGCTTATTTTGAAACCATCTCGGGTTTTACCACCACAGGTGCCACCATCCTTGACGATGTGGAATGTCTTCCTCACGGCATACTCTTCTGGCGTTCATTCACACAGTGGATAGGTGGCTTAGGTATTGTGTTCTTCACCATTGCCGTCTTGCCTTCATTAGTGGGTGGTTCGGTAAAAGTGTTCGCAGCTGAGGCTACAGGTCCTATGAAGTCGAAACTGCATCCTAAGCTCTCCACCTCAGCAAAGTCTATCTGGGTTATATTCTTCACCCTGAGCATAGCCTGTTTTGCAAGTTTCAAGTTATTAGGCATGGACTGGTTTGACAGCGTAAACTATGCTATGACAACCATCGCCACAGGAGGTTTCACAACCCACAATACGAGCATAGAATATTTCCAGTCGCCGGCATTGGAGTATGTTTCCACACTGTTCTGCTTCCTTTCAGGCATCAATTTCGTTTTGCTCTACAGAGCAGTGATAAGAGGTGATTTTCGCAGCTTCTTCAATAATTCCGAACTAAAGTTCTATTGTTTGATGGTTGCTATCTTCACGGTTTTCATTACCTATATGCTCATCACTCGCAATGGCTATGACTATGAGCAAGCCTTCCGTTGTGGTATTTACCAGGTAGTGTCATTCATGACCACCACCGGACTCTTCAACGATAATGCAGCCCTGTGGCCGCATGTTACATGGGTGATACTCGCCGTGTGTATGTTCATGGGCGCCTGTGCAGGTAGTACCTCAGGAGGTTTTAAGAGCGTCAGGTGCGTCATGCTGCTCAAAGTTATTCGTAACGAATTCCAGCAGATGCTTCACCCCAAGGCTGTTTTGCCACTTCGTTTTGCTGGTATGAATGTACCTATGCAGCGCAGGGTAACATTACTTGCCTTTCTCTCAGTCTATTGTGTGCTGTGCATCATCTGCGCCTTCGCCATGATAGCAGCAGGAGTAGACAATACCAATGCCATTACCATAACCATTTCCACATTAAGCAATGTAGGACCTACCCTGGGAATGGAGATAGGCCCCACAATGTCGTGGAACGAACTACCTGATTTTGCCAAGTGGATATGTTCTATTCTGATGCTTATGGGACGTCTTGAGATTTTCTCAGTCCTCATAATCTTCACCCCTACATTCTGGCAAGACTGATAGGGGAAAATGACAAGAAATACAACCCCACCCAATTGATTATAGGTAATAGATTATAGATTATTGATTATTGAAAATGAGAAAAGTACTTATTAATTTTTCCCTTTTAATTATTACTTTCTGCGCCTTCAGCGCAGAGACCCAAGCGCAAACGAAGTTTTGTACGAGTTATGCCGACTATAAGGCGGGCAACTGGAAAGCTTATGAGCAACTGATTCCTGGCAAGGAACCCGACTCAATACGTGTGAAGTACGATGGTCATGACTTCTCGCTCAAGACCAGCGACAAAGAGGTTAACAATACCATCAAGCACGATGTGTTCATGATGCAGATAGACGGACAGTTGTTTATCAACCAGCGTCCGCTGCGTGACGAGGATGGCGTAATACTGCCCGTCAACAACTATCTGCGTGCTATGCCCTACAAGGGCGGCAAGGTGCTCGTAGTGTGCTACCATGCTACGATGGGCGATGTTCTCAGTTTGGTCAACATAGGTCTCGACGTAGGTCTGTTGGCAACAGGACACACCACATGGGGCAGCATATTCCTCGCTACCGACCTTCTGCTGACCAACAACAACCTGATGGAGCACCACGTGCTGTACCTCGTAGATAAGGCTCCCGATGCGAAGGGGCGCTACATCATGACCCGTCTTAACGATGAATTCATGGAGAAGCTACTCAGAGACGACCCAGTTACCCACGAGCAGTACTATGGCAATCAGAAGAAGAGCACCCGTCAGTCAGCTGCCAACATCCTCCCCATCCTCGTAAAGAAGGGACTGATACAGAGCTATAAACACTAACGCTCATGACAAGTAAGCACGATATATAAATAACGAGCGACACCCTGCTTTCCTTTAGCAAGATGTCGCTCTTTGTTACGATACGGAGCATAGCTCCTAAGATACGCTTCGCTACTTGAACCAGCGCTTCAGCGCGACTTGAACTAGCACCTTGGTGCGTTCAACGACCTTCAGGAAGTTGACGCAAAGGTACTACTATAACTTAACCCCTGCAAGAAATCACCAACTTTTAACACTTCCGTGATGCACCTCTTGACGGGGTAAATTTCCAGCATTACTTCAAGCCGTTGAAGCCATGCCGCATTTTGTTGAAGCCATGCCAGAAATTGTTAAAATAAAGCAATAATTCCTTGAACCAAAAACACGCTTGTAAATAGCTGAATAATAACATGTTACAAAGGCAATGTACACTTTCTTCAAAAAACTGCACTTTTTGCCCAATATTGCCCAAATCTCTCAAAATGTGCAACCAATTTTTTAACAATTCAGCTAGGCTGCGCTACAGCGCTACAGTGCTACAGTTCCCAAACACGTGTTCAAGTACCCTAAAAATTGGGCAAAATATATATTATATATAATATATATATTTTGAGCTTTTTTTTGCCCTTTTCTATAAGCGTTTTAGAACTGTAGCACTGTAGCACTGTAACGTTTTGCGATTTGACAAGGTGCAAAAATATAGACTGCACTCATTAGAATTGGGTGCAGTCTATTTTGTCTTTTTTGTCTTTTTCCTTATGTATAGAGGAAGCGCTTGATAGACTTCTTTGGAGTCTTTTCGAACTCTTCGTCGTGAATCTCTATGTATGCTACTTTGCAGTATGCTGGTTGGGTAGCATTGAGTTGCTCCAGATTTTGTTTCATCTGACGTTCTACATCGTCACTGCTCATATTGTTGGCAGCGCATGTTTCGAGGTCTGGGTGAACCAAGGCAACCAGTTTCTGGTCACGCTGAACAACGATGCTTTCCATCACGAATGGGAGGGAGTTGAGTGAATCTTCTATCTCCTCAGGGAAGATGTTCTGACCTGAAGGACCAAGGAGCATGTTCTTAGAACGTCCCTTGATGAAGACGTTGCCTTTCTTATCCATGATGCCAAGGTCGCCAGTGTGATACCAACCTTCCTTGTCAAGGGTCTGGGCTGTAGCTTCTTCATTCTTGAAATAGCCCAGCATCACATTCATGCCTCGTGCAAGGATTTCGCCAGGTTCTTTATGTGGGTTCTTAGAGTCAATCTTTACCTCCATGTGAACCACTGCTCTGCCACATGATCCAGTCTTATGGGTTTTCCAGTCAGCGTAGGTTATGATAGGAGCACACTCGGTAGCACCATAACCCACGGTGATAGGGAACTGTATATCCTTGAGGAACTGCTCCACCTCCTGATTGAGGGCAGCGCCACCAATAATCATCTCGTAGAGTTTGCCTCCGAATGCCTCATACACCTGGTTGTAAATCTTCTTCTTGATTTTAGCACCCAGGATAGGTGTCTTCATCAGCATCTTGATGGTTGGAGTGACCTTAGGGAACACCTTCTTACGTATTATCTTCTCAATGACGAGAGGCACGGCGATGATGATGATAGGTTTGACATCGGTGAACGCCTGAGCCACAACGGCTGGAGAAGGTACGCGCGTGAGATAATAGATGTGACAGCCAGACATAAACTCCTTGATGAACTCAAATGCCATGCCATACATGTGAGCCATAGGAAGGATGGAGATGGTGTTGTCGCCAGGCTTCAACACATCGTCGAGAACCTCGCCAGCGAAGTCGAGGTTGGACCACATGGCACGGTAAGGAATCATAACACCCTTAGAGAAACCAGTGGTGCCTGAGGTGTAGTTGATGATGCAGAGCTGCTCAGGACTTTCCTCCTTATAATAATTAACGGACTCCTTGCGGAAGTATTTAGGGAACTTCTTGCCAAAGAACTCGTTGAGGTGCTCACGGGCATAAGTCAACTTCTCAGTGCGAGAAATCATCAGCGAATAGTCGATGATGTTGATGATACCCTCGAGGTCGGGCATCTTGGCTGGGTCTATCTGCTTAGCCACCACATCGCCTACAAAGAGCAGTCGTGCCTCAGAGTGGTTGACGATATGGTGAATCTGGTCGGCAGTAAACTCATGCAGAATAGGAACAGCAATAGCGCCATAGGTGAGGGTAGCAAGGAATGCCACTGCCCAGTTGCTCATATTACGTCCGCAGAGGGCAATCTTGTCACCCTTTTGCACACCACTATTTTCAAAAAGAATGTGTAGTTTTTCAATCTTACGTGCTACATCATGATACTGCAGGGTAGCACCTTTGTAATCGGTTAATGCATCGAGATCCCAATAATTGAGTATGGCTTGCTCGATGCAAGCATTAAAACTGGCTGTCTTTTCCATTTATTGCACAAAATTTCGTATTTTGTGCAAAGGTAGTCATTTTTTGCACACTAACCAAACAAAATGTGCAATTTTTTTTAATACTAATCAAAAAATATAATAAAATGGTGGAGAATGTTCGATGAAAAGGGAAATTTTTATTAACTTTGCAATCTAATGTATAGTTTTTAGACGATAAAATGGGATTTTTTAGTTTTTTCAGCAAAGAAAAGAAGGAAACTCTGGACAAAGGGCTTGAGACGACCAAGCGCAGTGTCTTTGAGAAACTGACGCGTGCGGTGGCAGGCAAGGATAAGGTGGATGACGACGTGCTCGACAACCTGGAGGAGGTGCTCGTGACGAGTGACGTGGGCGTTGACACCACCCTGAAGGTGATAGAGCGAATAGAGGAGAGAGTGGCAAGGGACAAGTATGTTTCGACGTCAGAACTCAACAATATACTGAGAGAGGAAATCGTAGGACTCCTGGAGGAATACGATGACAAGGGACAAAGTGACAAGGTACAAGGTGACGAGGGACAAGGTGACAAGGTACAAAGTACAAAGGGGGGTGACGGAGCGTCAAAGCCTTACGTGATACTCGTGGTAGGAGTGAACGGTGTGGGCAAGACCACTACGATAGGTAAGCTTGCCTATAAGTTTAAGCAGGCAGGCAAGAAGGTGTATCTTGGTGCTGCTGACACCTTCAGGGCAGCAGCCGTAGAGCAGCTTGTGGCATGGGGCGAGCGAGTAGGGGTGCCAGTGGTGAAGCAGCAGATGGGTAGTGACCCAGCGAGTGTGGCTTACGACACCCTTGCGTCAGCCAAAGCCAACGGTGCCGATGTGGTGATAATAGACACGGCAGGCAGACTGCACAACAAGGTGAACCTCATGAACGAGTTGAAGAAGATAAAGGACGTGATGAAGAAGGTGATGCCTGAGGCACCAGACGAGGTGCTGTTGGTGCTCGACGGCTCAACAGGTCAGAATGCCTTTGAACAGGCTCGTCAGTTTGCCAACGTAACGCAGATAACCAGTCTTGCCATAACCAAGCTCGACGGCACAGCCAAGGGTGGTGTGGTGATAGGAATATCAGACCAGCTCAAGGTGCCAGTGAAGTATATAGGACTGGGCGAGGGTATGGAAGACCTTCAGGAATTTGACAGAAGAGAGTTTGTGAACAGTCTGTTTGGAGAGTGAAGCAGGGCAGGATAGACATAGTAACGCTCGGTTGCTCAAAGAACCTCGTGGATAGCGAGAGGCTGCAGCGACTCTTTTGGAAGAAAGGGTACGAATGCCACATCGACGCTACGGAGGTGGAGGGTGATACCGTGGTGATAAACACCTGCGGATTCATAGGCGACGCCAAGGAAGAGAGCGTGAACACCATACTGGAGTTTGCAGAGGCAAAGGAACAGGGCGAGATAGACAGGCTTTACGTTATGGGATGCCTGTCGCAACGCTACCTGAAGGAACTGCAGACAGAGATACCCGAGGTGGACAGATACTACGGTAAATTCGACTGGAACCAGCTTGCCGAAGCCCTGCCCACGGTGGGCGAAGACCAGACGCTGAAGCACGACAGATACGGCAAGGACAAGCCACGCCACTACCGTTATATAAAGATTTCAGAAGGTTGTGACCGCCACTGTGCCTATTGCGCCATTCCGCTGATAACGGGCAGGCACGTGAGCAGACCCATAGAGGAGATACTCGACGAGGTGAGAGAACTGGTGAGCGAGGGCACGAAGGAGTTTCAGATAATAGCCCAGGAGCTGACCTATTACGGCATAGACCTATACGGCAAGAGACGGATAGCCGACCTGATAAGGCAGATGGCAGACATCGAGGGCGTGGAGTGGATAAGGCTGCACTATGCTTACCCCAACCAATTCCCTATGGAACTGCTTGAGGTGATGAGAGAGAAAGAGAATGTGTGCAAGTATATGGACATAGCCCTGCAGCATATCTCAACATCGGTGTTGACAAGAATGTGTCGTAACACCACCAAGGAAGAGACCATGAACCTCATCACCAGACTGAGAGAAGACGTGCCAGGCATTACGCTGAGAACCACGCTGATGGTAGGATTCCCTGGCGAGACGGACGAGGAGTTCGATGAACTGGTGGAATTTGTGAAGTGGGCACGCTTCGAACGTATGGGAGCCTTTGCCTACTCAGAGGAAGAGGGTACATACAGCGCCGAGCACTACAAGGACGATGTGCCAGAGGAGGTGAAGCAGCAGAGACTCGACAAACTGATGAGGGTGCAGCAACGCATTTCAGCCGAACTGATGTCAGAAAAGATAGGCAAGACCTTCAAGGTGATAATAGACCGACAGGAAGGCGACTGGTATGTGGGCAGAACAGAATACTCTTCGCCAGAGGTTGACCCCGAGGTGCTGATACCCATAGACGAGAATTTGGAGATAGGTCAGTTCTATGAGGTGGAGATAACGGGATCGGAGGAGTTTGACCTCTATGGAAGGACAAAGTGACAAGGTACAAAGTACAAGGGACAAGGTGACAAAGGACAAAGTACAAAGTACAAGGTGACAAAGGACTCCGAGCTTGCTCGCCTGTAATCGGACGCACCTTTGGTGCTACGCTTGCCAGAGCAAGAACACCTACTGGAGCGCAAGACAAGGTGACTAAGTACAAGGTGACTAAGTACAAAGGACAAAGGGACAAAGTATAAAGTATAAAGTATAAAGTATAAAAGGATGAACAACAAGGAGTTTATAGCAGCATTGGCCCAGAAGACGGGACTGCCTGCTGGTGATGCACAAAATGTGGTGAGGACAGCGATGCACGGCATTGTTGACCTGCTGTGTGAGGACAATTCAGTTGCTGTGTCAGGATTGGGCACATTCGACGTGAAGAAGCGTATGGAGAGAGTGATAGTCAATCCCGCTTCAGGTCAGAAGATGCTCGTTCCACCAAAACTCGTAGTGAACTTCAAACCAAGAACATCATTAAAAGATAAGATTAAGGGATAATTATGGCAACAATAAAAGATATAGCAAAGCTTCTTGTGGAGAAGCACAAGATGTCGATGGCGATAGCAGATGATTTTCTGCAGAACATGGTAGAGGTAATCAACGACGGATTGCTTCAGGACCGTATAGTAAAGATTAAGGGCTTTGGCACCTTCAAACTCCAGGAGGTGAAGGAACGCAGTTCGGTAAATGTGAACACTGGCGAGAGAGTGGTTATAGCTGCTCACGACAAGATAACCTTCACCCCCGATGCCGTGATGCGTGATATGGTGAACAAGCCATTCGCTCATTTCGAGACCGTCATAGTAGATGGTAACGAGACTCCAGCACCTAAGAAGGAAGAGCCAAAGCCTGTTGAAGAACCAAAGAAGGTTGAAGAAGAGCCTAAGAAAGAGGAACCAAAGAAAGAGGAACCAAAGAAAGAGGAACCAAAGAAGGAAGAACCTAAGAAGGTAGAGCCAGAACCAGAGCCAGCTACAGAGGAGTCTTCAAGCAAACTGAAGTATGTGGTAGCAGGTGTAATCTGTGCTGTAGTGCTCTGTGTGGCAGGCTATTTCGCCTCAAACAAGGGAGGTGAAGCCAAGCAGCCACAGAAGGTAGAGGTAGCCAAGACTCAGCAGGAAGAAGCAGCCAAGAAGGCGCAGGCAGAAACTCAGGCAAAGACTCAGGCACAACAGGCACAGGCAGAAGATTTCGATAAATATAATAAGGACGCACGTGTGAAGTACGGCGCTTACTCTATAGTAGGAGTAGATACTATAGTCACCGTTTACAAGGGACAGACACTCAAGGGAATATCCAAGGCTTATCTTGGTTCAGGAATGGAGTGTTATGTAGAAGCCTTCAACGAAACCAAGGAGGTGAAGCCTGGCGACAAGATTCGTATTCCTAAACTGAAGGTAAAGAAAAGAAGCAAGAAACAGTAGGAAGAAGTAGGTATAAAGATATATGATATTTCATGAAATGGCATCGTCACAAGACTCTCCATTACGTATGTTTGCTGAGTTTGACGGTGATATAAACAAAATATTCGGTGCAGGCAAGGAGGGCGATATGCCCGTCCTTATCACCCGTAACATGGTAAACTTCCCTGGTGTGCTGGCATCAGTAACCATAGCGCGTGACGCTACCAAGCAGCTGGTGAAGTACATAGAGAAGCACCCCAAGCAGCACTTTGCTATGTTCTGTCAGAAGGACATCAACATAGAAGAGCCCTCAGCCGAGGACTTGTGCGAGTATGGTGTGATATCCCAGTTTATCAAGGTGTTTGAGATACCAGGTCAGTCAAACCGCTATGCCTTCATAGCCCAGGGACTGACTCGCTGTAGCATCGCTGATGTGGTGTCAGAGGAACCATTCTTGCGTGCTCATATAGTGCCAGCAAAGGAGAAGAAACCCAAGGCAGACAATATAGAGTATACCACCCTTATCAGCGACCTCAGGGCAAGAGTAGCCGAACTCATAGACAAGAGTGATGTATTGCCTTTTGAGTTGCAGTTGTCGCTTCACAGCATAGAGGATGCGGAGTTCTTCATCAATATGGTGTCATACCATATACCGCTCAAGTTGAGCGAGAAGATGGAACTGCTGTCACTGGGCGACCTCAAACTCCGTGCTTACAAACTGTTGGAGTTTGTCAACAGGGAGATACAGTATGCCAACCTCAAGCTCGACATACAAAACCGTACCCAGCACACCATAGACAATGAGCAGAAGGAGTATTTCCTGCGTCATCAGCTCAAGACCATCAATATGGAGTTGGGTGAGGAAAACTCATCGCCAGAGGTGGCAAAACTGCTGGAGAAGGCGAAGACGAAGAAATGGGGCAAAGAGGTAGAGGAAGCCTTTAACAAGGAGATGGAGCGCCTGAAGCAGATGCACCCCCAGTCAAGCGACTATAACGTGCAACTCTCTTACCTGCAACAGATAGTCGATTTGCCTTGGGGCGAGTTTACTGATGATGACATGGACCTTGCAAGGGCTCAGAAGATACTCGACCGCGACCATTACGGCATGGAGAAGGTAAAAGAGCGCATACTCGAATACATAGCCGTGCTGAAATTGCGTGGTGACCTTAAGTCGCCGATACTGTGTCTGTATGGTCCTCCTGGAGTGGGTAAGACCAGTCTGGGTAAGAGTATTGCCGATGCTCTGCGTCGAAAATACGTCAGAGTGAGTCTGGGAGGACTGCATGACGAGGCCGAGATTAGAGGTCATCGCCGCACCTATGTAGGTGCTATGCCAGGCAGAATAATCAAGAGCATAGGAAAGGCAGGTTCAAGCAATCCTGTCTTCATACTCGACGAGATAGACAAGTTGACACAGAACACCAATCATGGTGATCCTGCATCAGCTATGCTCGAAGTGCTCGACCCTGAGCAGAACAGTGCCTTCCACGATAATTTCCTCGACCTTGACTATGACCTGTCAAAGGTAATGTTCATAGCTACAGCCAACGACCTCTCCACCATTCCTGCGCCACTTCGTGACCGTATGGAGATAATAGAGGTAAGCGGTTACACTACGGAGGAAAAGATAGAGATAGCCAAGCGCCACTTGGTGCCTCGCGAGAAGGATAAGACGGGACTGAAAGCCTATAAGTCGCTCACGTTCCGCAAGCCGACGCTCGAGAAGATAATAGAGCGCTACACACGTGAGAGCGGTGTGAGACAACTGGAGAAGCAGATAAACAAATGTCTCAGGAAACTGGCATTCTACCTCACTCGTGACGGAGCCCTGCCTTATGAAAAGATAACACCAGAGAATCTTGAGGATTTGCTTGGCAAACCACCATTCTATCGTGATATCTATCAGGGCAACGACTATGCTGGTGTGGTGACAGGACTGGCGTGGACCAGTGTGGGAGGCGAGATACTCTTCATCGAGACCAGTCTGTCGAAAGGCAAGGGTGGCAAACTGACCCTCACGGGTAATCTGGGCGATGTGATGAAAGAGAGTGCCACGATAGCCCTGGAGTATGTCAAGGCACATACCGAGAAGATTGGTATCGACCCTGCGATATTCGACAACTGGAACATACACATCCACGTGCCAGAAGGTGCAACGCCAAAGGACGGTCCGTCAGCAGGCATCACCATAGCCACCTCCATAGCCTCTGCGCTCACTCAGCGTAAGGTGCGTAAGAATGTAGCTATGACAGGTGAGATAACCCTTCGCGGTAAGGTGTTGCCAGTTGGAGGCATCAAGGAGAAGATACTCGCTGCCAAGCGTGCTGGCATCACAGATATAGTGTTATGTGATGCTAATCGCAAGGATATAGAGGAAATACCTGCCGAATACCTCAAGGGCGTTTCATTCCATTATGTAGAGAAGGTTTCAGACGTATGGGATTTTGCCCTTACTGATGAGGTAGTTGATAATCCTGTAGATTTAACCGTTCCAAAGGCAGAGGAAAAGAAGTAATGACTTTTGAATTACAACACACCGATGACTACAGTTCGGCAAGGGCAGGAAAGATAACCACTGCTCATGGTGAGATTCTTACTCCCATCTTCATGCCTGTAGGTACGGTAGGCAGCGTTAAGGCAGTGCATTTTTCAGAACTCAAGAAGCAGGTTCTTGCACAGATAATCCTTGGCAATACCTATCATCTATACCTGCGTCCAGGACTGGATATACTGCATAAGGCAGGCGGACTGCATAAGTTCATAGGGTGGGACAGACCCATACTGACCGATTCGGGCGGTTTCCAGGTTTTCTCGCTCACAGGTATACGCAAACTGAGTGAGAATGGATGTGAGTTTCAGAGTCATATAGATGGTTCACGCCACATCTTCACCCCTGAGAATGTGATGGACACCCAGCGAGTGATAGGTGCCGATATCATCATGGCGTTTGATGAATGTCCTCCAGGCAAGAGCGATTGGCAGTATGCCCGTCGCAGTCTTACGCTTACCCACAACTGGCTTGACCGTTGCATAGCCCGCTTCAACGAATGTCCACCTCTATATGGTTATGAACAGAGCCTGTTTCCCATTGTTCAGGGATGCACCTATAAAGACCTACGCCAGGAGTCTGCCAAATACATAGCCGACAAAGGATGTGACGGCAACGCTATCGGCGGACTTGCCGTAGGTGAACCTACCGAGGTGATGTATGATATGGTAGAGGTGGTGAATGAGATACTTCCAAAGGATAAGCCTCGCTACCTGATGGGAGTGGGTACTCCATGGAACATACTCGAAAACATAGAGCGCGGAGTGGATATGTTTGACTGTGTGATGCCAACTCGCAACGGACGTAATGCCCTCCTGTTCACTTATGACGGTACCATGAATATGCGCAATAAGAAGTGGGAGGATGACTTTACCCCCATAGACCCTAATGGTTGTGATATTGACCAGGTGACCACGAAGGCTTATCTGCACCATCTGTTTAAGGCAAAGGAATATCTGGCTCTGCAGATAGCCTCTATTCATAACCTTTCGTTCTATCTGCAGTTGGTGGGTGATGCACGCAAACATATCATGATGGGTGATTTCACACAGTGGAAACGCTCCGTTATTGACAATATGCAGCGCAGACTGTAGTGAAGAGGGTTGATGTAGTAAGAATACAGAAACGATGCTAAAGAGAATCTTTGACAGTAATATAGTGAAAGCCATTCGCTCCTATGAGTATTCAAAACTCGTGGGGCGACTCGACCGCTATATCATTGGCAAGTTTATTGGCACCTATTTCTTCTCCATCCTGCTCATTATCAGTATCAGTATAGTAATCGACTTCAACGAGAACCTTAATAAGTTTGAGCAATATCACACCCCGTGGAAGGCTATCGTTTTTGACTATTACGCTAACTTTATACCTTATTTTGCCAATCTTTTCTCACCCCTGTTTGTATTTATTGCAGTTATCTTCTTTACATCGAAGATGGCTGGCAACAGTGAGGTGATATCTATCATGGCATCGGGCATCAGTTTTAAGCGTATGCTCAAACCATACATGATTTCATGCATACTCATCTCAGGACTTAATTATGGTCTCTCAGCCTATGTCATTCCTCATGGAACGGTCATAAGACAGAACTTCGAGGCACTATATAAAAACAGCCGTAAGAACACCTCGGCAGAGAATGTGCAATTGCAGGTGGACAAGGGTGTGATAGCCTACATTCAGCATTATGACAACGTAATGAAGAGGGGGTATGGTTTTTGTCTTGATAAGTTTGAGAATAAGAAACTCGTTTCGCATCTCACGGCTACTGAGATACAGTATGATACCATATCCGACTACAAATATCACTGGAAACTGTCCAACTGGAAGATACGTAATATGCGTGGTGTTCGTGAAACCATAACCTCAGGTGCCAAACTCGACACCCTTATCTTTATGGAACCCACCGACTTGGTTTATTCCAAAGGTCAGCAAGAGACATTTACCTCACCTCAGTTGGCTGAATACATA
The DNA here is from genome assembly GCA_045613845.1 of Prevotella sp. Taxonomy (GTDB): domain Bacteria; phylum Bacteroidota; class Bacteroidia; order Bacteroidales; family Bacteroidaceae; genus Prevotella. The sequence continues at coordinate 30,335 of JAZLBU010000098.1, read as the reverse complement.
TCCAAACAGATAGACCGCGGATCATCTAATGTGGTGCGCTATCAGGTGGAGTATCACAAGCGAATAGCCACCTCGTTTGCTTCGTTCATACTCACCATAATAGGTGCATCGCTATCGTCGCGCAAACGTAAGGGCGGTATGGGTAAGTACCTGGGACTGGGACTGGTACTGAGTTTCGTTTATATAATGCTTCAGACCGTTTCATCCACTTTTGCCATCAATGCCGGTGCTCCGCCTATGCTCGCTGCATGGACACCGAATATCATCTTTGCCGTCGTAGCATATTTCTGCTATAGAAATGCTCCGAACTAAACCCTTTGAACTTTAGAACCACATGACCGACCTCCATTTCGACGAAACACTACTTAATGACAACATACTTGATGCCCTGTGGGATATGCACTTCGACAAGTGTACGCCTATACAGGCGGCATGTATCGACCAGATTATTGAGGGTCACGACATCATGGGCGTGGCGCAGACTGGTACGGGTAAGACCGCTGCCTATCTATTGCCTGTGCTCTCCCTGCTCGATGATGGAGGATTTCCTGAGGATGCCGTAAACTGCCTTATCATGGCTCCAACGCGTGAACTGGCTCAGCAGATAGACCAGGCTATGCAGGGCTTCTCTTACTATCTCGACGGCATCAGTTCGGTGGCTGTGTATGGAGGCAACGACGGAGGACGATATGATCAGGAACTGGCAGCCTTGCGCAAGGGTGCTTCGGTGGTGATAGCCACTCCAGGCAGACTTATCTCACACATGCAGATGGGCAACCTTGACCTCTCGCGCCTGTCATTCTTTATTCTTGACGAGGCAGACCGTATGCTCGATATGGGCTTCTCTGACGATATCATGGCGATAGCCAAACAGATAGGTGTTAATCCGCAGACTGGAGTGAAGGGACCAGTTAAGTGTCAGACCATCATGTTCTCTGCCACTATGCCCGATAACATCAACCGTCTGGCTCACACGCTGCTCCATAATCCCGTCAACGTGCGCATAGCCGTGAGCAAACCAGCAGAGAAGATTCAGCAGTCGGCTTATGTGTGTTATGCTCCACAGAAACTGCCCATACTCAAGAGCATTTTCAAGAACGGTTTTACCACAGAAGCTGGTCAGCAATATGGTTTAACAAGAGCTATAATATTCTCAGGTAAAAAGCAGAGAGTTAAGGAGATAAACGCTGCACTCAAACAGTTGGGTGTGAACTGTGGCGCTATGCATTCCGACCTGTCTCAGGCTGAGCGTGACGATATAATGTACCGTTTCAAGGCTGGCATGGTTGAGGTGCTGGTGGCAACAGATATTGTAGCGCGAGGCATAGACATAGACGACATACAGATGGTGATAAACTATGATGTTCCGCGCGATATAGAGGACTATGTGCATCGCATCGGACGTACGGCACGTGCTGAGCGCGACGGTGTGGCAATAACCCTGGTGGCTGACGACGAGATAGGTTATTTCCGCAAGATAGAACGTTTCATAGAGCGTGATATTCATAAGAACACTCTGCCAGAGGGCATTGGAGAGGCTCCAGAATATAAGGTAACGAAGGGTGATAAGCCATCAGGCAAATCTAACAAGCATAGGCATTATCACGGCAAAAAGAACAACAAACAGAATAGGACGAAGAAACAAACAAGGAAAGAGAAGAAGTAGCTGTCTTTATTATTAAGGTTCTACAGCAAAGTAACCTAACAGATGCTTATGGTCTTTCTTGTTTATGATGTACACCTTATATAAACCTGCAGAAAGACTGCCTGTACAGATTGAGATATTGCCAGCATAGTGAGTGACGATAGCCGAATGAATATCGTTGCCATAAGCAGAGCTGATGATTACCAGTTTGCCAACTGACGCATCGGTGCCATTGAGCGTCACCACACCGTTAGAGTAGGGTAGCATAGTTGGAGCTGAGGGAACGTTTTGTTCCTCCTGATCTGAGGTATACGAGAAGGAAGGTTTAGACTCATTGCCATAGCGATCAGTTGCCGTAACTGCAAAGTAACGTATAGAGCCCGCATTACCAATGTTTATCTGCGTATCGGTAAGGTTTGCTGCCAGCAAGTTTTCAGCCTTGTTCACATCTACAGGAATAACGTCAGAGCCGTAGAGATTGTAGGTAACATCTTGAACTATTGAACTATAGAACTCTTTAACTTTTCCTCCCCAACTAACCACACTGCCTGTAAAACTAACATGTGAGGGTTTTGTGGGTACACTATTATTAAGCCAAGTCATAGCAGGCTGTAGTGCTGGCATCGTGGCATAGCCGTCAGCGTAATAGTTGTAGAGTCCCTTAGTGTTATCGGTAAAGAATTTGGAACGGAACATACAGTTGCCCATACCATACTGACGCAACACATGCAACTGACGGGTGATATCGGTGATAGGCCAGTTCTTCTCTCTGGGGTGCATAAAGTAAATGCCCAGTCCGGGAGCAACAATCTTCCCTTGAGAACGCTCCTGCCAGTCGATGGCGAAGGGGTAGAAATGCTCATTTCTGAAATATATCATAGGGTAGATGGCGTCCATCAGTCCCTCTTTCAGCCACAGTGCTACATCCTGACAAACGATATCCCTTGCGTTCCAACCACGGGAGGACTGACGTTTGGTGTCAGCATATTTGCCTACAGGCGAGCATGATAGTTGCACCCACGGTTTGCGCTCTCTCACCTCAGCAGCTATAGCCCTAACAATGCGTGTAATATGCTCGCGACCGCGTTCTTTACTGGATATTTTGCCCCATGTGTCAGGATAACGGATATAGTCGAGGTGTATGCCGTCAATGTCGTAGTAGCTGACGAGGTTGCCACAGAAACGAGCCAGGTAGTCGGCCGTACCAGGATTCTCAGGATTCATAAAACCATCCTCACCAATTTTCCTGAGCAGTTGGGGGTGGGTCTTGCGAAGATTCTTGCATCCAGCACCATTCCACTTGCCACAAGGGATGGTAACTACCCATGCATGTACCTTCATTCCACGCTTATGACACTCGTTGATAGCATAGGCCAGAGCATCGTAACCAGGCGACAGACCTGGTTTACCACTCAGGCAACCATCCCAAGGTTCCATGTCAGAAGGAAAGATTGTGGTAGCCCTCACTCGGGTTTGAATGATGACGGTATTTATATTGGCACTTGCCAAACGGTCGAGAATGTCACATAACTCCCTCTGCTGCGCAAGCATCGCTGATGTGGTGTTGGCATAGGTATGAGGCCAGTCTATACCGCCAATTGTGGTGAGCCATACGGCACGCACCTCGTGCAGGGGTTCGGTAGCTGGAGAATGAGTACTAAAGGTGGGGGCATTTCCTGCTGTTAATGAAGCAAGAAAAAAGGCGTTAATCAGTGTTGTGATAAAAAAATTCTTCATTTCGAGTACAAAGTTACTCTTTTATTTTTGTTTTAGCAAATTTTTTTGTACCTTTGCAAGGTAAATTTTCACACACTCATGGTTACTTTTTTAATATCACTCATAGCACTTGTTTTAGGCTTCCTGATTTACGGCAAGTTCGTAGAGAAGGTCTTCGGTCCTGACGAAAAAAGGATTGCGCCAGCTGTTCGTAGGGCTGACGGCGTTGACTTTGTGGTACTTCCTACATGGAAGGTGTTTATGATTCAGTTTCTGAACATTGCAGGCACGGGTCCTATCTTCGGTGCTATCATGGGTATGTGGTTTGGTACATCGTCATACCTGTGGATAGTGCTGGGTTGTATCTTTGCCGGTGCCACTCACGACTACCTCAGCGGTATGATAAGTCTGAGAAAGGGTGGTATAGGCTTGCCTGATATAGTAGGTCAGTATCTGGGCAATACGATGAGAAAACTGATGCTGCTCTTCGCTGTATTGTTGCTGATTCTCGTTGGTGCAGTGTTTGTTAGTGCTCCTGCTTCGCTCATCAATAATATGGTGGTATCAGCAGGTGGATTTGATAATATGCTGTTGTGGATATGCGTAATTTTCTTCTATTATGTCATCGCTACAATGATGCCTGTAGACAAGATTATCGGCAAGATATATCCGGTATTCGCTATTTCGCTGATATTCATGGCACTCGCCCTGATGGTGGTATTGTTTATGAAATGGCCAACACTACCAGAAGTATGGGATGGTCTTGAGAATATGGGACCACAGTTGGGTATTAAGAATCCCGACCCAGTCTTCCCTGCATTATTCATCACCATAGCATGTGGCGCCATTTCTGGTTTCCACGCTACACAGAGTCCGCTGATGGCTCGTTGCATAAAGTCTGAGAAACTTGGCAGACCGGTGTTCTATGGTTCAATGATAACAGAGGGTATCGTAGCACTCATCTGGGCAACGGTGAGCAGTTGGTTCTTCTATAACGAAGGATGGCGCGAGGTATGTTCCCCTGACGTTATAGCACAATACACAGGTCAGTCAGAGAAAACCATTACACAGTTTTTTGCTGCACCAAAGGTGGTGATGACGGTGTGTGAGGGATGGCTGGGTACCTTTGGTGGCATACTTGCCATACTGGGTGTTGTAGCAGCACCTATCACCAGTGGCGACACGGCACTGCGTTCTTGCCGACTGATTGTAGCTGATGCGCTGAGGGTAGATCAGCGTCCGGTGGCTAAGAGACTTCTCGTCAGCGCTCCACTATTCGCTTGTGCAATAGCTATTCTTGTATGGCAGTTGGATAATCCTGACTCATTCAATACAATATGGAAGTACTTTGGATGGGCTAACCAAACGCTCTCGGTATTCACACTGTGGGCTATCACGGTGTATCTGGCTTTGAAGCGTAGATTCTTTGTGATTACTCTGCTGCCAGCCATATTCATGACATGCGTGAGCACTACATTCCTATGCGTAAGTAAAGATGCCATAGGTATGAGTGCCGACTACGGATACGCTATCGGCATAGTGGTAGCTATCGTCTGCACACTAAATTTCTTTATATGGTATAACAAGAAGTTCGTAGTAGAACTGAAGACCAATAAATACGGTGAGAGAATAAGGTAGAGTTTACAATTAAAAATTTCGACATATTATGAAAAAATTGATGATGATCATTGCCATGATGGCAGTTACAGCAGTTGCAAACGCACAGTTTGAGAGTGGTAAAACATTTATCGGTGCTTCGGTTACAGGTCTTGACCTGAACTATAACGGTGCCAAGAAATGGAACATCGGAGTAGAGGCTCGTGCAGGTCAGTTTATCACCGACAACTGGTTGCTGTTTGGTCAGGTGGGCTATCAGCACATAGGTGCAGACAAGGTAAACGACCTCAAACTGGGTGTTGGTGGACGTTACTACATTTTGCAGAACGGACTATTCCTGGGGCTTAACGCCAATTATGTTCACGAGACAAAGAACTATAATGACTTTATGCCAGCATTAGAGATAGGTTACGCTTTCTTCGTAAGTCGTTCGCTGACCATCGAACCAGCACTCTACTATGAGCAGAGCCTGAGCGACCACAAGAACCGCTCTACTATCGGTATCAAGGTAGGACTGGGTATCTATCTGCCAAAGAATAAGATACAGAATTCAGTAAAGGAAGCGTTTAAGTAGTTCGAAAGTTCGAAAGTTCAATAGTTCAAAGGTTCGAAAAGATGCTATCAGTAGAAGAGCTTACCGATAAGCTTATAGACTTAAGCTTTGCAGAAGATATAGGTGATGGAGACCACACCACGCTCTGTTGCATACCAGAAGATGCAATGGGTAAGAGTCGCCTCTTGGTGAAAGAAGACGGCATACTGGCCGGCGTAGAGGTGGCAAAGGAAGTTTTTCGTCGCTTTGACCCTACACTACAGGTGGAGGTGCTGATAAACGACGGTGCTGAGGTGAAGAAGGGTGATGTGGCTATGATAGTGAGCGGCAAGGTGCAGAGTCTGTTGCAGACAGAACGTCTGATGCTTAATATCATGCAGCGCATGAGTGGTATTGCCACTATGACCCACAAATATCAGCAGGCACTGATAGATGCGGGCACCAAGACCAGAGTGCTCGACACACGCAAGACCACTCCAGGAATGCGTATGCTGGAGAAGGAGGCTGTGAAGATAGGCGGAGGTATGAATCACCGTATCGGACTCTTTGATATGATACTTCTCAAGGACAACCACATCGACTTTGCTGGGGGAATACATAATGCTGTATCACGAGCTAAGCAGTATTGTAAAGAGAAGGGTAAGAACCTCAAAATAGAAGTGGAGGTGCGCAACTTTAAAGAGTTGGAAGAAGCCCTCGCCGAAAATCCAGACCGCATAATGTTTGATAACTTCACACCAGAAGATACAAAGAAGGCGGTGGAGATTGTAAACCATCAGTGCGAGACGGAATCATCAGGAGGCATAACATTCGACACGATGATACCTTATGCAAAGGCAGGCGTAGACTTTATATCCTTCGGAGCACTGACACATAGCGTTAAGGGACTGGACCTGTCATTCAAGGCATGCTAAAACAGTTCACAATTCATAATTCATATTTTCGGTTATTATGAAGATACTCGTAACAGGAGCCAACGGGCAGTTAGGCAATGAGATACGCCTAAAGTCAAAGAAGTCAAGCAACACCTTCTTCTTTACCGACTTGGTAGAGCAGGAGGGGGTTGAAACCATAAAACTTGACATAACAGACATGGATGCTGTGACAAAAATGGTGAAAGACAATGGCATCGACGTCATAGTAAACTGTGCAGCATACACCAATGTGGATAAGGCAGAGAGTGATGAGGAACTTTGTCATAAACTCAATGCAGAGGCTCCCAAACTGCTTGCCCAGGTGATGAAGAAGGCTAAGGGAATGTTGCTTCACATAAGTACCGATTATGTGTTTGGTGGCGAAACAAACAACTTACCTTGCACAGAGGATATGAAAGGCAAACCAACAGGTGTGTATGGCAAGACAAAACTGGATGGCGAGAAGAATATCATCGCTACGGGCGTGAACCATATTATCATACGTACAGCTTGGCTGTACTCTGAATTTGGCAAGAACTTTGTGAAGACGATGATGGATCTGACTGCCACAAGACCACAACTGAAGGTGGTGTTCGACCAAGTGGGTACTCCAACTTACGCAGGCGACTTGGCAGAGGCTATTATGCGAATATTACTCGACTACAAGATAGAAACAGCAGAAGAGGGAGCTTCAACGAGTGCTAGGAAATACTCTAAGAACGGCATATACAACTACACCAACGAAGGCGTATGTTCTTGGTTTGACTTCGCAATGAAGATTGCTGACATAGTAGGCAACAAGAACTGCGACATTCAGCCTTGTCACAGCAATGAGTTTCCTTCACCTGTGAAGCGTCCACCATATTCTGTGTTGGATAAAACGAAGGTTAAGCAGTCGTTTGACGTGAAGGTGCCTTATTGGACCCATTCATTGAGAAAATGTATGAAAAACCTTATGAAGAAGTAAGGAAGATGGAAGTTATACAGACTGAAATAAAAGATGTACTGATAATAGAACCCCGTGTGTTCAAGGACGCACGAGGGTATTTCTTTGAGTCATTCTCACAAAGAGAGTTTGACGAGAAAGTGACTCCAATTTTGGGTCACACTATAAACTTTGTGCAAGACAACGAGTCTATGTCTGCTTTCGGAGTGATGAGAGGATTACATTTCCAACGTCCGCCATACACCCAGTCAAAACTGGTAAGATGTGTGAGAGGTGCTGTGCTGGATGTAGCGGTGGACATGCGCAAGGGTTCGCCAACATACGGCAAACATGTAGCCGTAGAACTGACTGAAGACAATCATCGCCAGTTCTTTGTACCAAGAGGTTTTGCTCACGGTTTTGCTGTACTGTCTGATATAGCAGTTTTTCAGTATAAATGTGACGAATTCTATCACCCAGAGGCCGATGGCGGCATTTCGATAGCCGACAATAGTTTGGGAATAGACTGGAAAATACCTGCAGACAAGGTGTTGTTGTCAGAGAAAGACACTAAACACCCAATGCTGAACGATTTTGATTCACCGTTTGACATAAATGTGAGTCTGTATTAATAATAATGTAACTCATTTGAATGATATGAAGAATATAGTAATAACAGGAGGAGCAGGCTTTATAGGTAGCCATGTGGTACGACTTTTCGTAAACAAATATCCTGAGTATAACATCATAAACCTAGATAAACTCACATATGCAGGCAACCTCGAAAACCTGAAGGATGTGGAGGATAAACCAAACTACAAGTTTGTGAGGATGGACATTTGCGATTTTGATGCCTCCTACAAACTGATGCAGGATGAGAAGATTGACGGCATAATACACCTTGCAGCGGAGTCACACGTTGACCGTAGCATCAAGGATCCGTTTACCTTCGCTCGCACCAATGTGATGGGAACACTGACACTGCTTCAAGCTGCAAAACTATATTGGGAGTCGTTACCTGAGAAGTATGATGGTAAACGCTTCTATCACATCTCTACCGATGAGGTGTATGGTGCGCTTGAGATGACAAACCCTGAGGGCATAGAGCCTCCATTTACTACTACGGCAAGTTCCAGCGAACACCACCTGGCTTATGGTAAGGATTTCTTCTATGAGACAACAAAATACAATCCTCATTCTCCTTACTCAGCATCAAAGGCTAGCTCAGACCACTTTGTGCGTGCCTTCCACGATACTTATGGTATGCCCACTATTGTTACCAATTGTTCTAACAACTACGGCCCTTACCAATTCCCAGAGAAACTCATACCATTATTTATAAATAATATAAGGAATAAGAAGCCACTGCCTGTTTACGGCAAGGGTGAGAATGTTCGCGACTGGCTATATGTTGTTGATCATGCGCGCGCAATAGATATGATTTTCCACAAAGGAAAGATTGCTGAGACATATAATATCGGTGGTTTTAATGAGTGGAAGAATATCGATATCATCAAGACCATCATCAAGACTGTAGACCGTTTGCTGGGACGCGAAGAGGGTGAAGATCTCAATTTGATAACTTACGTTACCGACCGTCTGGGACATGATGCCCGTTATGCTATCGATTCCACCAAACTGCAGAAAGAACTAGGTTGGGAACCATCACTTCAGTTTGAAGAGGGCATAGAGAAGACCGTTAAGTGGTATCTCGACAACGAGGAATGGATGAAAAACGTAACTTCTGGTGACTACGAGAAGTACTACGAGAATATGTATAAGGGTAGATAAGGAATAAAGTATAAAGTATAAAGAATAAAGCATAAAGCATAAAGATGTTTGAAAATCTATCAGATAGACTTGAACGTTCGTTTAAGATACTTAAAGGTGAAGGAAAAATCACCGAAATCAATGTTGCTGAAACATTAAAAGATGTACGCAGAGCGCTGCTTGATGCCGATGTTAACTATAAGGTAGCCAAGACGTTTACCGATACGGTTAAACAAAAAGCTTTAGGTATGAACGTGCTCACCGCCATCAAGCCAGGACAACTGATGGTGAAGTTGGTGCACGACGAACTGGCTGAGCTTATGGGTGGTACGGCTGAGGAACTGAAAGTTAGTGGACACCCAGCCGTAATAATGATGGCAGGTCTGAATGGTGCTGGTAAGACTACCATGTCAGGCAAACTGGCTCTATACCTCAAAAACAAACTGCATAAGAAACCATTGCTCGCTGCTTGTGACACATTCCGTCCTGCAGCTATGGAACAGTTGAAGGTATTGGCAGACCAGGTGGAGGTGCCATGTTACATAGAACAAGGGGCAACAGACCCTGTGAAGGTAGCACTCAACGCTATTCAGGAGGCTAAGGCTAAGGCATACGATGTGGTAATCATCGATACTGCAGGTCGTCAGTCTATTGACGAAGAACTCATGCAGCAGGCAGAGAATATCAAGAAGGCGACAAATCCTAACGAAACACTCCTCGTTGTCGATTCTATGACGGGTCAGGATGCTGTCAATACGGCTAAGATATTCAATGAGCGTTTGGAGATAGATGGTGTGATACTCACCAAACTCGATGGTGACACTCGTGGTGGTGCAGCCCTGTCTATTCGTACTGTTGTGACTAAACCTATCAAGTTCATCGGTACTGGTGAGAAGATGGAGGCACTCGATGTGTTCCACCCAGACCGTATGGCTGACCGAATACTCGGCATGGGTGACGTTGTTTCACTCGTAGAGCGCGCTCAGGAGCAGTTTGACCTAGAGGAGGCAAAGCGTCTGCAGAAGAAGATTGCGAAGAATAAGTTTGACTTTGACGACTTTCTCGGACAGATACAGCAGATAAAGAAGATGGGTAACATCAAGGATCTGGCTGGTATGATACCTGGTGTGGGCAAAGCGATAAAGGATGTGGATATTCCTGACGATGCCTTCAAGGGTATAGAGGCTATCATTCAGTCTATGACACCTAAAGAGCGCCAGAATCCAGAAATACTCAACTTATCACGTAAACAGCGTATTGCCAAAGGTTCAGGTACTGATATTCAGGAAGTTAATAGACTGATAAAGCAGTTTGACCAGATGCGCAAGATGATGCGAATGTTCCAAGGCAACAAAATGGCAAACATGATGAAGATGGCTGGCATGATGAAGGGTATGAAAGGCGGAATGCCTGGAATGATGCCTGGAATGCCGAAGTTATAGTTGAAGGTTGAAAGTAAAAAGATTATAAGTTATGCAACTGATTGACGGTAAAGCAACAGCAACAGCTATAAAAGCTGAGATAGCAGAAGAAGTGAAGGAAATAATTGCCAAAGGCGGTAAGCAACCACATCTGGCAGCGGTTCTTGTAGGTCACGACGGAGGTTCTGAGACATATGTAAAGAATAAGGTTCTGGCATGCGAGGCGTGTGGTTTCAAGTCAACGCTTATCCGTTTTGAAGACAATATTACCGAGGAGGAACTTCTGGCATGCGTTGACAAACTAAACAAAGATGAGGATGTGGACGGATTTATAGTTCAGCTCCCACTACCTAAGCATATCAATGAGCAGAAAATCATCGAGGCAATAGACTATCGTAAGGATGTGGACGGTTTCCATCCAATCAATGTTGGACGAATGGCAATCGGTTTGCCTTGCTTCATCTCTGCTACTCCTTTGGGTATCATAACACTGCTGAAGCGATATAATATTGAAACAAGCGGCAAGAAGTGTGTAATACTCGGACGTTCTAACATCGTTGGTAAGCCTATGGCACAACTGATGATGCAGAAACAGTATGGTGACGCTACCGTTACGGTATGTCACTCACGTTCGGCTACGCTGAAAAAAGAATGTCTGGAAGCTGATATCATCATTGCAGCAATCGGTCGTCCAGGTTTTGTGACAGCAGATATGGTGAAGGACGGAGCCGTGATAGTTGATGTAGGCACTACGCGAGTGCCTGATGCTACACGCAAGAGTGGTTTCCGTCTCTCTGGCGACGTAGATTTCGAAAATGTAGCACCAAAATGTTCGTTCATCACGCCAGTGCCTGGTGGTGTAGGCCCAATGACTATATGTTCACTGATGAAGAATACTCTGGCAGCAGGCAAAAAGGAATACTATAAGTAAGTAAAAAATGGATACAATCATCAACATCTTCTCGCTGTTAGGCTCACTCGCCTTATTCCTGTACGGAATGAAGATAATGAGTGAGGGACTAGAGAAGTTTGCAGGTAGTAAGTTGCGAGCCATTCTTGCAGCTATGACCAACAATCGTTTTATGGGTGTCATTACGGGTATCGTAATAACAGCTATAATACAGTCGTCATCAGCTACCACCGTAATGGTAGTAAGTTTTGTAAATGCCGGACTTATGACCCTTGCACAGGCTATTGGTGTCATAATGGGTGCCAACATCGGTACTACGGTTACAGCATGGGTGATATCTGCCATCGGCTTTAAGGTTGACATAGCAGCATTTGCTATTCCTCTGCTCGCTATTGGTATGCCGATGATATTCTCAAGCAAGTCAAGCAAGAAGAGTATAGGCGAATTCTTGTTTGGTTTTTCTTTCCTCTTTATGGGACTGGCATTCCTGCAGCAAGCGGCAACAAGTCTGGATATAGGTACTATTACTGCTAACATGCTTGCCCACATTCCTGGCGATAGTTTCTTCACTATATTGCTCTTTGTGGTTGTAGGTGCTTTGGTAACAATGCTAGTGCAGGCTTCAGCAGCTACTATGGCTATCACCCTTATGCTGTTTGATATGCAGATTCCAGGCTTCGGTTTTGAACAGGCTGCAGCACTCGCTATGGGTCAGAATATCGGTACTACGATAACGGCGTTTATGGCTTCGCTTGCGGCTAATACCCAAGCACGCAGAGCGGCTCTTGCACATATGTTCTTCAATGTGTTTGGTGTGGTAGCTGTACTTATCGTATTTTATCCTGCATGCAGAGCTGTTGACTGGTTTGCTCTTGATGTAATGCATACGAGCAACGACATGTATAAGTTGTCAACATTCCATACAGCATTCAACCTTCTCAATACATTGTTGCTCATATGGTTCGTTCCTCAGATAGAGAAATTTGTTTGTACAATATTGCCACAGAAGGAACAGGAGGAGGAATACAGACTGCGCTTTATCTCAGCAGGTATTCTATCTACTGCCGAACTTTCTATTCTTGAGGCAAAGAAAGAAATCAATAACTTTGCTGAGAGATGTTATAAGATGTTCGGTCTGGTAGTTGATATCCTGAATGTTACAAAGGATGATGACTTCACTAAACAGTTCTCACGAATAGAGAAATATGAGAACATCACCGATAATATGGAGGTGGAGATAGCAAACTATCTTAACAAAGTGAGTGAGGGTAGGTTGTCTGACGACTCAAAGGGACGCATACAGCGTATGATGCGCCAGATTGATGAACTGGAGTCAATAGGTGATTCACTCTATAATCTTGCACGAACTCTCAACCGTCGTCGCAAGAATGTTAAAGAGCAATTTACTGCTGACCAGATGGAGCATCTTCATTCTATGCTCGTACTCGTTGATAGTGCTATGACTGAGATGGTTAAGATGGTGGCTCATCCTGACGCTCAGGGAATATCATACACAAAATCAAGAAACATAGAGAATGAGATAAACAACTATCGTGCGCACCTCAAGGGACAGAACCTTACCGATATAGGTAATGGTCTGTACTCTTATCAATTGGGTGTTTATTACACAGATTTTATCAACGAGTGTGAGAAACTTGGTGACTATATCATCAATGTTGTTCAGGCTGCTGCCGAATGCTCACGTCATTCTCAGGCATAATTTGGGTCAATCGTGATTTTATAAGAAAATAGAATATAAAACTAAAATACAATAGATATATGACAGGAAAAGTAGATGTGCTCCTCGGTTTGCAGTGGGGTGACGAAGGAAAAGGCAAGGTAGTTGACGTACTCACGCCAAAGTATGATATAGTTGCTCGTTTCCAGGGCGGTCCTAATGCAGGACACACGTTGGAGTTTAATGGTGAGAAATATGTTCTCCGTTCTATTCCTTCTGGTATATTCCAGGGTGGCAAGGTGAATATTATAGGTAATGGCGTAGTACTTGCACCAGACCTGTTTATGGATGAAGCAAAAGATTTGGAGAAGTCTGGTCACGACCTTAAATCACGTCTTTGCATATCTAAGAAGGCTCACCTCATTATGCCTACCCACCGAGTGCTGGATGCTGCAATAGAGGCTTCAAAGGGTAAGAATAAAGTTGGAACAACGGGTAAGGGTATCGGCCCTACCTATTCTGACAAGATAGCGCGTACAGGTCTGCGCGTTGGCGATATTCTTGAAAATTTTGAGGAGAAATATGCTGCACACAAGGCTAAGCATGAAGAAACACTCAAGTCTATGGGATATACAGACTATGATATCACAGATATTGAGAAACACTGGATGGAGGGCATCGAATACCTACGTCAGTTCCAGTTGGTTGATTCTGAGCACACTATTAACAAGGCTCTCAAGGCTGGTAAGTCTGTCCTCTGTGAGGGTGCACAGGGCACAATGCTTGACGTGGATTTTGGTTCTTATCCTTTCGTAACATCTTCTAATACCATCTGTGCAGGTGCTTGTACGGGTCTTGGACTCGGTCCAAATAAAATTGGTGAGGTTTACGGCATCATGAAGGCATACTGCACACGCGTTGGTGCTGGTCCTTTCCCTACAGAACTATTTGACGAGACAGGCAAGAAGATGCGTGATATTGGTCATGAATATGGTGCTGTTACAGGTCGTGAGCGCCGTTGCGGATGGATAGACCTCGTAGCATTGCGCTATTCTATAATGGTAAATGGTGTAACCCAACTCATCATGATGAAGAGTGACGTTCTCGACACCTTCGCAACCATCAAGGCTTGTGTGGCATATAAGGTTAATGGTGTAGAGACTCCCGATTTCCCTTATAACATAGAGAATGGAATAGAACCTGTATATAAGGAGTTACCAGGCTGGCAAACTGATATGACCCAATTCACCAGTGAGGAACAGTTCCCTGAGGCATTCAAGAACTACATTAAGTTCCTTGAAGAACAGCTCGAGACTCCTATCACTATTATCTCAATAGGTCCTGACCGTGAACAAACTATTGTAAGAAAGTAAATGGCACAAAAACCAAGCATACCTAAAGGAACGCGCGACTTTGGACCATTGGAAATGGCAAAGCGCAACTATATCTTTAATACTGTGCGTAGAGTATTTGAACTCTATGGCTTTCGCCAGATAGAGACACCAGCACAGGAAAATCTATCCACTCTCATGGGTAAGTATGGTGAAGAGGGGGATAAACTCCTATTCAAAATACTTAACTCAGGCGATTTCTTGCATGGTATGACAGCTGATGAGGTGGCTAATACCAGCACTCTTAAGTTGGCATCAAAATTCTGTGAGAAGGGACTTCGTTATGATCTCACTGTTCCTTTCGCACGTTATGTTGTGCAACATCGTGAAGAACTTCAGTTGCCATTCAAACGCTACCAGATACAGCCTGTATGGCGTGCTGACCGTCCACAGAAAGGACGCTATCGTGAGTTCTATCAGTGTGATGTTGACGTAGTGGGCTCAGACTCTCTGCTCAATGAGGTTGACCTGATGCAGATAACTGATGACATCTTTACATCTTTCGGCGTTCGCGTCCAGATAAAGATAAATAACCGCAAGATTCTTACTGGTATTGCTGAGGTAATAGGCGAGGCAGACAAGATAGTTGACATTACCGTAGCTATCGACAAACTGGATAAGATAGGACTGGATGCAGTAAACGATGAACTGCGTGCTGACGGCATTTCTGAGGAGGCTATTGCTAAACTGCAACCTATAATCAAACTTGAAGGTACCAATGCCCAGAAACTTGATACTATAGCAAGTGTGCTGAGTGAATCTGAGATAGGTATGAAGGGCGTGGAAGAAATGCGCTATATACTTGATCATCTCGGAGCGCTTAATACTAATGGTGTAGACACTCTGCCTGAAAGAGAGGGATGGGGTAGTGCGATGGTACAGCTCGACCTTACACTTGCTCGTGGACTGAATTACTACACTGGTGCTATATTCGAGGTGAAGGCGCTTGACGTACAAATCGGAAGCATAACTGGTGGTGGTCGTTACGACAATCTTACAGGAATATTCGGAATGCCAGGACTAAGTGGCGTAGGTATCTCGTTTGGTGCTGATCGCATATATGACGTGCTGAACCAACTAGACCTTTATCCTGAAGAGACTATTACAGGAACTCAACTGCTCTTCATCAACTTTGGCGAGGCTGAAACAGCATATTGTATGCCTATTGCTCAACAAGCACGTAAGTCTGGCATTCGTACAGAGATATATGCAGAAACTGCCAAGATGAAGAAACAGATGTCATATGCCAATGCTCTCAATATTCCTTATGTTGCACTCGCTGGTGACAATGAAATCAAGGAAGGCAAAATTACATTGAAGAATATGGCTACAGGTGAGCAGCAACTGCTCACACCACAGGAAATGCTGGAAAAGATAAAAGGTTAAATAAAAATCAATATTCCTCTGACTATGAGAAAAATAATAACACTGGCGTTGGTGATGGCTATGACCTTTATGCTCACCTCATCCAACAAACGATTCACCATCTTCATGATAGGTGATTCAACTATGGCGAATAAGAGCATGAAGAAAGCCCACGAAGAGAGAGGTTGGGGTATGGTGCTTCAAGGTTTCTTTACCGATAATGTAATTGTTGATAATCATGCTGTTAATGGCCGTTCATCTAAATCATTCATAAACGAAGGACGCTGGCAGAAGGTTTTAGACAAGATGCAACCAGGCGATTACCTCGTGATTCAGTTCGGACATAATGACGAGAAAAGCAAAGACAGCCTTCGCTACACCCGTCCTTGGCAGGAGTTTGCTGACAACTATCGCATGTTTATTCGTGCAGCAAAGGAAAAAGGCGTAACACCTATCGTGATGAACTGTGTTGCACGTCGTAACTTCTTTAATGCTCAGACAAAGGAGGAGATAGATGATGAAGCTCTTAGGAGTGTTAATCGCGACAAATATAATGGTGCAGAAAAGATTAATAGCGATACGCTTGTAGATACTCATGGCGACTATGCTTGTGTACCACAGCAGATAGCTAAGGAGTTTAATGTACCTTTTATCGACGCCAACAAGATATCTACCGACCTTGAGAATAGTCTCGGTGTAGAGGGTTCGCGTAACCTGCACATGATAAAGTATAATGGTAAGGATAATACCCATTATAATGTTTATGGTGCTCGCTTGATGGCATCTCTGCTTGTTGATGAAATGGCAAAAGTATGTCCTCAACTCACACCATACGTTCGTCATTATGATTATGTAGTATCAGCTAAGGGCAGAGGAAACTATCTAACTCTTCAGGAGGCTGTTGATGCTGCTCCAATGGGTAAGAAGACACCAATCCTGATACTTGACGGAACTTGGCAGAAGCCAGAAGTTGCCAAGGGAAAGAAAGTTAAGCTTATAAAGTATTGCGGAGTTGAGGTGAAGTAAGAATGCTGTCAGCAGGAACCGTAGTAGGTATGCTGTCAACAGGAGCTTTAGCTGGTATGCTGTCAACTGGTTGTGGTAATAGTTTGCGTAATGCACGTAACATATTGTCTGTTTGCGACATACGTGCATTATGTAATTCATTTAGAGCAGTTTGACGGGCACTCTCCTTATAGATGTTATTAGCAGAAGTGAAGTGTTGTATCGTATGATCAACACTCACACTGTCTGTACCTTGAAAATAATAACAGAAAGCCATGTGATAGTTAACATCAGCCTTATCCAGTCCTCTTGTCAGTGGTAAGGCTTGGGTGTAGTAGGGTAGAGCCTCGCTGTATTGTGTGAGAGCAAAGTGGCTTTCGGCACAAGCATACAGATACACAGCCTGCTCTTGGGGCGAATAAGCTTTTAACGAAGGAATACTCTCCTCGAGAAATTCTACTGCCTCAGGATATTGTTGCGTTTTGTAATAACTAAAACCGAGATAGGCAGTAAAACGAGGATTTAACTGATAATGCTTGCGTAGTTTTTCAAAGGCGAGGATACATTCATGATATTTTCTTCCCTGATAATATTCTATTGCCTTACCAAGAAGCACTGATGCTGGTTCTGCTCCGTAAGCCATAATAACGAAGGAGAGAAAGAGAAGAAATATGTGTATCGGTCTTTTTATTGTGCTAATCTTTTATTGATTACCCCAGTTCTTCCATAAGTTGCTTAATATATGCACGTTGCCAGTCATCTGTGTGGCGCCTTTCTTCATCATATTGCAACAAATCAATATCCATCATCACTGTGCCACTCTTTCGCAATTCGGGAGTATCATCTAGTTCCAATTCAAACTTCTTTAATAGTGTTATCAGTGTAGTCTCATCCAGTTCTGTATTGAATGTGGCAAGCATGTTTGAATAGAAAACGCCTTCCTTTGGCTTATCATAGGCAGGCATAGTAAGCATCCGTGTGAAGCGAATGCCTTCTAACTCTTTTGTCAAAAGATTTCTGGCGCGCATCATTTGTATTGCGCGGTTCGCGTTTGCACCAATAGATATTTTTACAGTAACTGCCAACGAAAAATTGTTTTAGAATCCTATAATTAGATTATTAGAACTCACTTGTGAAATGGAACTTGATATGCTCAAAATCCTGCTGAGCCATAGAGAGCACATAGCCTGAATCAGCAAGGAAAACATCTCTGTCATCCTTATCCTTTGCCATATATTGATACTTCCTTTTCTTGAAGTTTTCCAATTCCTGCTCATTATCACTCTCTATCCAACAGGCCTTATATAGGTGAACTGGTTCCCAACGGCACTTAGCATTATACTCGTTTTCAAGACGATACTGTATAACCTCAAACTGCAGTTGGCCAACAGTACCTACTATCTTGCGACCGTTAAATTGGTTGACGAACAGCTGTGCAACACCTTCATTCATCAGTTGCTCCAATCCCTTTTGGAATTGCTTTGCCTTCATAGGATCGTCATTCTCTATGTATTTAAACATCTCAGGAGAGAATGATGGCAGACCTCTAAAGTGCAGCAACTCACCTTCCGTCAGGGTGTCACCAATTTTGAATATGCCATTATCAGGCAAACCAACTATATCACCAGCCCAAGCCTCGTCTATGGTACTCTTGCGTTGAGCCATAAACTGAGTGGGAGAGGAGAAACGAAGGGTCTTGTTCTGTCCTACATGCAGATATGGTTTGTTACGTTCAAACTTTCCTGAGCACACCTTGCAGAAGGCGATACATGAACGGTGGTTAGGGTCTATATTAGCTGTAATCTTAAAGATAAAGCCTGTAAACTTTTGTTCCTCAGGTTCCACCATACGTTCCTCAGCCTTTGTAGGACGAGGTGACGGAGCAATTTCAACGAAGCAGTCAAGCAATTCCTGTACGCCAAAATTATTCAGCGCACTACCGAAAAACACGGGTGCTACTTCAGCCGAGCGATAACTCTCCACATTAAACTCAGGATATACACCATCCACCAGTTCAAGATCATCACGCAGTTTTGCTGCATCCTCTTCTCCCACCTGGTTGTCAAGTTCTGATGAAGATATGTCTACGCTCACCTTTTCGGTCACCCTCTGTTTGTCAGGGGTAAAGAGATTCAGCTGCTGTTCGTATATATTATAAACGCCCTTGAATCGTGCCCCCTGGTTGATAGGCCATGAAAGCGGACGCACACCTATCTGCAACTCCTGCTCCAGTTCATCAAGCAAATCAAATGGGTCTCTGCCTTCACGATCCATCTTATTGATAAAGATGATTACAGGAGTATTGCGCATTCGGCACACCTCCATCAGTTTTCTGGTCTGAGCCTCTACGCCCTTTGCTCCATCCACCACTATGATGGCTGAATCTACAGCTGTCAGTGTGCGATAGGTATCTTCACAGAAGTCTTGGTGACCAGGAGTGTCCAGTATGTTTACCTTATATGGTTCTCCACCCTCAAGTGAAGGTGGAAGGTAATCAAACTCCATAACCGAGGTGGAAACAGAGATACCACGTTGTTTCTCTATATCCATCCAGTCTGATGTTGCCGTTTTCTTTATCTTGTTTGATTTTACTGCACCAGCCACCTGTATCTGTCCGCCAAAGAGCAGAAACTTCTCTGTCAGCGTTGTCTTACCTGCATCAGGGTGTGATATTATAGCAAATGTGCGACGTCTTGATATTTCAGGATTCATTTATGTTGGGTTCAAAAAGTTCAAAAGTTCAAAAGTTTAATCTTCAAATTTCAGTCCTTCCTCTTTATCTTTCTTATAGTAGTCTGAAAGCATACCGAGGAAAGTGGTAATCTCTTTTACCGCATTCTCTGTTGATGGACTCACCTCTTTCTGCTGCAGGCGCAACATCATTACACCATACAGGGCATTAAGGCATGTCTCTATCTCGCTGATTTCTTTGCTTCCCTTATTTCTTAGTTCTACTATGAATGGCAACACCTTATAATATTCCGCATTATAGAATGGAAACTTAGGTGACGACAGCAGTTGGGCATGAAGTTCGTTCATCTGCTGCACTACTATCTTGTTTATCTGAATGTGTCCGCCAGCAGTCACTCCCTCCTCGCGAATCATACGAATCAGGTTACCATACCAGTCCACCATTTCCTCACGCTGTTCTTCTGTAAGGTCAAAACGTGAGATATATTCGCGCTTGATAGCCGAGAGGTCACACTGGTAGGCACGTATTATGTCCTCTACCTGCCACATGTATAGCACGTATTCAGCTATATTGGTTTTGCGTAGTTGTTGAGAAATTATCACGTTGCAGTTGTATTTTTTAGTAAAGACTAAACAAATTGAATGTTGTGCCAATGAATATGGCAAAAGAGAATACCATCACTATGGTACCTATAATGCGATTGATGAGAACGATGGAGTTAAGCGAGAAGAATTCCCTAATGCGATCCACCAGCCACGTCAGTCCGTACCACCACAACAATGCTCCGCCTATTATGCTGAGGTATCCTAAAGACATCTCCACAGGGTGTTCAGGCACCACAAACGCAAACTGTGCGAAGGTAGCCAGGAACAGCAGTATTATGAGCGGATTAGAGAATGTCACTATAAACGCTGTGACATAGTTATGTAATAAGGTACCCTTCTGTTTCTTCTTGCCAGTATGCACTTTCTTTCGTGGGTCAGACTTGTAGCAATAATATCCGAAACAGAACAGCAGTATCGAACCAAATATCTGCAAGTAGAATTTATATTGTGAATTGTCTATAAACTCCATTACGAAACTCATGCCGAAACCCGTCAGCAGAGCATATATAAGGTCTGAGGTAGCAGCACCCAGTCCTGTCACAAATCCATACCAGCGTCCCTTGTTCAGTGTTCTCTGCACACATAGCACACCCACAGGTCCCATAGGAGCCGAGCATACTATTCCCACAATCAATCCTTTGACTATTATGTCAAGGAAATTGAATGAGAGGTACATATGTGGTATGAAGTTGTTCATTTCTTTGCAAAGGTAATATTTTTTGAACAGATAACCAAATTTTTTAGTCTTTTAACCTAATGTATGGGTACGAAATGGCTATCATCTCTTGTTGGCGCAACTGTTCTATTTCCTCCTCAAACTTTTTTTTCGGTATATTGTATGCCTTCACCAGTTCGTCTATGTGGTGCTCCTTGTGGTCTGACAGAAGTTGCATAAGGCTGTTCTCTTTCTTTGAGTGACTATCATGCCTGTTCTCTACACAAACATCACAATGCTGGCAGGCTTCGCTATCATGTTCACCAAAATACTCCAGCAACAGGGTAGAGCGACAGATGTCATCACTCTCTGCGTATCTTATCACAGCATTCACCCTTTCCACCATTCGCTCGTGCAGTTTCTCATATATATCTTTCGATATCACAAGCTTGTCTGATGCAATTCTCTGGCACTTGTATGTTATTATCGGAACATTTCTTTTTGGCACATATCTTATAATGCTTCGCATAGCCAGATTCTTCAGTGCCAGGTGCAGTCTGTGTTCGTCTATCTTACATGCTATCTCTATCAGCGAGGGGTTTATGAAGGTGAGTGTGGTAAACAGCGTACCATAATATCTCATCAACGCCGTGATAACATCCTCTTCTGTTTTCGACAGTCCTTTTAGCTCATACAGTTCGTTGCGAGGCACTGTTATCATGATTCTTGGGTTAGAATCTGGCTCAGGGTCATACTCTATGTATCCTGCATTTTGCAGTATGGAGAGTGCAGCCTCGAGTGAGGTGGGGTAGTGATGAAAGCGTACGCAGAACACTTCCTCATTAAACTCAAACCTTACTCCCTCGCCGTCATATTCAGGCAATTCGAAGTAGTATGCCAGATTATCATACACCTTGCGTATGTATTCCTTCTGTGGGAAAGAGGTGTCAGCATGTCGCAACAGTTTCTTGCTGTCATCCTTGTTATATAGCAATACGGCATACGAACGCTTACCGTCTCGTCCAGCTCTGCCTGCTTCCTGGAAATAAGCCTCCAGCGAGTCTGGACAGTCAAAGTGAATGACAAGTCTCACATCTGGTTTGTCTATACCCATACCGAATGCGTTTGTTGCCACCATTACCCTGTATTTGTTCTCTTGCCACTCCTGTTGGCGTGTGTCTTTAATGGCAAAATCCAGACCTGCATGATAGAATGTTGCCGTAATGCCGTATTGTTCCAACACCTCAGCCAGTTCCTTGGTGCGTTTTCTGTTTCTGGTGTATATTATGGCGCTACCCTTTACTGATTGCAGTATGTGCACCATCTCCTCATATTTGTCCTCAGTATATCTAACCACATACGACAGGTTCTCGCGCCTGAAACTCATCTTATACACCCCCGTCTTTTCCTGGGTGTATTTGCCAAAGTTCAGTTTCTTTTGTATGTCTTCTATCACCTGTGGCGTAGCTGTTGCCGTGAGTGCCAGCACAGGTGCTTCAGGCAGCATTTCTCTTATCTTGTCTATCTGCAGGTATGAGGGTCTGAAGTCGTATCCCCACTGCGATATACAGTGTGCCTCATCCACTGTTATGAAACACACCTTTATATAATTCAGTTTTGAGAGGAATAGGGGGGAGGAGAGTCTTTCAGGTGAAACATAGAGGAATTTCACCCCACCATAACTGGCGTTATCCAATATGCGCAGTATATCGTCATGAGTCAGACCTGAGTATATAGCCTCAGCTTTTATGCCTCTTTGCTTGAGGTGCATCACCTGGTCTTTCATCAGCGCTATGAGGGGGGTGATTACTATACATACCCCATCCATCATGAGGGCTGGCACTTGGAAAGTGATGCTCTTTCCTCCACCTGTGGGCATCAGTCCCAGTGTGTCATTGCCTTCTGAAATACTCTTAATGATGTCAAGCTGAATACTTCGGAATGAGTCGTATCCGAAATACCGTTGTAGTGTTTCTATGTAAAGGTTGTCAGGTTTACTCACTGAAGTGTATATCTTCTATCTGAAGTTGCACATTACCTCGCTTATATACATTTTCTTCTATCGTGTAGGCTATGTCAAACGAACGTCTTGACTTGATGTATCGGGCTGACTGGGCTTGTCCGAAGGCTATGCCGTTTATTACGGTAGGCGATTTTGAATCTACCAGTTCCAGTTTTATATGCTCCTGTTTTCTTCCCACCACCTTTGAGGTTCCGAAGTCATACACTCCCTTGGTGGCAAACACAGGTTTGGTGTTGCCTGGACCGAATGGCGAGAAGCGTTTCAGGTCGTGATACAGTCGTTTGTTGATGCTGCTGAAGTCTATTATGGCATCTACGTTTATCGTTGGTTCGGTATGCTGTTCCTGAATGTGTTCCTTAACATACTGCTGGAAGCGCAGTTTGAACCTTTCCACATCTTCCCATTTTATCGTCATTCCGCAGGCGTAGGTGTGTCCTCCGAAGTTGATGAGCAGGTCTCTACAGCTCTTTATGGCAGCATAGACGTCAAAACCTGACACTGAGCGTGCTGAACCCGTAGCAAACTGACCATCGCGAGTCAACACTATGGTGGGTCTGAAGTACACTTCAGTTAGTCTTGATGCCACAATGCCTATTACGCCCTTGGTCCAGTTTTCGTCACATAATACGATACACTGCGGATGCTGCTGCTTATCCAGTTTCTCTACAATCTGGTTAGCCTCTTCAGTCATCTGCTTGTCCACCTCTCTGCGCAGGTCGTTATATTCGTCTATGTGCTTTGCCATTGCCATAGCTGTGGCATAATCCTTCTGTATCAGCAGGTCAACTGACAGTTTGCCGTTCTCCATACGGCCTGAGGCATTGATGCGCGGACCTATCTTAAACATGATGTCGCTCATCGTTATCTCTCTGTCGCTTAGTCCGCAAGTGTCTATTATTGCCTTCACACCCAGTGATGGTGTCTGGTTCAGCATCTTCAGGCCGTGATAGGCCAGTATTCTGTTCTCGTCAGTCACCTCTACCAGGTCGGCAGCTATACTGATGGCACAGAGGTCCAGCAGCGATATGAGTTTTGAGAATGGTATGCCGTTATTCTTGGCAAATGCCTGCATGAACTTGAATCCCACACCACATCCGCACAAGTGCTTGAAGGGGTAGGTATCGTCTGTGCGCTTTGGGTTGAGTATGGCGTATGCATCAGGCAGGGTATCGTCAGGCACATGGTGGTCACACACTATAAAGTCTATTCCTAGGCTCTTGGCATAGGCTATTCCCTCATGCGCCTTGATGCCACAATCCAGTATGATAATGAGGCTTACTCCCTGCTGCTTGGCAAAGTCTATGCCCTTCTTGCTCACTCCGTAACCCTCGTCATAACGGTCGGGAATGTAGTAGTCGATGTTGCTATAGAACTGTTGCAGGAATTTGTACACCAATGTCACTGCCGTGCATCCATCTACATCATAGTCGCCATACACCAATATGCGTTCCTTATGACCTATGGCATCGTTCAGTCTGTCAACGGCAAGGTCCATATCTTTCATCAAGAAGGGGTTTATCAGGTCTGAAAGTTGTGGACGAAAGAACCTCTTAGCAGCAGATTCTGTTGAGATTCCGTGCTTAACCAACTGAGCCGTCAGGATAGGGGAGATGTTGAGCTTTTCGCTCAGCTCAGCCGCTTGTTTCTTCTGCAGTTCAGTCTGTTCTTCTATGTTCCACTTAAAATTCATTCTGCTATCGCCACTTTCTTCATGTTAAATCGGGTTATCAGTCCCTCTGGTGTCACATCGGCAAAGATGATGTACTTAGCCACCTTCTCCTTGCTTGGGTCAGTGCGCTCCATACGCTGCTCGGCACCAAACTGCACCCTGATGTTCTTCCCGTTGACATTATCCACCTTCTCAGCCTTGAAGTCGTCCATCATATACCAGTTCATGTTGGTGATGTCATCCTTGTACAGTTTGTTCATGAATGTCACCACATCGGCATTTGATGCTCCTGTGCGATTAAGGAACGACTCCAGTATCTCTGTCACCGTACTAAGCAGTTTAGCTTCGTTCCTTGCGTTTATGGCCTGAAGGAATTTTCTGCAAACACCCTTCGCCATATCCATTTCCTCAGGAGTCACCTCCACACTCTTCAGCTCATCCATCAAGTCCTGCACCTGTGATGAGTATCTGCCGTTAGGGTGCTCAGTGAGGTATTTCTGCAGAGCCTGAGCATTCTTGCTGCTCTTATACTCACGCATAGCGTGGTTGTAGTCTATCGAGTCAATCATGTTCTTAGCCTCAGTTACATGGGGCGAGTTCTGATTCTCCTCTATATATTTCAGCAGCTCATTCTTCGAACCGCTGTTCACGGCGTTATTCCACTCCTGATCCTCATACTTCATCATGTCAATCACGTGATTGATGGAGTCACGATGCTCTTGGGGTGCTTCCTGATATTTGCTCAGGTAGTTTTGCATCACCATCAGGTCATTGCTGTGCAGGGCATACTCAAATGCCTCCTGCTCCTTATTCTGTTGCGCCTGACTGTAGAAATAGTAACCCACACCAAACACCGCCAGGGCTATGATGAGTGATACCACCCACACAGCATTTGACTTGCCGTTTCCTTGTTCCCTTCCTTTAGGAGAGGGGTTAGTTCCCGTTCCCGTTATCTCAGGATTACCTGAGATTTTTACCCCGCAGTGAGGGCATATCTCAGCCTTATCGCTTACCTCATTATTACATTCAGGACATTTTATCAGCATATTACTTTTTTTTCAAAGGTTCGTTATCGTAGCGAGCTGTGCTCGCGTATCGTAGTCGCTTCAGCGACGTATCGTAGTTGCTTTAGCAACGTATCGTAGCGAGCTATGCTCGCGTATCGTCATTCCTCCCCCTTACGGTGTTTAAACTTCAGTTCTCTCAGCGTGTGGTTGCCCATGAAACGTGATTTGTCCACATGACCCCTCACACCGTTCAGGCTGCCCTTGCCAGTATATTGCCACAGGGTGATATCCCTCTCGTCCACCAGCTTAGGCTCCTCAGGGGTATATTGGGCAATCATCACCAGGTATCTGTCCACCTTCTCAGCCAGATGCTTGTTGTAGAAGTTCGTACCAGTATATAGCAGAGGTCTCTGCTTGTAGGCACGCTCCACCATGTCGAGGAACTTAAACAGCGAGTCGCAGAACTCCTCTGTAGGCAGGCCGTTCGTGGTCTCTATATCAATCATCGGAATCAGGTCCTGCTCGCTTGGTTTGCACTGCACCATGAAGTTGTTCAGCTGCAGCTCCTGCTCCGTCTTCGGACGGTAGAAGTGGTATGAGCCCACCTTTATGCCGTAGCTGTGACCTATCTTCAGGTTATTCTCGTATCTTGAGTCTATCCTGTCGCCACCCTCAGTAGCCTTGATGTAGCAATAAGCCATTTTCGTGTCGCCCACATGCTCCCAGAACACCTCACCCTGATAATGAGAAATGTCTATGCCGTGAATGTGCGAACAAGTGTCCTCACACTCCACCCACGCGTCATCCTGAGCACATATATTAAGAGGGAAGGCTATGGTTAGCAAACTGACTACTAAGCAGTTAAATATATTACGCATCGTCTTGTTCAAATTCATAACTGCAAAGGTACTATTTTTTTTGCACTTAGCCTAACTTTTACCTCATTAAAAATCTTAACAAACGCTTAATTTATTTGAAATAATAATCTTACCCACTAGTAAATCCTTGAGTTGATTGTTTTTCACGCCAAGCGAGGTGATACTCCTTCGGAGTTTGTGATAACGATATGATGCTTATTGCAAGCACGCTTTCATAAGCATCAATCTTATATCACACTGCCTGACAGCGGCTATCACCTCTACGCAAAGAGCCAAGACGCTTCTTTGAAGCTTACGCAAAGAGAGCCTTCGGGTTAAGAATTGTACTTTGTCTTGCGCTCCAGTGGGTGCTCTTGCTCTGGCGAGCATAGCTCGGAGTCCCTCGTCACCTTCTACTTGTACCCATTCCGCATGGTCTTGGCGTGAGTGCTGAAAGCACGACCTTTCTTCGCTATAGCTCAGGCGCAGAGCGGAGTTCTCTTTGCGTAGAGAAGGTTAGGCTTGAAAAGCCAAGTCACAGACAGGAGTGGACACTATAGGAGCTTGCTCATATATGGACACTACTGGAGAAGACTTAAATCCTCTTAGAGGATAACCTTCTCGACTTTGCGAGAAATAAATATAATGAGCGAACAGCGAATAAACTACAAACACCGCTTTTTATGCGAGTACCACCCAAATAACAAAACGTAAGCAAAAACCACCTTTTCGTGACACTCTGCTCACTGAAAAACCTCCGTTTCAAAATCAAATCTGGAGCATTCCACACCCCGTTTTTAACCAGAAATCGGGCAAATCTCAATTTCCAACTATAAAAGCATTACTTTTAGAGATAGAAGCATTACTTCTGTATGCAAAAGCATTGCTTCTGCAACCAAAAATCCGACCCTTATTCGTAGATTATTACACCAATATCACAGCACAAAAATCACCCCATTTTTCAACCCTTTGACAACCAATCTTTTACAAAAATCGCGAGATTCCAGAATTTGAAACCAACTTCCCTCTCGCCTCTAAATTCTTCACTCTCGCGCTTTCAGAAAAACTCACTTTGTCAGGAAAAATACTGTTTCTATGACAGAATGTTTGTTTATGCTTTTATACGTTCTAATCTAGAAGTGACAAGTTGCTCATATTTTACCTTCATTTCTTCAGTCAGGAATGAGGACTGAATCAGCATTTTCCACTTTGGTAACGCTTTTTGCATATTACCTATAAGATGCATTATCACTTTTTCCTCTAATCCCATAGCTTCTCCAGCCTTCAAGAAGTCTTTCAGTTGCAATTTCGACTTGCGACCAGAAAGTGTGAGAGCCAACTCTTCCTTATCTATAGGATTAGCAATAGCAATATTGAGAAGGTCATAGGCAGGAGCAAGCTGATATATATTCTTAGGGCGATAGATAGAAAAATTCTTCAGATGCATGTCATTATTGCCTGTTACAAAGCAGAATAGCAACAGTTGCATATAGTTGGCAAGCTCCAGTTTAGGCATATCACAATACTGCATTATTGCCTTTGCTATCTGCTCGTGCGAACCTTTATATTTATACTCTGTAGGGTGCAAAGTCAACTGACACATATCCTCCATATCTACCTTCTCACCATTTTTGGTTCTGTCAATACGTTTTGTTATATATCCCAATTCCCCATCAGCCATACGAATGAGACTATGAGGCACAACACTTATCTTTGCTGCTTCTGCAAGATGCATGGTCAAGTCCTCATTTTCAGGCAACTGAATATAGTCTTCCGTTTGAGGTTTGAATATGTAGTCCCCCCATAGACCAACAATAGTCAGACGACTTGTCCCCTCATGTTTATTAAGGTTTAGCGAAAGTTTAGGTTGCACTCCAGTCAAAGACGTTTGAGAGCGTATTACCTGTTCAGCAAGTTTATCCAACTCCTCATGTCTATAATCCAACAATGGTGCCTCTTGGAGTCCAAAGAATTTCTTTGCACATTGAGGATGAAAATCCTTCTCGCCCTTACCTAATTCCTTATAGCAAAACAGACATCTACACATTACGCATTTCCTCCATCATTTACAGGTACAACACTTACTGACCCTATACAGTCCTTGCAACACAACAGCAACAAAGACATTCGGTCAAGTATGCTGATATCAGTATTTCTGATAGCCACATCCAGCAACCACCCTTCAGGTATCAGCCCATCGAAAAAAGGAAATAGAACAGGACTAACAAACGCATCTTCCTGCAACGGTAAAGTCAAACTTATAGGCAAGCCTTCCTTTTGCTCCATATAAGCCTTATCATAACAGAATCTGTACTCGCCTCCGTCCTCTGACAGAATGCCAGCAAGCATTCCTTTTCTATATATCTCCGCCTGTCTCATACCTTCTTGTTTGCCGTCAATTCATAATTAAACAAGTCCAGGAGTTTGTTCACTTTGTCCATTCTCAACGAAGTCTTACCCTGTTCCAGATTACGAACAAAACACAGTCCTACTCCAGACTTCATAGCAAGTTCCTCTTGCGTAATTCCGTATTCCTTACGCAGAGCCTTGACAATCAACGATAATTTAGTCCTTCCCATACTGAAATTATATTATATCGGATGCAAAATTACAAAAAAATCAGACTTTATATCATTTCGCATATAAAAAATTAGTTTTATTAACATTTTATATCATTTCTAATATAGTTTAGTGACATCCATTCATCCCACTCACACAGATTTTTCCCCCTATAAAGCAAAAGTGTGAATTTCAGGATCAAAAGTGACCTCTAAGTGAGGTATAGCCAAACATAGGTCACTATCCTAATCCCAGTATTCATGAGCCTTGAGAGCCTCTAAGTGAGTAAGTGAGGTTGAAATGAAAAATTCTTTTTAATTTTTAGAACAACCCTTTTGTGCACTAACTGGGATGAAAAACACAGAAACAAGCAATTTGTACACACATTCAGAGGCTTTTTAGAGGAAATTATTGAGATGATTTAGCCTATTTTAAGGGTATTTCCCTAGGTGTTAGTTATCGCCTTTTTTTTAACTATCTCATTATCAGCTGTTTGAGCAAGAAAGAGTTCTATTTGTAATCTCAATCTCAGTATCTCAGTTGTTTTTTAAGGTACCCCTTCACTCTCTCATTTTATATTATTATATATTAATTATTTAATATTAATAAGTTATAAAGCTTATTAGAGAGGAGTGCAGGATAATAGGGTATCTACTTTTTAACTGAGATACTGAGATTTGAGATTGTAGCTAATGTAACTTTCCATTTTCCCCTATAAAGCAATAGTCACCATAGTTGGGTCAAAAGTGGGGTTGCGAGTGGGGTAGAGCACTTTCACCCCCACTTGCCTCATCCCAGTATTCATGCGCCTTGAGAGCCCCTATGTGAGTAAGTGAGGTTAAATGCAAAATTCTTTTTAATTTTTCGAACACCCCTTATGTGCACTAACTGGGATGAAAAACACAGAAACAAGCAATTTCAGTACCTTTTCAGAAGCTTTTTAGGGGGATAAACTGATATAAACTGTCCTTATTTCAGGTCAATACTGATAAGTGGAACAAGTAACCTGGCTCGTAACTTGCTGATTTAATGCTTCTTAGGGGAGAGATGTATGCTTAACCGTTTCAGCGTTTCAGCGTTTCAGTAGGGGGTATACAGGGTTTCATTTCTCTCTTATTATTATATAACTTATTTATTATTAATTAGTTATATATTAAAGTAAGGTTTTTTGAAATCACAAATACTCACTGAAACGCTGAAACGCGAAACACTTATCCTGTCTTTTCCTGATTTTGGTTGACAGTTTTTTGTTATTTTCCTGAAGCAGTTGACAGTGGTTTTACTGACATGGTTGACACTTTACTGGATAAGTTGACATCTTTACTGAAAAGGTTGTCTTTTTACTGATAAGGTTGTCA
>JAZLBU010000097.1:0-2221 GCA_045613845.1 Prevotella sp. | reverse complement strand
AACATAGGAGCTCCACTCATACTGGGTGGGGCTATACTTTATTGGATGTACAGAGGATTCGAGTGGAAAACCATCGAGGATGTGCTGTTGCACAAGATGAACTGGTGGTGGATGATAGCATCGTTTCCTTTCGGCATACTGGCTCAGATGTTCAGGGGATGGCGATGGAAGCAGGCTCTGGAACCTTTGGGAGAGCGCCCTCGCACTTCTACCACCATATATGCCATATTCATATCATACGCTGCATCGCTGATGATACCCAGAATAGGCGAGTTCACACGTTGCGGAGTGCTGAAGCGATGGGAACGAACATCGTTTGCCAAAGCTCTGGGCACGGTGGTGACAGAGAGAGCGGTGGATTCGCTGATAATACTGATGGTGACGCTGACGGTGCTGTTGGCACAGTTGCCTGTGTTCATACATTTCTTTGACAGGACAGGCACAAGGGCTGGCGAATTGCTCGGCATGTTCAGCCAAACGGGTTATCTGGTGACGGCGCTGTGCGGACTGATGGCGATGATGTCGCTCTATGTGTTCAGAAAGAAGCTGGCATTCTATGACAAGGTGAAGACCACCATGCAGGGAGTGTGGAGCGGAGTGATGTCGCTGAAGAATGTGAATAATGTGCCGCTGTTCCTGTTCTACAGCATAGGAATATGGGGTGCGTACTTTATGCACTATTACCTCACTTTCTTCTGTTTTGAGGAGACGGCAGAACTGGGACTGACCTGTGCCGCTGTAACCTTTATAGTGGGTTCGATAGCTGTGCTGGTGCCCACACCTAATGGTGCTGGCTCATGGCACTTTGCCGTAAAGACCATGCTGATACTCTATGGAGTGGCTGATGCCCCAGCACTGTTCTTTGTGCTGATAGTGCACACGGTGCAGACGATGCTCGTAGCTGCCCTTGGCCTCTACGCCGTAGCCGCCCTGAGTATGAAGAAGAAACGAGAATAACTTCGTACGATACGCCTTTGGCTACGATAATATTTTAGTCGCCTAACGGCGAGAAATCCCACAAATCGATCCAAATCAAACAAAATAAATAATTAAAGATTTGAAAGATTTTTGAAAGATTTGATAGATTTCTTGCTCTGTTAAGAGCAACTCACCATCTTAAACCAGCGCTTTAGCGCGTTTGAACCTTATTATACATGTAGATGAAAAAAGTTCGTCCAAAGAAAAATCTGGGTCAGCACTTCCTGACTGACTTGGGAATTGCGAAGCGCATTGCCGATACGGTGGATGCATACCCTGACATACCAGTGCTGGAGATAGGTCCTGGTATGGGGGTGATGACACAGTTTCTGGTGACCAAACCACGACCATTCAAGGCTGTGGAGATTGATGAGGAGTCGGTGGAGTACTTAAACTCACTACGTTCGTACGAAAACGAAACGCTTCGCTACGAAAACGAAGGCCATTGGCTTATCCAAGGTGATTTTCTGAAGATGGACCTGAGGGATGTGTTTGAAGGCAAGCAGTTTGTGTTGACAGGCAACTACCCTTATGACATATCGTCGCAGATATTCTTTAAGATGCTGGACAACAAGGAACTGATACCCTGTTGTACGGGAATGATACAGCGCGAGGTGGCTCAGCGCATAGCAGCCCAGCCAGGAGGCAAGACCTACGGCATACTGTCAGTGCTGATACAGGCGTGGTATGACACTGAATACCTGTTTACGGTGGACGAGACGGTGTTCAACCCACCACCCAAGGTGAAGTCGGCAGTGATTCGCATGACACGCAATAGCCGTACAGATTTAGGATGTGACTGGGATTTGTTCAAACGTGTGGTGAAGGCTACCTTCAACCAACGCAGAAAAATGCTGAGGGTGAGTCTGAAGCAGATAGTAGCAGACCCCCTGTCGCTCCCCCTGTCAGCGGAGTTCCTTATGAAACGACCAGAACAACTTACCCACGAAGAATTTGTGAAACTCACCAACGCTGTGGCTGGCGCCACAGCGAACGGGAACGTTAACGGGAACAATGATTAAAACGACAACAAGGACAACAAAGACAACATTTATAGAAATGAAAAAGATTGTATCAATTATTGCATTAGCGATGCTGACAGTAGGTGTTGCCAATGCGCAGTTGAATGGAAAGCTGAGTAAGGTAGCTGATGCTGTGACAGCAGCTACGGGTAGTGCATCAAGTAACGGAAAGAGCAGTGCGCTGCAGAGCATTGCAAGTGTGATAACAAGCAAAATGGTGC
>JAZLBU010000096.1:0-13321 GCA_045613845.1 Prevotella sp. | reverse complement strand
ATCACGAGGCAGTCGAGGGCATTGCATACGCTCACACGACGAGTTTTGGCATTGTTGATGATGCGCTTGCCTTTCTCTATGTCGCCATCCTTGTCGAAGTAGGCATGCACCACACCAGCACCTGTCTCGATGACTGGCACCTTGGCATTGTCACGCACGAAGTCGATGAGTTTTCTTCCACCACGTGGTATGCATACGTCGATATATCCCACAGCCCCTAGCATCTCGCCAGTAGCCTCGTGAGTAGCAGGCAATAGCTGTACCACACCAGTGTCGATGCCCTTCTCTGTGAGCACCTGATGGATGAGTGCCACGATAGCCTTGTTTGAGCTGTCAGCATCCTTGCCACCTTTCAGCACGCAGGCGTTGCCACTCTTGAAGCAGAGTGAGAATACGTCGAATGCTACGTTAGGACGAGCCTCGAACACCATGCCGATAACCCCGAATGGTACTGACACCCTGCGCAGATGCAGACCATTCTCAAGAGTCTTCTCCTTGAGCACCCTGCCCAGAGGCGAAGGCAACTGTGCCACTTTTCGCATGTCGTTGGCTATATCCTCCAAGCGTTTGGTGGTGAGTTGCAGACGGTCATACAGCGGACTCGTCTTGTCCATGCGACTGAGGTCGTCCTCGTTTGCCTTGAGGATAGTCTCTTCATTTACCTTGATGGCGTTAGCCACCGCAAGGAGTACCTCATCACGCTTTGCGTCCGAGATAAGAGCTAAGGCACGTGATGCCTTCTTTGCTATGATAAACTGTTCTAACATAGGAATTCTGTATGCTTTGTTCTCTTTGGGTCTTTCAATAATCGTGGCAGTATATTCTCGGCCTTGCCATTTGCTATCATCACGCGGATGCCAGAGGCTGCCACCTCGCGAGCCGTATGGTATTTCGACTCCATACCACCACGTCCTGCGCTACTCTTCTTAGTCTGGATATACTCATCGAGGTTGTCCTCAGGCTTTACCTCTCTTATCAACTGACTCGCAGGGTCTTTAGGGTCACCAGTGTATATGCCGTCGATGTTGCTCAGCAGTATGAGTGTCTCAGCCTTCATCATCTGGGCGATGAGGCCTGACAACTCGTCGTTATCAGTAAACATCAGACCAGTGAGACTCACCGTATCGTTCTCGTTCACTACGGGAATGACACCGTTGTCCAGCATCAACTGTATGCACGACTGCTGGTTTTTGTATTGGTCGCCAGCCTCGAAGTTTGCTTTCATCGTGAGCACCTGACCTACGTGCAGACCGTACTCGCGGAACAGGTCATAGTAGTGGTTCACCAACTTTGCCTGTCCCACAGCGGAGTAGAGCTGTCGCTGTTCCACGGAGTCGAGGTCAGGCGGAGTCTGTCCCCTCAGCTCCTGTCTGCCACACGCTACGGCACCAGAGCTCACGAGTATCACCTCATAGCCCTGCTCCCTCATCCACGCTATCTGGTCCACGAGCGACGAGAGTCGTGTTATGTCAAGTTTTCCCTTATCTGTTGTGAGCACATTGCTGCCCACCTTTACTACTATTCTATGCATCACCTTAATATATAATGTGACGGCAAAGTTACAAAAAAAAAACGGGAACGGGAACGGGAACGGGAACTTTTTTCAATTTTCATTTTTTTATTTCTCATATTCCTTGATGCTGTGAAAGTCAGAGTGTCATCAAAACGGCATATTTCATGGCAAAACGTCACTTCAAAAAGTGTAAGCGAAAAACGCAAAATAGAGAGCATCAAGGGCAGGTTCCCAAGCAAAAAGCTGCAGAAGCTAAGCTTCCACATGCAGAAGCATTGCTTCTACGCGCAGAGGCAATGCCTCTACATCCAGAAGCAAAGCAATTGCAGGGCAAAAGCATAGTTATTACGCCCCAAAAGTGCAGTTTATCCACCCATTTCTGCGATTTTTTCGAGTAAAAAACAGCACTCCGAAATACAACCACCTGATTATCAGCCCCTTGTGTAAAATGCACGAGAATTACAAATTTGACCCCACATCCGCACTTGCTTGCAAAAATCGCAAGGAAATGCCATTACGAAAAATCACTTTGTCACCAAAATCTTTCTTTTGCTTACTCCCTGCAAATTACAAAAAACAGGCATCCACACACCGTTGTAACACATTTTATCCATTTTGGATAATCTTTTTTAGATAATTGCTTGGCGATATCAAATTAAAGATGTATCTTTGCAGCGTCTAACAAAACATTTCATGACACATGATAGATAATCCCTTCATCACATACGGCTATGAATCGCCCGACTATTTTTGTGATCGCAAGTCAGAGACCGTGGAGCTCACTACTCTGCTCACTAATGGCAACCACACAGCGCTGATATCGCCCCGCCGCATGGGAAAAACAGGCCTGATACACCATTGCTTTGCCAGACAGGATATTCAAGACAATTATTATACTTTCTTGATAGACATCTATGCTACGAAGAACATGCAGGACATGGTCTATCGTATGGGACAGGCAATAGTCAACCGCCTGAAACCACGTGGGCAGTCCGCTATTGACGGATTCCTGCGTTTTGTCACGTCATTGCGCACGGGAATTTCCTTTGACGGTCAGGGCAACGCCAGTTGGAATGTTGGTTTAGGCGATATCAAGTCACCCGACTTCACTCTTGAAGAGATATTCAACTACCTCAGTTCGGCAGACCGTAGATGCATAGTGGCTATCGATGAGTTTCAAGCTATTGCCGACTATCCAGAGCGTAATGTAGAGGAGCTGATGCGTACATACGTGCAGCAATGCCGTAATGCCGTTTTTCTTTTCTCTGGTTCACAAAAGAGTTTGATGAGCGAGATGTTCTCATCGCCAGCTCGCCCATTCTATCAAAGCGTATCGCTGATGTTCCTGAAGCCTGTGGCGTTATCAGAATATGAAATCTTTGCCCGAAACCACTTCGAACGTGTAGGAAAGAAGATTGCTGAAGGAGTGGTAAAGGCGATATACGACCGCTTTGATGGCACCACGTGGTATCTGCAGAAAGTGCTGAACCAGCTCTTTGCTACAAAGGATTCTGTCCAAATAGATGACGTGGACAGTGCGGTACAACAAATCATCAATCAGAACGAAGAAGCATACAAGGATATTCTCTACCAGCTTACCGCCCGTCAGCGTGACCTTCTCATCGCAGTCAGCCGTGAAGGTAAGGCTACTCAGATTACCGGTATGACATTCATCAAACGTCACCACCTCGCCTCTGCCAGCAGTGTGCAGAAATCGGCACAATCGTTGATGGAAAAGCAACTGCTTACCCAAGGGCAAGGAATCTACGAGGTTTACGATAAGTTTATGGGCGAATGGCTGCAAAGAGTGTAACCATAGCACGTTTCTCAAGCAAGGGCATCCATACACATTGAAGTGCATGGATGCCTTAACTATAATCCTTTATTTGTTAGCTGTAATCTAAAACCTCACTTCACAACCTTTCGTGTTGTGCCGTCACTCATCTTGAGGATATTGAGACCCTTCTGTAGAGTATATAGTACATATTGAACTCTGGCATATTATGACCTATTGTAATTATGGCCTCCAAAAATAACCCCAAATGTGGTCCAAATGCTAAAAATCCAATACAAGACATTATAAGCTGTTGTGTATGTTTCTGCTTTATATAGTGCATCAGAAAACCAGCTTCTTGCAAAATTCCCCAAGAAAAAAATACCATGCCAAATTCCAGAATACCACGTGTATTCTTTATTCTGATCTATATCGCACAACAACCAACTTAAAACACATAAAATTAAAATTGTAGTGATGATGTCTTTTAGGATTCCAGCCACAATTATAACAATTATTGTAAAATTATTCATATTATTACCCATTTGTTAAGAATTTGCAGAAGCTACCATTATATACATCAAAAATAAGTTCTCCATTTTATGATTTAGCATATGTCTGTTTAGGTATAGCAGTAACATTAGCTACTGAAGAATTTGCAGGTTTAACGTAATAGCTATTCATCCATTTTTGTCTTCTTTCCTCCATTCTAACTCCCCTATAGTAACTAAAAATTCCATTAACCAGTCCATACAATAGTATTGTAAGAGTTAATGACCACAGAAATTTGACGATTCGAGTTGTTTTATCATCTTTATTCTCGTATGGTAGCATTTGCGACTTATTATATGCATACATTTTTATTTTCTTAATTTCCCTGTCGAGAACTGCATTGGAAATCTCATACTTCTGTTTTGATTCCGATAATTCATATTTCTCTACTTCAGCATCGTACATAGTTTTTAATGACTTATTCATCAGAACCATTTTAATTTCATCTAATAGAATAGGGTGCAATTCACTTTTCTCATATGCAGAATATATTTCCTTATCATCGGCTTTTGATGATATGTTAAGCGTCTTATAATAGTTTCTAAACATGGTTTGTTTGATTTAAAGTTATAAAAGAGGACTGACTATATCTTACAGAATCTCTGCCACATGATTTCATCAATGTTCCAAAAGCGAGATTAAATATAAGAACAAATATAAATACTATAATCCAAAGACATCCTAAACCAATTTTTTTAATAATGCCATAGCTATTGTTTTTTTGTAAAGACTCTATAGTCTTCGCTAATTTTTTGTCCTTTATCTTATAGTTTTCAAAATCGTTTGATAGGTTATAATTCGCAAGTTCTTTATCATAAAGAGATTTTGTATTCGGATTTGACAACACAGCATACGCTTCTTGAATTTCTGTCCTGTCAATACTATTAGGAGCAGTGTTGTTAAGGGAGTCATTGTATGCCCTCTCAATTTCATCAGGTTTGGCATTAGTGCCAATACATAGAATCAAATAATAATCCTTGAACATAATTATTTCATGTTTTCTGCTTAGCTCCCTTCAGCAGAAGGTTTATATTTTAGGTTAGTTTATATACGAATAAAAAACGTGGAGCCAGTTCTTTGCCCGTTCCACGTGTTGAGGCCTTCGCATTGCCCTTCTTGCCGAAACGAGCAACGCTGAAAGCCCCACGCCGATGTATATAGAGCATAACACTGCAAAAATGCAGCGACTGCTTGTAATACACCACAAGGGGCGTTCCCGTTGCTTTGTTTTTGACAAGAAGTCTGAATTTGCGAAGTTCCAACACGTCAAAACCAAAGCGTAAAGAAAACGCCATATTCATAAAATATGTTCCCCATCCCTAATCCCACTAAGGGCTTCAGTAATGGTTTACGTTTGCAAATTTAAGAATTATTTTTCTTTTCGCAAAATAAAAAAGAGGAAAATGTGATTTTAGAGATGAAGTGCACCCCAAAAGTTGGACAAAAAAATCCTTGCACTTGGGTTGGTGCAAGGATTGGGCTATCCTTATTTCTTGCTGTATGACCTATTCTTATTGCCACCATGCGCTTCCAAGTAACCGAGCTCCGTGAGTTGGCGAAGGTAGCGCTTGGCAGTGGTGGGGGCGAAGCCAAAGTGAGCAACAATAGCCTCTGTGGCGATTTTTTATCACCTTAGTTAGGGTAATGGCGCCAAACCCTCCCAGCGAACGTTCCAGTTCCCGTCTTTGGGAAAGCCAGGATTTTTTGTCTGGCATCCATCCCATCCTGCACACATCAGAGCGATGGCGGTGAGCAGTCCGCCATTACCTGGTAGATAACAGCGCAGACGGGCATCCTGATAGTTGTGGCCATTAGGCAGATAGGTGTTGGTTCGTTTGTTCATCAGCAGTGCATCAACGGCACCCTCTGGGTCGCCCAGTCGTGCAGCATTCATCGCTACCATAGGGAAATCCCACCCCCATGTGCGATCCCAGTTCCAGTTGTCACGAATCCACTGATATGTATTTTTCATTATGTTTTGGTCCACCAACCTGCTCATGGGCAGTATACCAACTGCTCCGAGCACTGCAGGGTGGTCGCTGATGAGTGCCAATGTTTGATAGGTTTGGGGTGCAGACTCAGCTGCAAGGTACAGGCGACCGCCGTTTTCGTTATACGCCAGCGGTGCCAGCTTATTGATGATATCATTCCATTGCGCTATTGGTAGCAGTCCACGCCTTATGCGCCATTGCTGTGCCATACCCAATGTGCAATGCCAATAAGAGAGTTCGAATGGGGAGTTGTAGGTAGTGCTGGCCTTCAGAGTCTCCTGTGCAGGTACCATACCTTTAAGCACATAGCGATTGGCAAGACTATCGTATGTGGCAAAGTCTGCCATAAAGGTGGCTGTTTCATCGATGAGTCGCCCATAGCGTTGAAGCAATAAGGAGTCGGAGGTGGTTCTATAGAGCAGTTCTGCAAGATATATAAGGTGTGGCTGTTGCCATATAAGATAGCTGCCTATCTTTGACGGCGACTCCCCTCCTGAGGGGTCTGTCATCTTCATCCATCGAACGCCCTTAAAGCCTTGCCGCGTGGCTATCTCTTTTGCTACAGGCTCTACTGTGGCATACCAACGCAGGGTGCGGTCGAGCATAGCGGGATGTCCCCATAGCGGCAACCACGATTGGTGCCACCATATCATCTCAAGATGAAATTTACCAAACCAAGAGTTGTAGGTCAGTCCTGTTTCCTGTGGTGGGGTGTTGCCTGCACACTGTATAGCCAGCAAGTACAGACTGAGTACCACGCGGCGCTCCAATTCTGGTGCACGATGGTCCTTACACTGTGAGAAATCCACTGCTCCACCTTCTTGCCAGAATCGTTGCCAATGCTCAGCAGCTCTGTCAATGGTGGTATTAAAGGAAGGAATATCAGCAACAGGTTGCTTAGAGAACTCACAACAGAAAGTCAGTTGGCGGCCCTTAGTATGCAGTACCCAGTAATTCTTTCTCTTCTCCCTCAGCTGCGCTTTCTCCTCCCATTTCAGCGATACATAATACTCTGTGCCATCGATGGTGCGCTTAAGTATGGCACCATGTGCATTATGACTAACCAATTCAGTAGAGTGGGTATCTGACTGCCAATCACATGCATCGTCTGAGTGTTTGCCTGTAGGGTATGGAAAACGAAGGTTTATGGCTATGCCTCCGCTGACCTTCTCAGTCGCTATCCTACTGCTCACGATGTCCCTATCAGGGTGACACACTGTAGTAACCCAGTATGCACCACGACCAGTGTTAAATGTGGAACGTATTGTGCCAGTCCACATGTCAAGTCTGTGGCGAGGATTCTTTATATCTTCAACCTTCAATCCCTCCTGTTCCAAACCTATACACCCCAGATGCAGGCGATGAGGATTGCTACGAAACCAGTCTGCAGCCTCCTTAGCACGTCCCTGACGAGGTTGGGTAGCATATAGTTCAGGATGTCCATGCCCGAAGTCGCTCATCGCATACGACTCCTCTATACGGTAGTCCTCAGGATTATCAAAACTCTGCCATCCCCATTCGCTCTGCGTACCTAATGGCACACCATGCGAATAATACTCAGGAAAGGTTTGCAGTCCTGTCACATCGGTAGTGAAAGCAAAGCGACCATTGCCCACGCTGAGCGATGCCAGCGTGTCAATGGTCGTTATTATGGGATTGTTGCGACTGACGAGAGCCTTGCGGTCAATGGACTGTGCCAAAGAATAGAAGGCTATGCTTATCAGCAACAATGATAGTGTCAGTATCTTCTTCACTATTTCAGTCCTGCCTTCAAACTGCGTATCACCGCAGAGTTGAAGCCTGCATGGTCGAGTTCGTTGAGTCCCTTGATAGTCACACCGCCAGGGGTGGTAACCTTGTCGATAGCTGCCTCAGGGTGCCAACCTGTTTCCTTAAGCAGTGACACCGCGCCCTGCATGGTTTGCAGTGCTATCTGCTTAGCCTGGTCAGGGTAGAAGCCCATCTCGCAGCCGCCCTCCATCTGGGCACGTATGTAGCGCATCACGTAGGCTATGCCACATGATGCCATCATCATGCCGGGACCTACGAGGTTTTCTGTCACCACGAGGGTGTCGCCACACAGGTCGTAGAGTGCCTTCACCTTGGCAAGACTCTCATCACTGGTGTTCTTGCCCTTGGCTATAAAACTCATCGAAGCACCATACTCAGCGGCTATGTTAGGGATGACGTAGCAGTACTGTCCAGCCTCGCCCAACTGCTCTGCCAGTTTCTCAGTGGTGAAGTTGGCAGCATCTGAAACGATGATCTGCTTCTCAAGGTCGAGGGCATCCTTTATCTCGTCGAGCACCAAAGGCATTAACCAAGGTTTCACTACCACCACCACGATGTCGGCACCTTTCACGGCTGTTACATTGTCCGTAGTAGTCTCGATGGCAGGGTATGTCTCCTTAAACTGAGCAAGCAGAGCCTCGTTCTTGTCGGCGATGGTAAGAGAGACCCCGTTTTCGTTTTCGTAGCGAAGCGTTTCGTTTTCGTACGAGCGAAGCGAGTTCTTTGCCCACCCATGTATTAGTGCGCCTCCCATGTTGCCGGCGCCAATGACTGTAACTTTCATATAGATGAGAGATTAAAGATGAGAGATTATAGATGAAAGGCGGTTGATGAAGTCATCCGCATTCTCCTTAGTCATACAGAGTGGTGGAAGCAGACGCAGCAGGTTGGTACCTGCGCAACCCGTGAAGCAGTGCTGGTCATAAACCAATGGCTTACGAACCTCAGCATGTGGTATGTCAAACTCCACACCTATCATCAGGCCTCTGCCCCTCACGTCAGTGATGTGCTTACCCTCAGGTGATGCCTGCAGTTCCTTGAGTTTCTTCATAAGGTAGTTGCCCACCTCGCGAGCATTCTCCACTAGGTTCTCCTGCTCCATCACGTCGAGTACGGCGAGTGCTGCAGTACATGCCAGATGGTTGCCACCGAATGTGGTGCCAAGCTGTCCATAGACAGGCTTGAAATCAGGTGATATCAGCAATCCCGACATTGGAAAACCATTGCCTATGCCCTTTGCCACACTGATAAGGTCTGGCGCTTGGTCTGGTGTGTCCATAAGCCATTGGTGAGCGAAGAACTTGCCTGAACGACCGTAGCCACACTGTATCTCATCACAGATGAGCACTGTACCATATTTCTTTGTTGCCTCACGCAGTCCCTGGTAGAACTCCTTGGTAGCCATCTGTATGCCACCAACGCCCTGTATGCACTCCAGTATTACGGCACACACATCGCCCTTTGCCAGTTCTGCCTCCCATGCTGCGAGGTCGTTCATTGGTAGGAATGTCACGTGACCAT
This sequence comes from Prevotella sp., assembly GCA_045613845.1. Classification (GTDB taxonomy): domain Bacteria; phylum Bacteroidota; class Bacteroidia; order Bacteroidales; family Bacteroidaceae; genus Prevotella. The sequence goes on along the minus strand of JAZLBU010000096.1, from coordinate 4,179 downwards.
TGTCATTGATGGGAGCCACAATCTTTGGGTTGTTGGTCACCTCTACGGCTAATGATGTCCTGCCGTGAAATGCTTTGCTTGCTGACAATACACGCTTTCTGCCGTTCTTGAATGAAGCGAGCTTCAGAGCATTCTCGTTAGCCTCTGCACCTGAGTTGATGAGGAAGAACTGCCAGTCTTCATAGCCACATGCCTTGCCCAGACGCTCGGCCAGTTCCACCTGCAGTTTGTTCTGTACTGAGTTGGAGTAGAATCCCAACTTGTTCAACTGCTCCGTCATCATCTCCACATAGTGAGGATGACAGTGTCCTATGCTGATTACGGCATGTCCGCCATAGAGGTCCAGGTACTCCTGCCCCTTCTCGTCCCATACCTTACAGCCTTGTCCCTTGACGATGTTTACGTCGAATAGGGGATATACGTCAAAAAGTTTCATTGTTGAAAGTTGAATGTTGAAAGTTGAAGGGTCTTAAAAGGCACTCGCCTTTAAGTTCAGTCCAGCCTTTTCGTCAATGCCAAACATGATGTTCATGTTCTGTACTGCCTGACCCACGGCACCCTTCAGCAGATTATCTATCATTGATGTTATGACCACCTTCTTGCCAAACACATCCACATGCACCAGAGCCTTATTGGTGTTCACCACCTGCTTCATGTCCAGTGCCTTGTCGCTGTAGTGGGTGAAGGCAGCGTCCTTGTAGTATTCCTTATACAGAGCTACCACTTTCTCCTCTGTCATCGCCTTGTCGAGTGTCACCACCTCAGTGGCGAAAATGCCTCGTGCGAAGTCTCCTCGGTAGGGGATGAAATCGACAGTGATGCCCTCTGCGTCATAGCCCTCGTTCAGTGTGTCTATCACACGTGGTGCTGTGTCTGGACGCAGTTCGTTGAGTGTCTGCGTTATCTCGTGCAGGTGTTGGTGTATGAACAACTTATACACAGAGAAGTTGTTGTTACGCCATGAGAAGTGGGTCGTAGCGCCAGGCTTCTGTCCTGCTCCCGTACTGCCTGTTATGGCATTCACACTGATGTCGTGAGTCAGCAGACCAGCCTTCGCTAATGGCAACAGTCCCAACTGTATGCAGGTAGCGAAACATCCAGGGTTAGCAAGATGCTGACACTTCGCTATCTCCTCACGATGCGTCTCGGGCAAACCATAAACATAGTCATGCTCGCCCTTGATGCGGAAGTCCTGTGCCAGGTCTATTATCTTCACTCCCTCAGGAATGGTGTGTTCCTTGAGGAATGCCTCGCTCTTGCCGTGTCCGAAACAGAAGAACACCACATCCACCTTGTCGAAAGGCATCTCACTGGTAAACTCCAGTTCCGTCTCGCCTATCAAGCCCTCGTGTACATCATATACCTTGTTGCCAGCATTCGACTCTGAGTTAGCGAAGACTATCTCCACTTCTGGGTGGTTTACGAGCAAGCGAAGTAATTCGCCTCCCGTATAGCCAGCAGCACCTAAAATACCTACTTTAATCATCTTCTTTCGTTTGGATGTGCCAGATAATACGCACGGAGTGCGGTAGAAGAAACCTTGATGAAGCCCTTGGCATCCTCTGATGACCATGCTTTTGCTGTCTCGCCATATTCACCCAGTTTGTTCTTCACCAAGTCGTTAGGAGAGTCAACACCCACGGTGCTGAAGGTCAGCGGACGGAGCTCCAGCTCTACCTCGCCAGTCACGTTACGCTGTGAACTTGTCAGCATAGCCTCGATGTCGGCCATCACTGGCTCCAGATACTGTGACTCGTGCAGGAACATGCCATACCAGTTTGCTACTTGGTCCTTCCAGTACTGTTGCCACTTCGATAGGGTGTATTTCTCCAGGAAGCGGTGAGCACCTATGATGAGCATAGGAGCAGCAGCCTCGAAACCTACACGTCCCTTGATACCTATTATAGTATCGCCCACGTGGCAGTCTCTGCCTATGCCGTAAGCAGCACCTATTTCCTCCACAGCCTGTATAGCCTTGATTTTGTCGTCATACTTCACACCATTCACTGAGCACAACTCACCCTTCTCGAATCCCAGCTTCAGGGTCTCAGGACCCTCCTTCGTTGGGTGCTTCAGGTAAGCGCTCTCAGGCAAGCCCTGCTTTGAGTCGAGTATCTCGCCTCCACAGATGCTGGTGCCCCATATACCCACGTTGTATGAATACTTCAGTTTGGTGAAGTCAGCATAGAAACCATGCTCGTTCAGGTAGTCTATCTCCTCCTGACGACTCAGGTTGCCGTCACGTGTCAGGGTGATAATCTCCACACCAGGAGCCATCACCAGAAATGTCATGTCAAACCTTATCTGGTCGTTGCCTGCACCAGTAGAACCATGTGCTATGGCATCGGCACCTATCTCGTTGGCATAGCGTGCTATGGCGATAGCCTGGAATATACGCTCCGAAGATACAGAGATGGGGTAGCAGTTGTTACGCAGCACGTTGCCATACACCATGTATTTCAACGACTTCTCGTAATACTCCTGTGTCACGTCGAGAGTGACATACTTCACTGCGCCCAGCTTATAGGCGTTCTCCTCGTTGGTCTTCAACTGCTCAGCAGAGAAACCACCCGTATTAGCGCAAGCGGCATACACCTCGTATCCGTCCTGTGCCAACTTCATCACTGTGTAAGAGGTATCCAGACCTCCACTAAATGCTACTACAACTTTTTTCTTAGCCATATCTTTTAATTTACTTTGAACCTTTGAACTTTTGAACTAGCTTGCAAAGCAAGCGCTTGAACCTTTTATATCAGCCCTCTCTTCGCCAACGTCTTCATCACATCTTGGAACACACTGGCTGGCGTCGGCTCCCCCTTATGCTTCTCGGGGTCATAGAGCATACCTGTGCAGATGCAGAACTTACGGTTCTTCGCCACCAGGATGTCGTGATTAGTACATCCCTCACAACCACGCCAAAAGGCATCGTCGTCTGTCAGTTGGTTGAAACTCACAGGCACATAACCCAGTGCCGTATTCATCTTCATCACAGCATCGCCCGATGTCAGAGAGAAAATCTTCGCCTTCGGCCATCTGATGCGAGCCAGCGTAAAGGTGTAGTCCTTTATTCGCTTCGCTATGCCCAGTCCCTGATAGTCAGGATGCACTATCAAGCCTGATGTCGTCACATAGTGCTTATTGCCCCATGTCTCGATATAGCTGAACCCAGCGAAGTTATCCTCAGAGTCCAAGGCTATCACTGCCTTGCCCTCCTTCATCTTTGTTGCCACGTACTCATGCGTACGCTCCGCGATACCCGTACCGCGCTTCTTTGCTGCTATACGGATAGTATCCAGAATCAAATCCACGTATTTCTCGTGTGATTCGTCTGCTACCAATATTCTTACGTCTTTAGTCATATTCCCATTTCCGGTATTATCGCACTCAGCTGGTCCACCACATCCAGGTGTTTCGCTCCCTCGCGCAATACTATAAATATGGTGTCGTCACCCGCTATTGTGCCAATCACGTCACGCGGAGCCACCTGGTCAATGTTCGATGCTATGCTGCTGGCGAATCCTGGCTGCGTCCTTATCACCCCCATGTTGCCTGAAAACTGTATCGACTTATATCCAGGCGATGGAAGAATGTTTTGCGCAGGGGTCTGCGGACGGTGCACCCTACGGTAGGCACCTTCCTCAGGCAGGGCATACACATACCTTCCCTCGCTGTTCGCTGCCTTCGCCACCTTTAGTTGCTTCATGTCGCGAGAAAGCGTAGCCTGCGTCACCGCTATGCCCTGTCGAGCCATAGCCTGTATCACCTCCTCCTGCGATCCCAACTCGTTCGTCAGAATCACCAGCCTCAGTGCCGCCAACCTATCTTTCTTACTTACCTTCAGCATTGCATAATTATTCGTTATCGGATTGCAAAATTATAAATAATAAAGTGAAAATCCAAAGAAAACAGCGAGAAAGTTTCCATTTATTGTGTATTTTGTTGAATATTTGCATAAATGAGTATAGTTATAGAAACAATCAGTAATTTTTTTTTTGCATAAGATGTTGTTATATAAAAAGTTTTACGTACCTTTGTCCTTGTAAACATTTTATTACAGTTCTCGAATGGCATGAATACTAAAACCAACAGCTGTTCAGCAGTAAGACGTCTTATACAACTTTTCAAGGGTTTCGTACAAAGGAACCTAAGCCTCAGCATCACCATTGCTGCTGCTGTCTT